>JAJXZI010000328.1 GCA_021780115.1 bacterium | reverse complement strand
CTGCCTGACGCCGATCAACACCGACATCCACACCGCCGCGCCGCAGCATTGCCTGGCGTTGTGCCTGGCGAAACTCGGGGACGTGGCCGGAGCGGAAAACGCCTTCACCGCCGCGCTGGCGGAAACCGGCCACGTGGCCGCCGCAAAACTGGATTTCGCCCAATTTTTGCGGAACGAAAATCGTCCGGTGGATGGGATCCGCCTGCTGCACGCGCTCGTGACGGAACGCCCGGACGATGTCGAGGCCTGGCGGTTGGGCGGGGAGATCGCCCTCAGCCGGGCGGAGTTTTTGGAATTCGCCGCGGATTGGACGGGCGAGGCCATCCGCCTACTGCCCGGTGATCCGCAGATCATCGCGCAACGGGCGGAAGTGCTGATGTTGCGGCAGGAGGTGCTTGCCGCGCAGGACTTGTGGCGCCAGGTTTGCCAGCAGGCGGCCCACCCGCGCCACCAGGCCGCGTGGATTCTGTGCGAAACCCTCAGCCTTCAGTCCTCCGGCTTGGCGCACGCCGGGCCGGATGAAGTCCAGACCAGCCGCGCGTTTCTGGAATGGTACCGCCGCCTCATCGCCGTGGGCGCCGCAGCCCAGGTGGCTTGCCTGAACTCCCGGCGCGACCGCCTCCGCCAAGTCCTGCCGAGCGCCAGCCGCGTGCTCGATGCCGTGGTGGCGGAAATGGAAAAAGCGGAGCCAAGCCGCGGCGCGAACGCGCTTCCCCGGCCCGCCCCGGCGGCTCAACAGTACACCGTCAGCGACTGCGTGATCGGGTGAACCCGGTGGTGGGAGAGCAGCGTTTCGATGTAAGCCGCGTTGAGTTCCTGCCCCTCCGGAACGAGGAGCAAGCCGTTGGCGGTGTAAATGCCCTTGGCCAGCACCATGCCGGGGCGGAGCTCGCCCAGCGGGACGACCCGCTCTTGGCGGTCGGACGTGACGCGAGTCCAGGCCTGTAGAAAAGCGTCCACGGCCTTGGGATCAAAAGCGGTGCCCATACCGGCCCTGACGGCCTCGAGGGCAGCGTGATCACCGCCGGGAGTGGCCGCGGCGCAGACGGCCACGGCGAGCAACCGGCCCAGCCAAGGGATGTCATGCCCCGCCAGCCCGTCGGGATAGCCCCGGCCATCGAACCGCTCGTGGTGGGCCCGGATGGCCAGGCCGGCTCCGCCCAGAGGGTCGGTAAGGTCCGCCAGTTCCTGGCCGACGATGGGGTGCTGCTCAATCAAGGCGCGTTGCGCGTCGGTCAGCGCCTTCGGATCCTCCAGCCAGGTTTTGATGAACGGCCGCGGTACACCGAGCAGACCCAGGTCGTGGAGACACGCGCTGGTTTCCAAGGTGAGGCGATCCGCTGGTGCGAGGGAAACGGTTTCGGCCAGGGCTTTGGCGATTCGAACCGCGCGCCGGGCCTGATCGCCCAGCGCCGGGTGGAAGGCGCGCAGCGCCCGCAGGCCCAACTCCAGTGAGCGTTGCCGGGTTTGGTCGAGTGTTCGCGCCAACTCCGTCAGGCGCGTGTTCTGTCCGGCCACCACGCCCTCCTGCGCTGCGAGCGAGCGTTGGAACTGGGCCGCTTGCTCGCTCAGGGCCAGGGTGCGGGCCTGAAGCTGCGAGTGCTCCCGCATCAGTTCATAGCGCTGGACGGCGTTCTTGACGGTCACCAGCAGCTCCTCGCGGAGCCAGGGTTTGACGATGAACCGGAAGACCTCGCCCTTGTTGATCGCGTTGATCACCGTGTCCAGACTAAGGACCGCGGTGATCAGGATGCGCGGGGTATCCGGTTGGATTTCCTTCGCCTGGGCCAGCAACTCCAGGCCGGTGAGCAAGGGCATTTCGTGGTCGATGAGGATGACGGAGAAGGTCTCTTTGCGGAGCACCTCCAGGGCGACCAGCGGGTTGGATACGGTGACCACTTCATACCGGTCCCGCCGCAGGGTTTCGCTCAGGGCCACGAGGACGATCTCCTCGTCGTCCACGACAAGGATTCGATGCGGCGTCGCCGCCCCGGCTGGGCTTTCCGTCGCCATGCGTCAGTGGCCGGCGTCGTCCAGTGCCGCGCGCAGTTGGGCGAGGAATTCCGGCAGGGCCAGGTCTTGCGCGATCACCCGGTCCACCGCTTTGAGCAGCTTCGTGTCGATCTCGTCCATGTGGCAGCCGGCGACGTTCAAAATGGTCTTCACCGGGAGGCGTTCTTTGCGGATTTGGTCCAGCAACCCCAGCGATCCGTGGTCGCCCATCATCGCCTGCACAATGACGCCGGTGAACTGGTACTCCGGCGAGTGCAGCAGTTCCGCCGCATCAGTTTCGGACCCGGCCGCGACGGCGTAAAAACCGTGTTCGCGCAGGAAGGTGACCAACGAATCCAACGAAGGCGGCGTGCCGCCCACGACCAGCAACGCGTGGCGCGGCGGCGCCGGCTGGGCGGCGCTTTGCAGCCCCTCGGTGAAGTCGGCCTGGGGCAGCCAAAGAGAAAACGTGGCGCCGGCCTTCTCCTGCGAGGCCACCGAGATGGCGCCGTGGTGTTTCTCGGCGAACAGGCGGGCGTTGTAGAGGCCCAACCCCGAGCCCTTGCCGACGGACTTGGTGGTAAAGAAGGGATCAAAGATCGAGCCCAGGTAACACGCGGGGATGCCGGTGCCGGTGTCCTGCACGGCCAGGCAGACGCACGGCAGGCGGGGCAGCCGGCCCTGGACGTTTGTGAGCGGCGGATGCTGCTCGTGGCGCGACGTGCGAAAGAACACTTGACCGCCGTGGGGCATGGCATCCACGGCGTTGATCGCCAGGTTGATGATGGCCTGGCGGAATTCCACCGCGTCGAGGTAAACCGGGAGCTGCCCCGGCGCCAGGACCGTCTGGACGAGGATGCGCCGGGGGACGGTCTTGCGCATCAGTTCGGCCATGTCGGTCACCAATTCGTTGAGATCGTGGTAACTCCGTTCCCCGCTCTTGCCCTCGTGCAACTGGCGGACGCGCCGCACCATCTGGCTGGCCTGCGTGGCGTTGCGCTTGATCAACGCCAGTCCCTCCTGAAACGGATGGTCCGCGGAGAGGTCCGCCTGGAACGTCTCACTCAAGGACAGAATGCCCGCCATGATGTTGCTCAGGTCGTGGGCCAGCCCCATCGTCAGCACGCCGAAGTTCTCCTTCCAGGCCATCGCCGAAAGCCGCTTCTCGGCGATCGTTTGCCGGCTGATGTCGAGCCAGAGGCCCTCGAAGCCGAGCAGCAGTCCGTTGGCGCTGCGGGTGGCCTGGCGATGTTCCCAGACGTAAGAGACGCGGCCGGTTTCAATGTGCCGGATCCGATAGGTGCTGGTCAGACCGGTGCGCGACCCGGCCGCCTGCTGCAGTCGTTGTTGCAAGCTCTCCACGTCCGCCTCATGCACGACTTCCCAGAAATAGCGGGTGGATCGTCGCCAGTCACTGGCCGTCACGCCCGTCATCTCTTCGATCCGCGGACTGACAAACGAGAAGCTAAAATCAGGACGCTGGCTGAAGACGACCCCGGGCCAGCGATGAATCAGGTTGTCCAGTTGGGTCTCCGCCCGGAGCAGCCGCAGGTACACCTCGCGGGCCGGTCCCTCGCGCCAGGCGTCGTCCGAGAGACCGCTCTCCTCCAATTCCTTCAGCGGGGGCAGAACGGACTGCAACCGCACGAACCGGACGCCCTGATGGCAGAAGGTCTCGACGCTGAACCGCTGCGGGGCGCGGGCGTCCGCCGAGGCCAGTTCGACTTGGTCAAAAGTCGGCACCCCCTCCAACAAGCGGCGCAGCGCGGCCTCCCATTCGGGAAAACGCTGGCCGACGAGCGCGGCGAAATCCCTGCCCCGCACCGCCGTTAGATCGGCGTCCAGCCAGTAAAGCAGCGCATCGCTCGCGTCAGCCAGACAGCCCTGTGGATCGAGCCGGGCAATCCCGCCGTTCAACCACCGCGCGGAAGCCAGGCTCGGCGCGGCCATCGCCTCGGCCAGATCGCCGAACGGCCGCGTCGTGGAACTCGAAGTGTCAGTTGCTTGACCCATTTGTGCTTCGTCCAATCCAGACCGGAAGACGCCACGCCAACGCCCGGTTGGAAACGCCCCCTCCGCTCGTGCGGCGCCGGCCGGGAAATCCCCCGGTCCCGCCTTCGGACAGCGCCTCGCGTGTCTCGCCCGATGTCGGAGCGAACACTGCAAATATAAGTGGATTAACCTTCACCGCAAGGTTTTCACACAATGACCCTGTTGACAATGGGGCGCCGCTCGCTAGCCTGCCGGCCTCTTAGCGATGCACGACCATGCCGGGACATCGGAACCGCCTCCCGAAACGGCGGACGAAATACTTCTTCGCCTCCAACGCCAACAGGTCATCGGCGCGCTGGCGGACGGGATCGCGCATGACTCCAACAACACCCTGGCGGCCATCCTGGCCAACCTGGACTTGGCGCTTGCCGATCCGGCCCTGCCCGGCCACTTGCAGGATCGTCTCACGAAAGTGGTCGCCCCCGCCCGGCGGGCTGCCGGTGCCAACGCCCGCATCCAGGCCTTCGGCCGTCCCTCCGAAGCCCGGAGCGGGTCGGTGAGTCTGCCCGAACTCCTGGCCGACGCCCTCTGGTTGGTGCGTCCGAGTCTGCGCCGGCCACGGTTGGATCTCTCCTTTCCGCCGCCGCCCGCGGACCTGTGGCCGGTCCAGGCCAATCGGGAGCAAGTGATGCAGGTGTTCCTCAATCTCTGCCTCCACGCCCGCGACCAGTTGCCGGCCGGAGGCCAGCTCGAGGTGCGCCTCGCCAACGCGGTCCTCGGCGGGCCGCGCCACGCTGCCGGGCGGACGGGCGATTTCGTCACGCTCACCTTGCGGGAGAGCGGCGGCGCGGCGGCGGCTCGCCTCTGGAACCCCTTCGGCGAACCGGCTTCCGCCCCCCCGGACCCGCGCGGCGTCGCCGACTGGGGGATTGCCGTTTCGAGTTGGATCATTGCACGGCACGGCGGCTGGATCGAAACGGGCACCGATGCCGACCGCCACAATTACGTCAAGCTGTTCCTGCCGCGTGCGGCCGGCTACGCCGCGCGGCTCGGGATCGCCGCGCCGGCCAACGGTCACGAAACCGTGCTGGTCGTGGATGACGACGACCAGACGCGCTGGATGTTGCGGGCGATCCTGGCGTATCGCGGGTACACGGTGTTGGAGGCTGGAGGCGTTCAGGAGGCGGCGGAGCGGTGCGCGGCCGCCGGATGCCAAATCGACGCGATGTTGTTGAAGGCCAGCCTGCTGGAGGTGCCCGGAGCCGGGTTCCGGGAACAGCTCCGCCACCGTCACCCCACGATGGCGATCGTCCTGGTGGCGGACCAAGACCTCGCGGTTCCGTCCGTATGGATCACGGATGGCGAAGTCAGCATCCTGTCGAAACCCTTTTCCAGCGAAGCGGTGCTGAACGTGGTGAGAGCGGCGCTCGACGCCGGGCAGGCGCGCCGTCCGGCCTGACGCGGGTGCCGTCCGGCGGGATGCCTGGGAAAATAACTTTCGTCCCGCGAATCGGCGCGAGTTGACGGGGAGAAGATTGTCCAAGCTCGTGGGCGTTGATGTGCCGCTTAAGACAAGGAAGACCACGCCGCGCCGCGAGCCGGAGCGTAGGAATGCCGGAGGCGGCGGAGGTTGGAACGGCTCCGGTCCAGTTCCGCCCGGCGGTCCAGGAAGGCACGGTGCCGGGCGGCGAGCCAGTCGCGGTTTTGCTCCTCCAAGGCGATGAGTTCCCCCACCACGGACTGGAGGGCGCGTGCCTGGGCCGCGCCCGCGTCCGCCCAGCCCCGCTGAGCCGCGGCCCGCAACGCCAGGATGCGCGGTTGCAGGCGGCGCTTGGCGTCCTGGCAGGCAGCCACCCGCGCCCAGTCGCCCGCGCGGATGGCCTCGCCTTCGGTTTCCGTCCATTGCCGCCACTCACGGTAGGCATCCGTCAGGCGGGCGTCGGCGTTCGCCGCAGCGTCGGAGGGCGGGGGCCGGTTCATGCGGTGGCACATTGTGCCAGGGCGAACGGCTCGGTCACGGCTGTTGGGGCGTCGGGTTTACCCAACATCGTGGCCCACGCCTCCCGCAGCACGGTGAGGCGGTGGAGGACTTCGTGAATGCCTTCGGGCCGCTTCTGCCGGTTGCTCTCCTGCAACCGGCGGTCGAAGTAGTCGTAGAGTGCGTTCAGGGTGGCGGCGATTTCCCCGCCCCGCTCCCGGTCCAGGCAGCGGTTGAGTTCCAGGATGATGGCCCGGGCGCGTTGCAGGTTGTTGTTGATCGTCATGTGAAACTCGCCCGGATCCGTGTGGGAAAAGCCCGTCAGCGCCCGCTCCAGGAAGCGGATCGCCCCGTCGTAAAGCATCAGCACCAACTGGCCGGGCGGGGCGGTCTGGGTGGCGACTTGGCGGTAGGATTGACAGCGGTGGGCAGGGGTCATGCGCGCGGGGAGTCGGGAGCCGGAACCGGGTGGCGGCTCAGGCCGCGTTCGTCGGGAGGTGAGTCGCCAAGAGCCGGGCGATCCGGTCCACGTCCACGGGGGGTGGATACTGGGAATCGGCGGCCAGGGTCTTGGCGCGGGACACGGTCTCCGGCCGCGCGTCGGGGATTTGCCCCAGGGCGGCTTGGAGGGTCTCCAAGCCGGCGAAGACGGCGTTGTCGCGGCTGGCCGAAGCGGCCCGCCTTTGGGCCGCCCGCGCCGGCCCGCCGACCGGCGGGACGCCGTTTGCATTGAATTGGATTTCCATACCCTTTCTCTCTCTTTCCGTCCGGCTTGTTCCAACTTAGTTCACCATGAGCCACGTCCCATTATCGGCCAACGGCGGGAAAGCTTTAGGGCTTTCACCGCGCCGGCAGGGTCGCCAGCAGGGTGCTCGCCGAGTAATGGCCAAACCGCCGCGGCGAGTTCATGATGCCGAACGAGTCCAGATGCGACGAGGCGCTGCGCTGCTGCTCCTGCTGGTAACGACGCGCGCCGTTCACCACCGCCGGCTGGCCGGCGTCGAAGACGTCATCGGCGGCCCACACGATGTCCTTGCCGGCGCCGCCCGCGAGCTGGAACCGCCAGCCGACCGCCAGCGGCGGATAAGCGCGGAAGACGGTCACTTGGCTGAACAGCACGGCGTCGCAGGCATAGGCCGCCTTCAATGACTGGAAAAAGTCCGGCGGCAGCTTCTCGTCGGCCCGCCAATTGGCGCGGCCCGTTCGCTGTTGCAGGTCGGCCGGGGACACCGGCACGATCTCGAATTTTCCGAGCTTGGCCAATTCTTCCTCCAGCACCGGGGCGAGCGCTTCCCGGCCCGCCGCCAGGGCCATGGAGTCGTCCGCACAGGTCAACGGCAGCACCGCCACGCGCCGCAGGTCGGCGGGGAGCATCGGCCCGCGGCAATAGACGTTGACGGGGTGGTAGCCGGGACCGATCACGGTGTCGGCCAGCCGCTCGGTCGAGCAGCCCGCCGCGCAGAGACACCCGCCGGCCAGGAGCGGGAGCCAACCCCGACGCGGACGCCGGGGCCGTGCGGGAGGGAACATTGGCCGAAGAGAGCCGGTCATAGAGGTGTCAGCCCGCCGTGGTGGCGGAGGAGCCGCCAAACTGCTGGGTGAGGTACTGCAACTGGGCGTTGAGCGAGGACCGGGTGGTTTCCATGGCCACAAATTCGGCGGTCATGCGGTCGCTGTCCTGCTGCACCAGCCGTTCCATGTTGGCCACCTGGGTGTCAATGGCGGAGGACTGCGCGGTCAAGTTGTTCTGCGTGGTGACCAGCGTGCCATTGGTGCCGATGGTATTGGTCAGGTAGGTGTCCATGGCGACGGCCAGGCCGTTGGTCGGATCGGAGAAGAGGGACTTGACGGCGCTCAGGTTGCTGGCCAGGGCCGCGTTGAGCTGGCTGGAATTCCCCAGGCTCAACGTGTTGTCGTTGCCGTTGGAGACGATGCCCAAGTCGTTCAGGCTCTTGACGGTGCCGGACAGGGCGTTCTGGACGGTGTTGGCAAGCTGCCGCAGGCTGCTGGCAATATCGTTGGCGTCGCCCTGGCCGGCCAGGATGCCGGCCGTCACCTTGCCGCTGGCGTCGGTCGTGCTTGCCGTCTGCGTGGCGATGAGCGATTCGGCCTGGTTGAAAGCGGTGACGAAGTTGCTGATGGCCTGGCTGATCTGGGTCGTGTCGCTGGACACGGTGACGCTGGTGGATCCGGTCTTGAGGGCCGTGACGGTCAGCCCGGAGAGGCCGGAACTGGCGGAGCTGATCGCGTTGGACTGGCTGACGATCTGGGTGCCGCCGTTGATCGTGTAGAGCAGGTTCTGGCCGCGCGTCAGGCTGCCGCCGGCCAGGCCTGTCGCGGCGAGGAAGTTGCCGGTCACGTCCTGGAGCGAGATGCCCATGTCCCCGGTGCTCTGGTTGGTGAGCACGAGCCGGTCGTTCGACGCGTCGTAGCTGGCGGTGACGCCGGCGGAGGAACTGTTGATGCGGTCCATCACGTTTTGCAGGCTGTCGCCGGTGGCGCTGAAGTTGATGGTGACACCGTTGATGGTGAAGGCGCCGGCGCCGGCGCCGCCATCGGAGACGGCGGTGGCCAGGTTGGCCTGGTTGAGCGCCAAGTTGAGTTGGGCGCTGCCCACGCGGCCGGCGCTGGTGACGGCGCCGGTGCCGTTGTTGTAGAGCTTGGCGGCCTGGAGGAAATTGCTCGTGTCGGTCGCGCTGCCCAGCACGATGGGGCTGGCGCTCGCCAGGCTGATCGTGTCCGTGCTGGTGCTGTAACTGGCCGTGACGGCCCCGCCGGTGGCGGTGCTGATGTTGTTAAAGACCTGTTGCAACGTGTCGGTGGACGCGATGGTCACCTGGTGTCCATTGACGGTGAACGTGCCGGCCGACACGGCGGTGGCAAAGGGGGCGGTGGTGGCGACCAAGGTGGAGACACTGTTGGTGGGGCTGAGCGGGCCGCCAATATGGGACGTGCCGACCTGCTGGGCCGCGGTGGCAAGCTGGGTGAGGTTAAAGGTGTAGTTGCCCAGCGGGGCCCCGGTGGTGACGCTGGCGCTGGCGACTGTCGGGTCCGCCACCTGGGCGGTTCGGCTGTCGAACAAGGTAGGGTCCTTCAGCGCGTCCACGTTGGTTTGCAGGGTGGTCAGGAGCGACTTGACGTTGCCCCAGGTGGCGTTCTCCTGGTTGATCGTGCTCTGCTGCGCCTGCAATTGCTGCTCCGGGGCGCGCTCCACGTTGGCCAATTGCGACACCAAGGTCTTCCAATCGAAGCCCGAGGCCAGGCCGGACAGGCTGAGATCCACACCGGTAGTGCTGCTCATATTCGTTTTGCCTTTTCTATTTTAGTTTCGCGTTGCGGCGGTTTCGGGCGCGTTTCCCACGTCGCGCCTGCGGCCGGCGCGGGAAAGGCGAAGCTCGGACGGCGTTGCCGCGCCGTCCGAGTGGTGAATGCCGGGTCCGAACCGCGGTCTTTAGCCCAAGAGCTTCAGGGCGAGATTCGGAAGGGCGTTCGCCTGCGCCAACATCGCCGTGCCGGATTGGACGAGGATGTTGTATCGTGCGTAGTTGGTGCTTTCCTGCGCCACGTCCACGTCCGTGATGCGGCTGTTGGCGGCGGTGAGGTTGTTTTGCAGCACGCTCAGTTGGCTGCTGTAGTTGTTCAGCACCGACTCGTTGGCCCCCACCGTGGCGCGATCCGAGGCCAGTTGGTTGATCGCCGCTTCCACGTTCGTCAACGCCGTGGCGGCATTGGCCGCCGTGCCCACACTCGTGCCGCCGCCGGTGGCCGTGGTATAGGTGGCGGTCCCCAAGTTAATGCCAACCATGGAGAACTTCCCGGCTTCGCTGTCCGTGGTGACGCTCAACGCCGTGGCGGTGAAGAGCGAGACCCCGTTGAAGTCCTTCGACGCCAGATCGGTGATGTAGCTCTGCAGCTTGCCGAACTCCGTCTGGTACTGCGCCCGATCCGAGTCGGTCTTGGTGACGTCCTGGGCTTGGGTCGCCAGTTCGCTCATACGGTTGAGCGCGGTGTTGACCTGCTGCAGGAACCCATCCTGGGTTTGGCTGAACGAGACCGCGTTGCCCACGTTGTTGCCGGCCGCCTGGAGGCGGTTGATCTGGGCGCTGAACTTCATCGAGACCGCCAGACCTGCCGCGTCGTCCGCGGGCGAAACAATCCTGGAGCCGGAGGACAGCCGTGCGATCGACTGGTTCAACAGGTTCGTTGAGTTTGCCAACAGACTGGCGGCGTTCACCGACGCCATGTTTGTGTTAATGACCATACTAAGACTCCTTCCATGAGTCACCCCTTGCGGGGCTTTTGTTGCACGGCATCCCTGCCGCGAGGCGGGCTTTTCCGGGGCGCCCGCCCGATTTCCCTGCCGGCCCTTCACGGCTGCCAGCCGCCGGTCTTGCGACGCCCCTGGTATCGGCGCGGCGGCGGAAAACTTTAGCCGTTTCCGCGAATTCGCTGGTGCCGGGTTGCCCCGGCGCCGGCCCCGCTTCGGGGGAATCCTTCGCGGACAAGGGCGCGGGCCGAGCGAAGCGATCTTCGGTGCCGGAAACAACCTGCCGCTGACAACCAGGGCAGATTTTCCTTCACCCGCCGCCCGCCTCCTCTATGCTTCCAGTGCATGAAGAACTCCGGTTCAACCCCGCTGCTGCTGAGCGACTTGCTGTCGCCGGCGGGCATCAAGCTGGACCTCGGCGGCACGGAACGCGACGCCGTGCTGGCGCAGTTGGTGGCGCTAATTCCCGAAATGGCCGGCCAGCCCGAGGCCCAGCGGACATTGCTCCGCGCCTTGCAAGAGCGCGAGCAACTCCACAGCACCGGCATCGGCGACGGCATCGCCTTGCCGCACGCCCGCAACGCGATCGTTGGTCTGGTGGACCGGCCGATCATCGTGTTCGGGCGGCATCCGACTGGCGTGTCCTACGGCGCCATCGATGGCCTGCCAGCGCGGCTGTTCTTCCTCCTGATCGCGCCCACCGTCACCCAACACCTGGCCATGCTGGCCAAAATCAGCCGCCTGCTGCGCGATCCGAAATTGCGACAGGAGTTGCTCGCGGTCGGGACCCCCGAGCAGGCGAGAGCGGTGATCCGGGCGGCGGAACTGAAAATGTTGACGGGGTGACGCGCGCCGCGGGAGGCGTGACTCGAGCGGCGTCACTGGCCGGTGGCCGCCCGGCGCGCAGCGCCTTCTGCTTCAGATACGGCCGGGGAATCCCTGCTGTCGCAGCGCCTCGAACAGCACCAGCGCCACGCAGTTGGAGAGGTTCAGTGACCGTGCCCGGGCGTGAAACATCGGGATCCGCAGCCAGTGATCGCGGTTTCGCTCCAGGAGCGTCTTCGGCAGGCCCGCGGTTTCCCGGCCGAAGACCAAATAGTCCTCCGGCGCGAAGCTGACCTCGGAGTAGAGTCGCGGCCCGCCGGCTTCCACGAGCCACAGTCGCGCCTCCGCCGGAAGGCTCTGCGCGAACGCGGCCCAGCCGGGCCACCGACGCCACGAGACGTGCCGCCAGTAATCCATGCCGGCGCGCTTGAGCGTCGCATCGTCAAGCTGGAAGCCGAACGGCTCGATGAGGTGCAGCGTGGTCCGGGTGGCGGCGCACAAGCGGGCCACGTTGCCCGTGTTGGGCGGGATTTCCGGCTCGAGCAGGACAACGTGCATGACGGGAGGTCGGGGGAAAGAAAGGTCAAACGTCGGGGCGCCGACGGGACTTTTTGCTTTTCGGACTTCGCCCGCCGGACTTCCGGTAGAAGACTTTCCAGAGCACCAGTCCGTGGGCCGGCGCCGTCATCCCCGCGACCCGCCGGTCCTTGGCGGCCAGCATCCGCTTGAGGTCGGCGGCGGTGAACTGGCCCCGCCCAACCTGCACCAGCGTGCCGGCGATGCCCCGGCACATTTTGTAGAGGAAACCGTCGCCTTCGATGAGGAACGTCAGCAACGGTCCCTGCCGCCGCAGGTCACAGCGGGTGAGGGTGCGGACCGTGTCTGCCACCGCGTAACTGTGCGCGGCGGCGAAGGAGCGGAAGTCGTGCCTGCCCAGCAGCAGTCGGGCGGCGGAACGCATCGCCGCCACGTCGAGCGGGACCGGCGCGTGCCAGGCCCGTTGCCGGAGGAGCGGGTTCATCGTGGCGTGGTTCCAGACGAAATAGCGATACTGCTTGCCGGTGGCAAGGAAGCGCGCATGGAAGCCGGCGGGCACGCGCCGGGCAGACACGATGCGGATGTCTTCCGGCAGCCAGGCGTTCAGCGCCAGCGGCAACTTGCGCAGCGGCATGCGCAACTCGGTCCGGGGAACGTCCACGTCCGCCACCAAGCCGAGCGCGTGAACGCCGGTGTCCGTGCGGCTGGCGCCGCGGACGCGCGGGACGGATGGGAACAGCCGGGACAGCGCCTCTTCAATCTTCTGTTGCACGCCCACGCCGATCTTCTGCGCCTGCCAGCCCTGATACGCCGTGCCGTCGTAGGCGATGGTGAGCTTGAGTTTGACGGTGTTCACTTCCGAGTCGCGCGGCGGGAACGGCGACGCGGAAGCGCCATCAACGGGCGGACGTTTGCGCGCTTCCGACTTCACTCTTCGCGTCCAGGTAACTCTGCAACAAAAGCGCCGCCGCCATCGCGTCCACTTTCTGTTTGCGCGCCGCCCGGCGGACGTTGCCCTGGATCAGAACGCGGTTCGCCATTGCGGAGGTGAGGCGCTCGTCCCAAAGGCGGATGGGCACGGTGACGCCTTCCTTCAACCGCGCCACGAACGCCTGGACCTTGCCCGCCGCCGGGCCGGAACTGCCGTCCATGTTGCGCGGCAGGCCGATCAGGATGGTCCCGACGTCTTTCTCCTTGAGGAGTTGCTGCAACCGCGTCACCAACGCGTCGAACGGCTCGGCCGGAATGCTCTCCAAGGGTTGGGCGATGAACTGCAGTTCGTCGCTGACGGCAACCCCAACGCGGACCGTCCCATGATCGAGGGCAAGAATGCGCACGCCGGAGTTTAACCTCCACGGCCCGGGCCGCAAGCGGCGCGCGGCCAGCGGGGCTGTCCGTCCCCTTGCTGGCCGGGGAACCAATCCCGCGCTCCGCCGCCGGGATTGAGGGACCACACAGAGCGGCAAACCGGCTGTCGGGACGGGAGCAAATAGAGACCGGGTTTGGGTTCCGGATAGGAAAGCACCGGTCACCGCCGCCGGACTCCGTCCGTTTCGGCACCATCGTTTTCTCCGGTCGTGCTGGGGAGCCATTACTCGAGGATCGAGGCCGAAAATCACGGTGGACATCGGCCGGCGGGCCGATAGACTGCTTCCACGTATGAAGAATAATTCGGTAACGGCCGCGCTGCTGTGGGCGCTGTTTGTCGTGGCGGGGCTGACGGTGTACTTCATGTTGGCTTACAACATGTCCTTCCGGGAAGTGCGGCAGCTTCAGCAGAAAGTTCTGGCCTTTAACAACAACCGGCTCATCATCCAGGCGATCGCCGTTGACCTCAACGAATACAGCAAGCGCAATCCGGCCATCGATCCCCTCTTGCAATCCTTCAGCATCAAGCCGGGCGCCTCCAATGCTCCGGCCGCCCCCAAATCCCCCGCCCGTTAAGGTTATGAACGAATTGGACCCAGTGCCTTCCTCGTCCGCGCCCGAGCTCGCGGCGCTTCAACAGCAGGTGCAGTCCCTGCAGAAGCTGCTCCAGGCCACGCTCGCGGTGCTGCTCGTGACGAGCGGCTGTTTCATGGTGTTTCTTTGGCGGCAGCAACGCACGCTTAGCCAACAGGCGCAGGACGCCGAAGCCAAGCGGATCGCGAAAGCCTTCGACACCGAGGTGATCCCCTTTGTCAACCGGTTCGTGCCCAGCTTGCAGGCCTACGCCAAGACGCATCCGGACCTCAATCCCATCCTGGACAAATACAACCTGCGGCAACCGGCCCAAGGCCAGGCAGCCACCGGCGCGTTGCCAGCCAGCGCCACTTCCACCAAACCCGCGGCTCCGACGATCCCCAAGAAATAGCGCCGATGTCTCCGCTGGTGTTCGCTTCGACAACCAGGAGTCGTCTCTTGCCGGTCAAGGTTTCACCGCATCGGCGTCCGGCCGCACCGGCGTGCCGCAGGCGAAGCAGTAATTGGAGTGGGGAGGACAGGCCGCTCCGCATTCCGGGCAGTCCAGATGGGCCTGGTTGTGCCGGTGGTGGATGATGAGGTTGCGCAGGTACGGAATCCACGTGAACGCATAGGCGAAGATGAAGACGCTGTCGCGCTTGCGGATCGAATAGCTCAGCAGCAATCCCGAGCCGGCCAGGCTGAGCCACCAAAACGCCGACGGCACGACCACTTGGCGTCGCTTCTCCGTGGCATACCACTGCACCACAAAGCGGGAGAAGAACACCGCGTTGCCCAGCCAGCCGACGACCTTCCAGACGCTCCATTCGATGCCGAGAAGTCTGCCACCAGGAAAGAGCACATTTGTCAGCCAATCCATAAAGCGGTGACGGGGTAATGGAGCCGGGGGAAGGTGGCAATCCTTTTTCGCCTGCCGTTGACCGCTCGCGCCGCGCTGCTGCCGCCCAGGCGCGCGACCATCGGAATCCGCCGCTTCCCCGGCGCGACGCGCCGCTCGGAACCGGCCGGGCAAGGCGTTCCCCTCCCTTCGCTTGGTGGCTGGCTTTGACGGAAGAACCGCGGCCAGTAAATTGCCCACAGCCGTCGGATTTGTCTGTCATGCGCGAAGTCTTTCTCGACCACCAGTCGGCCACGCCGGTCTTGCCGGAAGCGCTCGCCGCCATGCAGCCGTTCTTCGCGGAGTGCTTCGGCAATCCCGCTTCACTGCACCGGCATGGACTGCGGGCGCGCGACGCGCTGGCCACGGCCCGGGAGCAGATCGCGGCGATGATCCACGCGGAGTCGCCCGAGAGCATCATATTCACTTCGGGCGGCACCGAGGCGGCGAATCTCGCCGTCAAGGGCAGCGCCTACGCCAACCCGCGCCGGGGCCGCCACCTCGTCCTCACCGCCATTGAGCATCCGGCCGTGTTGAACTCCGTCAAGTTCCTCGAACGGCACGGATTCAGCGCCACACGGGTCGGCGTTGATGCGCAGGGCTTCGTTGATCCCGGAGCCGTGCGTGCCGCGCTGACGGACCAGACGATCCTGATTTGCGTCCACCACGCAAACCACGACCTCGGCACGATCGAGCCGATCCGCGAGATCGGCCGGAGCGCGCGGGAGCGCGGCATCCCGCTCTTCGTGGACGCCACCGCCAGCGCCGGTTGGCTGCCGGTGGACGTGCAGGACATGAGAGCGAGTCTGCTGTCGCTCGCGCCGCACCGGTTCTACGGACCAAAGGGCGTGGGGGTGCTGTATCGCCACCGGGGGGCGCGGTTGGCGGGCGTCATCCACGGCGGCGCGCAGGAGGGCGGACGGCGCGCGGGCACCGAGAATGTCCCGGCCATCGTCGGGGCGGGCGTGGCGGCGGCGGCCGCGGCGCGGGAGTTGGCCGGGCGCATCGCGCACACGGCCCGGCTGCAAAAACAACTCTGGGAGGGACTCCGGTCGCGCATTGCCTTCCTCCGCCTTAACGGTCCGGAGCCGGGGCCGTGCCGCCTCAGCACGACACTGAATTTCCACGTCGCGGGGGTCGAGGGCGAAGGGTTGCAACTCCTGCTGGATTCGCGGGGCGTCGCCGTGGCCAGCGGGCCGACGTGTGCGAGCAAGGCGTCGAAGATTTCGCCCGTGCTCACCGCCATCGGCTTGGACGAGACGCAGGCGCGCGGCAGCTTGCTGCTGTCCCTCGGCAAAGACAACACACCGGAGGAAATCGGCTACGCGCTGGGGATTATCGCCGAGGCGGTGGCCTGGCAGCGCGCGATGTCACCGCTGTGGGAAGATTTCCAGCGGAGCCGGCCGGGGGGCGCGGGTGACCCGTCGGCGTAGTCGGCTGGGCAGGCCGGGCAACCGGTTCCCGTCACGACCACCGTTTTCCCGGTTTTGCTTCACACGGTGCTTGAATCGCGCCGCCTAAAGGTTTAAAAGGAAGCGAGCCGCCCGCCGACTCGCAACGTCATGTATAAAATCATCGGTTCGGACCAGAAGGAGTACGGATCGGTCACTGCCGACCAGATTCGCCAGTGGATCACCCAGGGGCGCGTCCACGCCCGCACCCAGATCCAGACTGAAGGCGGCACCCGCTGGCAAGTCTTGGAGGACTTTCCTGAATTTGCGGAACTGCTGGCGACTCGCGTCTCCGCTGCCCCCGGAGGAAGTCCGCCGTTGCCACCGTTGGCGAGGGTTGCGCCCGCCCAGACCAGCCGCCTCGCAATCACGTCACTGGTGCTGGGCGTCCTGGGGTTTCTCACGCTGGGGCTGACGGCGCTGGTAGGACTGGTGCTCGGCATCGTCGCGCGGGTGCGGATCAGCAACAGCCAGGGACGCCTCGGTGGTTCCGGCGCGGCAACGGCCGGCATCGTGGTCTCGGCCGTGGCGCTGCTGCTGGTGCCGGTGATCGCCATCCTGGCGGCAATGCTGTTGCCCGCCCTGGCCCAGGCCAAGTCGCGAGCCCAGACGATCGTGTGCGTCAACAACGTCAAACAGCTCGGCTTGGCCGTGCGCCTTTACGCATCCGACCACCAGGACCAGTTCCCGCCCGCCGCCACCTGGTGTGACGCGATCCAAAGCTACGTCGGCGCGGCCGGCGCTTTCAAGTGCCCCGCGGGCGACCCGGCTAAACAAAGTCACTATGCTTTCAATGCCCAATTGGACGGTCGGGACACGAGCAAGGTCGCCCCGGATACCGTGATGATTTTCGAGGCCGACGACGGCTGGAACGTCAGCGGCGGCCCCGACCGGCGGCTGGGCCGATCGCGGCACGGCGGCCTGTTCGTGGTGGCGTTGGCCGACGGTTCAGTCCAGCAGGTAAGCCCGGCGCGGCTCAAGGAATTGCGCTGGGAACCTTGACCCGTCTGCCCCCACACCCCACACCCTTTCCCATGTATCGAATCATCGGTGGCGACCAGCAAGAATACGGCCCGGTCAGCGCGGACGAAGTCCGCCAGTGGATTGCTGAAGGCCGGCTCAACGCGCAGTCCAAGACGCGGGCCGAAGGCGGTGCCGGCTGGCAGACGCTCGGGGACTTCCCGGAGTTTGCCGAGGCGCTGCGCACCGGCCCAAAGCCGGCGCCCGGCCCGGCGCCGCTTCCCGTCCCGCTTCCAGCGGGTGCCAGCGCCAGCGGCGGGCACGACGCGGCATTGCAGCGGGTCAGCACCCCCGCGATGTGGCTGTTGGTCGTGGGCATTCTGGACGTGGCCATGACGGGCTTTGACCTGCTCTCCCGCCTCCTGCTCACGAACACCGCGCAGGTGATGCAGCAGTTGCAGACGCTGCCGCCGGAGATTCGGGCGATCCTGGAGAAGCTGATGGGCCCGGCCGGGGCCGCCTACGACCTCGTCGGGATCGTGGCGGATGTGTTGATCATCGTCGGCGCCCTGCGGATGAAGGCGCTGCAAGG
The DNA here is from genome assembly GCA_021780115.1 of bacterium. Classification (GTDB taxonomy): domain Bacteria; phylum Verrucomicrobiota; class Verrucomicrobiia; order Limisphaerales; family JAJXZI01; genus JAJXZI01. The sequence continues at coordinate 7,408 of JAJXZI010000328.1, read as the reverse complement.
ATACGGGCTGGCGGTCACCGCGAGTATTCTGGCGATTCTGCCCTGCCTCTCGCCTTGTTGCGTCCTCAGCATGCCGTTCGGCATTTGGGCGCTCATCGTGCTAACGCGCCCCGAGGTCAAGTCGCAGTTCACCTGAGCGACGGTCGGCGCCGCTTTGAACCCCAGGCCCGGCCACGGCGCGAGCCGGTCCCGCCGGGCCGCAGCAATGAGAAAGGTCAGCCATGTATAAAATCATTGGAGCAGATGGCCAGCAGTATGGACCGGTGAGCGCGGAGGAGGTGCGCCAGTGGATCGCCGAGGGCCGCCTTGGCGCGGAGTCTTTGGTGCAGGCCGAAGGCGCGGCCGATTGGCAGCCGCTTTCCGGGGTCGCGGAGTTTGCGACCGCCCTGGCGGCGCACGCCCACCCGGCCCCGCCGCCGACGGCCCCTGCCGTGCTCCCCCCGCGGGTGGCGGACTTCGCCGGGCGCGACGCCACCCTCGACATTGGCGGTTGCCTCACCCGCGGCTGGAACCTGTTCAAGGACCACCTCGGCCTGCTGCTCGGCGGCTTGGCGGTGTACCTGGGCATCGAAATCGGCATCGGCGTGCTCGGCATGATTCCGATCATCGGAGCGCTGTTTTCCCTCGCGAATATTTTCGTCGTTGGCCCGCTGTTGGGCGGGTTGTTCTACCTGTTCCTGCGCGTGGTCCGCGGTCAGTCGGCCACGGTGGGCGACGTGTTTGCGGGTTTTCGCTTGTGTTACCTACAGTTGTTCCTCGGCCAGTTGGTGCCGGGGTTGCTCGCCGGCCTGTGCTTGATTCCGGCCGTGGTGACGGCACTGGTCGCCCTGTTGCCTTCCCTCATGCGCAACCAGCCGCCTGGGCCGGGGGCGATCCTCCTGGTCGTGCTGGTGGGGCTGATCTGCCTGGCGCCGATGGTTTTCTTGCAGGTCAACTGGCTCTTCACCCTGCCGTTGATCATCGACCAGCGCCTGGAGTTCTGGCCCGCGATGCGGGTGAGTTGGAAAACGGTGATCGCGCAGTGGTGGCGGGTCTTCGCGTTGGCCCTGCTCGTCGGGTTGATCAATCTCGCCGGCCTGCTGCTCTGCTGTGTCGGCGTGCTCTTCACGGCCCCCATCGGCATCGCCGCGTTGATGTACGCCTATGAAAGTCTCTGCGCCCCCGGCCGGACCCCTGACGCTTGACCGCCAAAAGGCCTGGGCGTGCCTGACGTCCAATCTCGCGCTGCCGGGTTTCGGCTCGCTCCTGGCCCGGCGGAAAGTGGGATACGTCCAAGTGCCGCTCTGCGTGCTGGGATTGGTGCTGACGCTGGCCTTCGGCTCGCGGTTTGTAGTGTGGTACTTCACCCACCGCGCCCAGATCAACGACCCGCAGGGCGATCCGTTCGCGGTCTGGAGTGATCTGTGGCGCAACGCGCGCTGGGCGCTGCTGGGCATCGGGGTGTTCGGGTTCGACTTGTTGTGGGCGCTCGGCACGAGCCTCCTCGTGGTGAGCCAAGCCCGGCGGCAGGAGGCGGCGCGGCGGGATTCGCCGCCGAAGAAGGACCCGTCTTTGGCGGGCCAGCCGCAGACCTCCGGCGGAGCCGGTCCCGAGGCGAATAACGTCCCCCCACGAAGACCGCCAAGATTGTGAAACTTCCCGCGCGACCTCCGTGTTCTTCCCGCGAGACGCGGACGTTCCGGCTGGAACTGCGCCGCGCCGTGGCGGATGATCCGGCGGATCATCCCTAACCGGAAAGGCCTGTTATGTATAAAATCATCGGAGCCGACGGCCAGCAATACGGGCCGGTCAGCGCGGAGCAGGTGCGCCGCTGGATCGCCGAAAACCGCGCCAACGCCCACACGCTTCTCCAACCGGAAGGCGCGGCGGACTGGAAGGCGCTGAGCGCCTTCCCGGAGTTCGCGGCGGACCTGCAACCCGCGCCGCCGCCCTTCGCCGCCGCGCCCCCGCCCGGCGGATCGGCGCCGCCGGCGGCCTCCTCGCGGGCCTCGGCCAAAATCCCCGCGGGCATCCTCGGCATCCTGCTCGGCTCGCTCGGCATCCACAAATTCATCCTTGGCTACACCGGCACGGGCCTGATCATGCTGCTGGTGACCGTCCTCACGTGCGGCATCCTCGCCCCGGTGATGCACATCATCGGCCTGATCGAAGGCATCATCTATCTCTGCAAGCCGGACGAGGAGTTCGTCCGGATCTACGTGGACGGGCGCAAGGAGTGGTTCTGATCCGCGGAGGGCGGCGCGAGACGATTTGCCAAACGGTGCGGGCGCGGCGATTTTGCGCCATGCCCAAGCTCAAAGTCGCCGAAATCACCGCCGCGCGGAAGGCCGTCCCGGCCTGGAGGAAGAACGGCGCGAAAATCTCGCGCACTTACGAGTTCCATGATTTCGCCGCGGCGATGAAGTTCGTCAACGCGGTCGCCCGCGCCGCCGAACGGGCCGACCACCATCCCGACATCAACATCCGCTGGAACCGGGTCACCCTCGCGCTGACCACACATTCCGAGGGCGGGCTGACGACGAGGGATTTCGCGCTGGCGAAACAATGCGACGGACTGGTGTAGCCCGAACTTCTCAGCGACTGCGCCGTTATCCAGTGGCGATTCCAGCCCAAACCGGACCGTCCGCCGTGCGCGGCCTTGCCGCGGGGCGACAGCTACTTCATCAGCAGCATCTGCCGGGCGCGCTTGATGGCCGTGTTCAGCCGGCGCTGGTAGTGCGCGGGCAGGCCGGTGTATTTGCGCGGCAGAATGCGGCCCTGGTCCGTGACGAACTGCCGGAGCAGGTTGACGTTCTTGAAGTCCAGCGCGTCGAGGGTGAAGTCGATCTTCGGCTTCGGTCGCGGCGTGCGGAATTCCGAGGTCCGACCGCGCCCGCTGGGCCGGTCCGATCGGTCAGTGTGAGTCTTCCGGGGCATAGGGCGCTATTTGATTTCGCGGTGCAGGGTGTGCCGCCGCAGGAACCGGTTGTACTTCCGGATTTCCAGCTTCTCGGTTTGGGTCTTCTTGTTGCGCGTGGTGGTGTAGCGCGACGGGGGCTTGCCCTCCTTGCGCGCTTCCGTGCATTCGATGGTAATGATTTCGCGGGGCATGGCCTATTCTTTCTCTTTCACCTTTTCTTCGGGCTCTTCCTCCTCCTCCACTTCGGTAACGGCCGCCGAGTCGATGGTGCCCAACGCGCCCAACCGGCGGTGGCGCAGCGCGCCATCCCGCTCCAATTGCGCCTGCGCTTCCACCGTGAACCGGGTCCACGGAATGGCGTCCAAGCGCGCCCGCGGGATCGGCTTGCCGGTCAACTCGCAGATGCCGTAGGTGTTCTTTTCGATGCGCCGCAGGGCCGCCTCGATCTCGTACACGGCATCCTGGTCCGAGGACAACAGGCTCAAGGCGAAGTCGCGGTCAAAATTGTCCGTGCCCGAATCAGCCATGTGCAGGCTGTAGCCGGGCAGTTGCTCCGCGGATTCCTTGGCCAGTCCGCTCATCTGGCGCAGCAACTGGTCGCGCAGTTCGAGCAGGCGCTCGTGATACTTGGCCCATTCCGGCCGGACCTCGGCCGGTTCGGCGTTCCGGTTGCCGTGCGCGCCAGATTGCCCCAGAATCGCCGCGGAAGTCGCCGTCCCGCGCGCGCTCTTTGCAGCTTTTTTCTTTGTCGTCACAATGTCAGTCACAGCAGAATTTAACGGCCCGCGAGGGCCTTCACTACACCCACGGTGCGAATGCCCGCATTCATCCGAGGGGCGCGGAATCTAGCAAGGGAAGTCACAATTTCCACCAAAATCTTCTGGAAATTGGGCGGCCGCTCGTGCCGGGGATCCGTCGCCCCTGCGCCCCGTCCCGTCAGGCGCCAGATGCGCGCTTGCGGAATATGTACACCCTTGGTCTGCTGTGCAAGCGCATGATGTCCCGTTCCTCCCAGGCGATCCCCATCGCGGCCCAGGCCGGGCCGGATGAATTGCCCCTGGTTTTCGCGCCGCCCGGCGGAGGCGAAAGGCCGGCCGGCTTCGCGGTGGAACTGGCCGGGTTTCACGCGTTTGGCCAGGCGACCCGCCGCACCACCACGGGCTTTTGTCCGGCCGGCGGCCCGGCCCGCGAGGTGCCCTCGTTCATCAATGAGTTCTGGACCGCCCGGCAGCGGCAGGCCAGCTCGCTGCACGAGGTTTCCTACCGCGCCTGCTTCAAGCCGCAACTGCCGCGCTTTTTCATTGAACGCCTGACCGAGCCGGGCGACGTCGTCTATGATCCGTTCATGGGCCGCGGCACCACCCCCGTTGAAGCCGCCTTGCTCAGTCGCGTGCCCTTCGGGTGCGACATCAACCCGCTCAGCGCGGTGCTGACCCGCCCGCGGCTCCGCCCGCCGACCCTCGAGCAAGTCGCCGGGCGGTTGGGCGAGATCGCCTTCGATGCGCCCGGCGAGTGCCCGGAAGACCTGCTCGTCTTCTACCATCCCGAGACGCTGCGCGAAATTTCCTCCCTCCGTCGCCGTCTCCTGGCGCGGCGCGAACACGAACCGCTGGATCCGGTGGACGAATGGATCTGTCTGCTCGCCCTCAACCGGCTCACGGGGCACTCCGCGGGCTTCTTTTCTGTTTATACCCTGCCGCCCAACCAGGCCGTTTCCGTCAAATCCCAGCGGAACATCAACGAACGCCGACACCAGACGCCGCCGCGGCGGCGCGTGCCGGACCTCATCCTAAAAAAAACGCGGCAACTGCTCGGCGACGTCACCCCGGCGGTGCGCCACACGCTGGCAGGCGTCGCGGATCGGGCGCTGCTTCTCACCAAACCGGCGGCGGCCACGCCGCAAATCGCGTCCGGCTCGGTCGCACTCGTCGTCACCTCGCCGCCGTTCCTCGACGTCGTGCAATACGCGACCGACAACTGGCTTCGGTGCTGGTTCCTGGGCATCGACGCCCAGGCCGTGCAGCTCACGGTGCCCAAGAAACTCGACGCCTGGCAGACCGCGATGACCGGAGTTTTCCGCGAACTCCAGCGCGTGCTGCGGTGCGGCGGCCACGTCGCCTTCGAGGTCGGCGAAGTCCACGCAGGCCGGACTAAGCTGGAGGAAGCCGTGCTGCCCTGCGGCGTCGCGGCCGGTCTGGAACCGGTGCTCGTGCTGATCAACGATCAACAGTTCACCAAGACCGCCAACTGCTGGGGGGTCGATAACAACGCCAAGGGCACCAACACCAACCGGATCGTGCTTTTCCGGAAGCCGTGACGGCAGCGGGCCGGCTTAATCCTGGCCCACCTCGGCCACGTTGATCTGGTTGTTGCCGACGCCGCTCCAGCCCAAATAGAGGCTGCCGTTGTGCGCGGCCAGGCAGGGCGCGTTGTTGCTCATTTCGGCGGAGGTGAACTTGCCCGCGAAACTCTGGCCGTTGTCGGCGGATACCATGACGTTCAGGTTGGCGTTGGTGAAGCCTTTCCAGCCCAGGAACAGGCGTCCGCCATTGGCCGCCAGGGTCGGGCCGGCGCTGCTGGTGTCGCTCAACGTCACCTTGTTGGAAAGGCCCTGAATACCTCCCGCGGCGTTGAAGCTCACTTGGGCCACGTTCAGTTGGTTGTTGCCGACGCCCTTCCAGGCGAGGAGCAAGAGCCCGTTGAATGAGAGCAGCGCCGGGGCGGCATCGCTGGTCTCCGCCGCCGTAAACTTGCCGCCAAAGGTCTGGCCGTTGTCGGCCGAAGACAGGATGTTCAAGAAGTTGTTGCCGACGCCCCTCCAGGCCAGGAACAGGCGTCCGTTATACGAAGCCAGCGCCGGCCCGGCCGTGGTGGTATCGGCCAGGGTGACTTTGCTGGTCAGGCCCTGGACGGCGCCCGACGGCGCGAGAGTGGCCTGCGCCACGTTCAGTTGGTTGTTACCGGTGCCCTTCCAGGCGAGGAACAGCAGGCTGTTGTGGAACGCCAAGTCCGGGGCGGTGTCGCTGGTTTCCAGGGAAGTGAACGGCCCGCCAAAAGTCTGTCCGTTGTCGGCCGAGGACGCCAGACTCAGCCGGTTGTTGCCCCGTCCCGCCCAACCAAGAAACAGCCGCCCGGCGGCCGAGCTCAATGCCGGACTCTGACCGCTCGTCTGGCCCAAGGTGACCTTGTTCGAAAGAAGGAGATCGTAGGTGTAGTAGAGGAGCACGTTGGCGCCCGCGACGCGGGTGTGCTGTCCGCAGTCCGCCACGGCGTCAAACGGCGTCCAGGTGACCGCGGGACTGACGGCGCCGGTTTGGAGGCTGATGGCGGCCATCACGGTCAGCTTCGTCGCGGGATAATCCGAGCACCGGGTGATGCCGTAACATTCCAGCGTCTCCGTGGCCTGCTTCAACTCGGCGATGTTCTGCACCGTCAGGTTGGTGCCGTTAATGCCTTGGAACTCGCAGGAATAGCTCAACAAGTTGCCGGCCTGGCTGGTGAGGGCCATGACGCCCACCAGCGTCTGGCCTGGATTGACGTTCGCCAGCGTCGAGTGAAAGGCGTGCCCGCTCGGATCCACGAACCAGCTTCCCACCGACCAGTAATTACCGCCGCCCGCGGACGACGGACCCCATTGGAGCACGGGCTGAAGGATGTCACTCATTCCGGTGAGGCCGTTGAACAAAAAGATCGTCTGGCCGGACTGCGTGGCCGGCGGCGGCGGCACCGTCCAGAGGGTCTTGAAGAAGGAGATCGGCGTGCCGGTCGTGTTGCGAAACGATCCCCACGTGATCCAGCCGCCGCCCAAGGCGGGAACTTTTCTCGCGGGGGCGCTGACTTGCGCGATTTCCGTGCGAACATTGGTGGCTAGGTCCAGGCGGTGGAGTCGGTCGCCGATCCGGCTGAGCGCCTGGCCCGCCGGGAGGTGATGCACAAAAGCCGGCGGACGGAAACCGCCAGGCGTCAGGACCAACCCGGACGGGCGGGTGGCAACAGGCGCCGGGGCCGTTGCCGGCGCGCCGATCCCGGAGACGACCGCGGCCGTGCTGGCGGCGTCCACGCGCACGGCTTCCTCCGTGCCGACCGGGTGAACGTGATCGGCTGGACGCGGCCCGCCGGGGGTGAGCGCGAGCGGCTTGTCTTGGTTGGCGGGGGACGGTTGGTTGCTCATGGGATGGAAGTCTCGCCTTGCTGGCTCAACGCGGGGCCGCGGAGAATTTGTTCTCGACCCGCTTCATGGTGCAGACTTTCATCCTCGGACGTGGCTCCGTCAAGTTGGAACTCCGGCATGAGAGCCGGCTTTGATATGAAGTCCAAGGAACTGCCCCAGTGGAAGGTGGCCCGGCGAAGACGCCGCACCGCCGCGAGTAGCCCGCGGCGGCGGGCGGCCGTCGTCCTCGCCGCGGGGCTGCTGACCGTCTGGGCCGGGACGCCGGAACGGGTCGCCGCCGCGGATTCCAATCTGCCCGCGGCGCTGGCGGAACTCACCCAACCCGCGAAGCGACTGCC
>JAJXZI010000290.1 GCA_021780115.1 bacterium | reverse complement strand
GCCACGGCTGCGCAAAAACACCTACCGCAACGGACTTGTCCAATACGCCGTTGGCCAAATCTACGCCTGAATTCCTATACGGCATTGGGGTTAGGGGAGACCGCCGGAGGGGCTTGCTGGGATGCGGTAGGCGTGGCTGCTGTGCCGAAGCGCGCGGCGCGTGAGCAAAAATGCCAGCAGCACACACAAAACCACGAATGCGCCCGTCTGACTCTCGGGGATTTTGGGATGGAGGAGCATGCCCTGCAACCACAGGGGCGCCATCTGGAAGCCGAACAGGGTCAAAAGCAGCAAAACGTACCCCTGTTTTCCAGTGCCGCGCCAGACGGCGAAGAAGACGCATAGCGCGGCGGGCGCGAGGATGAACGCGTAGCTTTTCAAGATCGTGAGGGCGGCGGGAGTTCCCCAGGACAGCCCGGCGAGGCCGGCCACCAGCGCGCCCGACGCGATGAGCGGAAGCAGCGCGAAGGCCATCATCACCGCGGCGAGACGGGTCGCGGAAATGGGCAGTGTTCGCAATAAGCGCAGGTGCCGCGGGACGAGCATGGGCTGGAGAATGAAAATGAAAAAGCAGGACATGAAACTCGCCATCGGCGCAAATAGTGTGACGTCCATGCCCTGCGGCATCGTCTGGCGTTGCCAATGCATGATCAGCGCTATCAGCGCGACCATGGCCATGAGGATCAAGAAGGTGCGGACAAAGGTGGTTTTGATCAGAAAGGGGATTCCGCCGTAACCGCCGGGCGCATGGTGTTCGCCGCGCAGATTTTTGCCCGCCATGCCTTCCAGCCACCGCAGGTAGGTGTCGAACAGGCGCTTCCGCAGTCTTGATGCCGTCGCCGGGGGCCGAAACGCCTCCAATCGTCGCAGGGACTCGTCGGCCGCGCCGGGTTGGCCGCGCGTCGCTATGTAGCGCGGCGCAACGAGCCGGAAGCTGGCGCGGCCCAGCACAAATCGCTCGGCACGAACCCAGCCCGCCACGATCAACAACGCGCCCACGCCCAGATAGACGGCCAATTTGAACGGTTGTCTCGTTGAATTTTGCAGCGTCAACATGCCGCCAAAGAGCAGGATGATCGAGAGCACGCTGAAAAAAAAGCCGCTGGCGCGTTGCCGCCAGTTGCCGAAGATCACGTCGTTGTTCATGCCGTAGATGGCGGTGAAGGCTGTGCCCAGCCACGGCAGGGCAAAGAGGCTTCCCAGCGTCAGACGCCCGGTCGGGAAAATTGTGTCCGGGTGAAGCCAATGAAACGTTGCCGCTCCCGAAATGAGCAGCGCGGTCAACGCGAGGGCCGGGAGGGGGATGGTGGCCAGCCACCAGCCGCGGCCGACCTGCCGGCCCGTCAGTGGCAACGACAATACGGCGCGGGCCACCCCGTGTTTCAAATCAAACCCAAGCAGATTCGCGCCCATCCACAGCGCGACCAGAAAAACCCAAAACTCGAACGTGTCTTCCGGGCGTTTGGCAATGGTCCAGCCAAACCTGAATTGAAGCGCCCCGCCCAGCGCCAGCACCCACCACCAGCGGCGGAAATGATCAAGAATCAGTCGTTTCATGCGGCCTCCTCGTCCTTGACCAGCGCCACGAACAAATCCTCCAGCGTCACGCGGGTGAGCGAGATGTCCCGCGCCCCCTGCGTCGCCAGCCATTCTTGCGCGCCGCTGTTTTGATCCAGCAGCGCGTGCCAACGGTTCTCATCCCACCTCAAAATGATAAGGCCCTCGGGCGTGGGACTTTGGAGGATTGTGCCGTTGTTGGTGAAAAATTCCGCAAGGCGGAAGCGCTCCACAATTTGGTCGGTGCGGCCTTCGAAGAGAAGTTTCCCGTGCTTGATCATGCCCACGTGGTCGGCGAAGCGTTCGATGTCGCTTAAGCTATGGGACGAAATCAGCACGGTGCGCTTCCCGTCTTGCACCGCTTTGAGCAGTTCGCCGAAGACTTGCTGTTTGGAGACGACGTCGAGGCCGGTGATGGGTTCGTCGAGAATCAAAACCTCCGGGCGGCGCGCGAGCGCCAGCAGCAGGCTCAACTTGGTTTTGGCGCCGGACGAAAGCGTGAGAATCCTGTCGGTGTCACTCAAATGGAACGCCTTCATCAGCTTGGCGCAGTAGGCGTCGTCCCAGCCGGGATAAAATCCACGCACAAAACGGATGGCTTTGCCGACCTTGGCCCAGACTTGGAAATTCAAATCCGGACTGACGTAGGCGGCGCGGCGTTTGAGCGCAACCTCGTCGGCGCGGTGGTCGAGGCCGAGCACGCGGATTTGCCCGGCGTCGTTGCGGCCCATGCCGAAAATCAAATCAATGGCGGTGGTCTTGCCCGCGCCGTTCGGGCCGATGAGACCGTAAATCGCGCCGCGCGGCACAGTGAGGTCGAGCGGACCGAGCTGAAATTTGGGATATGCTTTGACCAGTCCGCGAATTTCGATGGCGTTCTCGTTCATGTCATTTTCCTTTGATGAGTTTGTGGGCGAGTTCCAGAATTTCCGCCGGCTTCAGGCCGGCTTCCGCCGCTTCGCGCGCGGCTTCGCGGAACAATTCCCGCGCGGTGTTCAGCTTGGCTTCGCGACTGCGGTCGTGGCCGTGGTCGGCGACGAACGTGCCGAGTCCCTGCCGCCGGTAGATGATGCCTTCGCGCTCCAGTTCCTCGTAGGCGCGCTTGACGGTGATGACGCTGACAAGCAAATCCTCCGCCAGCACGCGGAACGACGGCAGCGGCACGCCGGGCTTGAGCCGGCCTTCGCTGACCTCGCGCTTCAGCCCGTCCACGATCTGCTGATAAAGCGTGCCGGGGGCGGCGGGCGAAATCGGGCCGAGGATGAATGGCTTGCGTTCGGGCGGCATTGGTTTTACTGTGTATATCAAATATAAACAGCATGTCAACCAGAAAAATGGCGTTCTGTTTCGGGGACGGGCGATTAAACTCTGAAAAATGAACAGCGTGGTCATCGTCGCCGCCGGCCGGGGCACCCGCATGGGACCGGGGGTGGACAAGTTGTTCCTCGAAGTCGCCGGCCGTCCGGTCGTGGCGCATACATGGGCCGTTTTCGACCGCGCGGCGTGTGTGGAGGAAATCATCCTCGTTGTCCGCGACGGGATGCAAAACGCGTTCGCGGAGCTGGCGGCGCGGTTCGGCTTCGCGAAGCCCTGCCGATTCACGGCGGGCGGGGCGGAGCGCCAGGACTCGGTGTGGAACGGTTTGCTGGCCCTGTCGGCGGCCAGCGAAATCGTGGCCATCCAGGATGCCGCGCGGCCGTGCGTGACGGAAGCGTTGATCGCCGCGACGATGCAGGCCGCCCGCGAGATGGGGGCGGCCGTCGCCGCGCAGCCAGTCACCGACACGATCAAGGAATCCGCCGACGGGCAGCGGGTCGAGCGCACGCTCGATCGCGCGCGGCTCTGGGCCGTGCAAACGCCGCAGACCTTCCGCGTGGAGGTCATCCGGCGCGCGTTGGCCGAAGTGCGGCGCCGCGGGTTGCGCGTCACCGATGATACTGCCGCCTGCGAGTTGATTGGCCAGCCGGTCCGCTTGGTCCCCTGTGCCACGCCGAACCCGAAAGTCACCCGGGGCGAGGATCTGCCTTATGTCGAGTTGCTCCTGGGGCGGGCCACGGCGGAATGAGTCAACCTGAGGTGCCGGCGAGTGCCCCCTGGCATCGGGCCGACAGGAAAATCGGCGCGCCGCCGGCCCCAGGAGGTGATCCAGCGGGGTGCGATTATTGTGGCGCAAGAATCCGACGGGCATTCAATCGCTGCGTGACTACTCCGCATTCTGTTGTCGCTGCTCCGGGCCGCCGCCGTTCCCGTCGAGGGTTTCTCCGCCAGGCCGGCTCGGCCGCGGCGTTCGGCGCCTTGGCGTCGGCTTCCGGAAACCTTACGCGCCTGACGGCCGCGGAAAGCCCCGCCGCCGCCCGGGTATGCCAGCAGGCGGGCTTCGTCGTGCTCAGTTGCAATCCCGACCCCATCGGCCGCGAGAAAACCGACGCTGAATTGAAGACGCAGGCGGCGGCGCTGACCGCGCTGGGCGAGGGACTGAATCAACTCGGCCTGAAACTCGGCGTCCACAATCACACGCCGGAAATGGTCAACCACGCCCGCGAGTTCCACTCCAACTTCGATCACACGAAGCCGGGCGTGGTCGGCTTCTGTTTCGACGTGCATTGGGTTTGGAAAGGCCGCGTGCCACCGCTGGGCGCGCTCCGGCAATACGGCGGTCGCGTCGTCACCTGGCACTTGCGCCAGAGCCGCGATGGCATCTGGTGGGAGGACCTCGACACTGGCGACATCGACTACGGCGCCGTGGCGCAGTACGCGCACGATCACCAACTCGCCCGCCGCTTCTCCGTTGAGCTCGCCCTGGAACCGGGAACCAAGATCACCCGTTCGGGGATGGAAAATCATCGGCGCAGCCGCGAGTGGGCCTTCTCGATTTCGTCGGAGAAGACCGCGCAATAGGGCCGGCGGCGGACGGCTTCGGTGAGCTGGCCCTCTTCGTCGTAGCCGATGTAGCCGGGCGGGGCGCCGATCAGGCGCCAGACGGCGTGTTTCTCCATGTATTCGTTCATGTCGATGCGCACGGTGTTTTCCTCGTTGTCGAATAGGGATTCGGCAAGGGCGCGGGCCAGTTCGGTTTTGCCGACGCCGGTGGGGCCGAGGAAAATGAATGAGCCGATGGGGCGCTTGGGATCCCTTAGGCCGGAGCGGGCACGGATGACGGCGTCGGCGATGGCTTGCACGGCTTCGTTCTGGCGGATGACGCGCTGGTGGAGAATCTGGTCGCGGCGGAAGAATGCAACACAGCAAGGATGAGGGCCCCCCTGCCCATCGCGGCAAGACGGCTGGCAGTTAACGCCGTCACCACTGTCATGGTTGTTGCGACGGTAAGGCGGAAACCGGCGGCGCGGTCAAGGAGACCTCCCGACGGAACTCAGCACTTGACGACTGATTGCCTTAGTCACCTCCCAAAACATGCATGCATCGTCTTCGGAAATCGCAACGCCATCCGTATATTCCTTGTGTGGGTGGATGTAGTTCCGGAAATCCCGAAGCACGTTTCCAACGTCCTTTGCCGATCTCGAAATCCAGCCAAGTTCGTGAGCAACCTCGACCATCTTGACCAGCTTCCAGTCGGCCAACGGCAGCGTCCGGCCGGCCCTGTCACGTGGCGCATTGGTCGCCGTAAATACGGCAGGCTGATTCGGACTCGAGTTGATCCGAGCGAGGAGAAGTGATTCAAGAAGTCCTCCCATCATCACGGTGGCTGCGAGATGGGCTTGTGATCCAATGCACTGTTGAACCTCTCCCCACCGGCGCGTCAATATTGTCTGCATTTTCGGATCGGCGGCCAGGGGAGCAAAACTCGGCGGTGCGTCGGGACTCCCTCCGGCAAGAGGCGTAGTGACTGGCAGCGACACAGCGACAGTGCTCGCTGCGATGAAACTCCGAGTTACCACCAGAGCCCGTTTCGCCTGAAGAAGAGCCTGCGTGTAGGTGGTCCTTACTGCGTGACGCCCTGTTGCCTCCAGTACGGATTGGTAGGCAGCATCCACCCCTTGAAGATCAGGCCGCGTTGGATGGGCCAGCACGCACGGTCGGTGCGTCTGGAACCATGCGTAGGCGACAGCCTTCAGGCGATCGATTTCGTCTGCCGAATAAACTTGCTTCGAGCTTCCTCTGGCAACCGATTGACGCGTCTTCGTGACCTCTGCAATAGAGGCGTCGATCTCCGCGAATGCATCGTCCATACCTCAGGACGCATCCGTCTTCTTGGTTTGTGTTTTCCGGCGTCTCCTCGGCTGCTTCCGCATCGGGCGGCGCTTGGAATTACCAGCCGTATCTCCGCCGGTGCCAGGAAGTGCCATTGCCACCAAGTTCTCCCCAACCGCGTTGAGCTTGAACTCTCCTCGCCCAGCCCGATCAAGGTAGCCCTGAGTGACAGCGTTGTTCAACGGCACAGCAGGTCTGTCAAACCGCTTCCGGCCTGCAAGCCGAGCCGCTTCCTGCAATTCGTCAGCAGTGATCGTTAGTTTACGATTCGCTTCTGGGGCCTCAAATGAGTAGAAATAGGCGACAACTGCTGCAAACTGCATATCGCTCTTCGGCTTCTTTTCATCCACGAACGACTTTATGTCCTGG
>JAJXZI010000150.1 GCA_021780115.1 bacterium | reverse complement strand
CATGCTCCACTACGCGACGACGCTCAACCAATTGCGGTTCAGCCGCGACCCCGTGGCGCTGGACGTTCTCTCGGTCCAGGAACTGGACCGGCAGCGGCGCTTCGCCGGCATGTTGCCCCAGAAACCGAATCTGGAATTGTACCAGAACGCGGCGCTGCTGGAACTGGGCGTGAGCGACGTGAACAAGATCAAGGTGGAAACGCTTCCGTGAATTGGCGTGGCCGGGGTGGAACTCCCCCACGCCGGCGGCTGCGGAGTTTGTGGAATGTCCACCCCAGGGAACGGCGCCCAGACGGCTCTACCTCGCCGGCGGCTGGTTCGTGACCACCCCGACGGCGGCTTGGGTTGACTCGCCTTCCTTTTTCCGTTCGGCAAAGCCGCGGACGAATTTCAGGGCGATGAGGGACAGCAGCACGAGCAGGTAGAGGCGCAAGGCCCACAGGGCGATCCGCACCATCGGTGTCATCTTGAGGCGAGCCATAGGACTAAACTCAGGTTCGGGCCCGCATGACGAGGCCGCGCATGATGTCGTTGTAGTGGACTACGCCCAGCAAACGGTCCTGCGCGTCCACGACCGGGAGCATGCGGTAGTGGTACTTGGCGAATAGTTCGGCGAGGTCGTCCCGCATGTCGTCCTGCTGGGCGGAAACGACGGGCGCTACCATGAGGTCGCCGAGTTTGGCCTCGTCGGGTGCCAGGACGAGCGCGCGCAGATCCACCACCCCGATCAGGATTTTGTCGTCGCCGTTGACGATGTACACGTAGGAGACGGTGTCGTGCTCGTGGTTGGAGCCACGGATCAGGCGAAGGATTTCCCCGACGGTGGTTTCGCGCGCGGCGGTGAGGAAGACCGCGGACATCAGCGCCCGGGCGGTGGCCTCGCGGTCGGAGGTGATGGCCTGGATGCGCCCGGCCTGCTCCGGCGGCAGCAAAGCCATCAGTTGCATCGTCTGGTCGTGCGGCAGCACGGAGAACAGGTCGGCGAGCTGAGGCACCGACATTTCGGAGAGGATGGTGCGGGCCTTTTCGCGGCGGACGGTGGCGATGAGTTGCCGCTGCGCGCGCGGCTCGGCCTCGACGAGCACCTCGGCCGCCTTGTCCGAATCAAGCGCGGAAAACACGGCTTCCTGCTCCTTGCCCGACAACTCCTCCAGCGCGTCGGCCAGGTCTTCGGTCGGCAGATCCTTGATCTGTTTGCGCGCGATGGAGAGCGATACCGCGTCAGTGGTGCCGGCGTCCTCCAGGGAGAGCGGTTGGACGTAACGCCAGGAAATGAGCTGGTCCTTGGTGGCGATGAACCGGCTCAGCCCCCAGCGGCGGAGGAAGCCGTTGAAGGAGGTGTCCACGTGGACGATCACCATGCGGCGTTTCGAAAAGAGCAGATGAACGTCGTTCACCACTTCGGTGCGGCGGCCGTCCATGTCGAGAATCGTCCGCCCCATGAGATGGTCGTTCACCAGGATCCAGCCCTTTTGATCCACGAACGGCGGATACGGCCCGCCGCCTTCGGCCGGCGTGATGAAGATGGCGTCGTCTTCAATCTTGACGACCTTGTCCCAAGGAATGAATTCGTTGGGATGCCCGCCGATGTGTTCGACGTAAATGCCCACCGCCTCCGGGTAAGGTTCGCTGAGCTTGAACGCCAGGTCCGTGACCTTGCCCACCTTCTGGCTGATCTTGCCGGCGCAGATGCGGCGCTTGAGGACCTCTGAGAAGAAAAAGAGCTGGAAGTCCTCGGTCGTGGCCGACGGCACGGCGGGCTTGCTCGCGGGACTGACAGGTTTCCCGTTCATCGCTCGATCTCTACTTTCCGGACCCGAACCACTCCGGGAACAGCACCGACAGGCCAAACGCTGTGGACATGACGATCACGAAGAGCGTGATGCTCCAGTTGGCAATGTTCTGCCAGCGCGTGTTGACATACTCGCCCATGAGCGGTCGGTCGTTCAAGAGCAGGATCAAAAACATCAGCGCCGCCGGCAGCAGCGTCACCGCCACGACTTGGACGAAAATCGTGATCACGTTCTGCAAGTCAATGCTGGCCACGAGGGACACGACGCCGGCGGACATCAGCATCAGGGCGTAGGCCACGTAAAACCACGGCGCCTCGCGGACACTGCGGTTGAGCGAGTGGGCCCAGCCGAAGACTTCGCCCAAGGCCCAGCTCGTGGCGAGCGAGATGCACAGCGCCCCCAGCAGGCCGGCGTCGAAGAGGCCGATGGCGAACAGCACTTTGGCCCACTGGCCCCAGTGCGAGCCAGCGGGCATGACCTCGGGCATGGCGGCGGCGGTCTTGGCGGCGGAGTCCATGTCGCGCCAACTGTGGAAAGACGAGTCCACGTTCGTCCACGGGCCAAGGGTGGGGCGGCCGGCGGTTGCATCGGCCGCGGCGGTGGCCAGGCTGGGATTGGCCGGGTTGTGGTGGAACACGGCAGCGGTGGCGATGATGATGAACGCCGCCACCACGCAGGTCATGAAGGAGCCGAAGAAGGTGTCGAACTTCCCGTACTTGATCTGCTTCACGTCCATGCCCTTGTCCACCACGGCCGATTGCTGGAAGAATATCTGCCACGGGGTGATGGTGGTGCCGATGTTCGCCATGATCAGGGTCAACAACGCCACGCCCGACACGCCGAAGCCGAAATTGGGATGGTAAAAGCCCGTTCCCACCGCGCGCCAGCCTTCCTGGACGTTGCCGGTATGCATGGCCCAAATGGCAGCGGGTATATAAACCAGGTTGAACAGGCAGAAAATGAGCGTGATTTTCTCAAACGTCCAGTAGCGCCCAGTGATGACGATGCCGGTGAGCAGCATCGTCACGCCAAAGAACGTGACCCACGTCGGAATGTTGAACAAGCTCATCGCCTGCGTCATGCCGATGTATTCGGTGACGAGCGTGAGCCAGTTGATGACGGCGAGATCGAAGATGGAAAACCAGCCCCAGAATTTGCCGAACCCGTCGAAGATCGCTTCGGCGTGGCCGCGCTTGGTCACAGCGCCCAATCGCACGGTCATTTCCTGCACGTAATACGCCATCGGCACGAGGATGACCATGGCCCAGAGCAGGTTGAAACCCGTCTTGGCGCCGGTCTGCGCGTAGGTGGAAATGCCACCGGCGTCGTTGTCGGCGATCATCGTGATAATGCCGGGTCCCAGCGCCGCGAGAAACAGGATCGCACGGCGCTCGAGCCGGCGGACCTGGTGGATGGCTTTGCTAACCCAAAACACGTGCGACATTTTCGTTATTCCAGAATCCGGCGGCAACAAGGAATATTCCCCATCAAAACTCCCAGTGCAGCCGCCCGGCGAAGACCGACACCGGACCGCGGTCGCGGTTGAAGGCCGGATCGACGACGAACTGGTAGTCCACGCCGGCGTGCAGCCGGTCCCAGACCTGAACATCGTAGTAGGTCTCCAGCGTCTTCTCCCAGCCGTAGGTGAGGGCGCCGTCGCCGCCGAGGATGCCCGCGCCACCCGCGGCAAAGAATTCCTGATGGACGTGCGACGCGCCGTTGGCGACACCCGCCAGCCCGAAGGTGTCCTCCGGGCGGTTCCAGAATGCGCCCTTCACACTGACGCCCAACGTGGCCGTGCGGTCCACGTCGCTGAACACCCAGGCCTCGGTCCGCCCGTCGCTCCAGCCCACCCGCAGGAAGGCGCCGATGTTCTTCGCAATCTCTTGCTCGACGTTCAGCCCGAAGCCGTACTTCTGTCGGTAAGCCCGGGTCCGGGCAATGTCCATGCCGAGGCCCGGATCGGCGAGCGTGGCGTCGTAACTGCCCATGTGGGCTTGGTTCAAGAAGCTCAGGAAGCGAACCGCGCCGGGATGGTCGCCGAGGGCAAACCGGCGCTCCACCTCGGCCACCATGCCCCAGGCGTCCAGGAAGTTCGGATCGAGCGCCATGCCGTTGGAGGTGCGCGGCATTTGGAAAAAGCCGTAGCGGGCCGCCCAGCGCGGCTCGCTCAACTCCGCCGCGAACCCGGTGATGTATCCCAGGCTGTCCGCCGGATAGTCCCAGGCTTCGTTCGCCATCAAGGCCCAGTTCAGGAACTGGGTGCGCGGATCATTGGCGTAGGCGTTGTTGTCGAAAATGTCCTTCGCGCTCATCTTACCAACGGTGAGCGTGACGCGCCTCACGTCCTGCGGGCCGGCCAGGTGAAAAGCGTCATCCGCGACCGGTTCTGTTTCGCCGCCCAAGCCGATCGTCTGGCGGAGGAACACCCGCGCGAACGTCACGTTGGGAACCTTGGTGCCCAACCGAAACGCCTCGCCGTTGGGAAAGGCCTCGATGCCGAGCGTCCTGCTCAAGCCGAAGCCTTGCCACATCAAGCCGTCCACGTGCGCCTCCGCGCCGGGCCAGAGCCGGACACCGAACATCACATCCAGCGACACCGTCTCGCGGATTTCCCCCAGGCTGTCCAAGCTGTTCGGGCCGGAGTATTGGGCGGGGAAACCCGGATCGCCCTGGAGGATGTCGGTATTCTGGGCGTGCCAGTTCCAGCGTTGCGGGGGGGCCGCGGCCGGCAGCTCGAGGGCGGCTGCTTCTCCGCCGCCGGGCGCATCCGCGTCAGCCGGTGGATTCGCGGCAATTCCGGAGGCCGTCACGATCTCCGTCGCGAGCCAGGCGACCGCGGCGATGACGCCGCGTCTCCGAGATCGGCCGTTCGCTTTTTTTGAGTTCATTGCCGGATCGGATTCAGTCCAGACACCCGCCGTCCGAGCGAATCTTGCGCGCATTCTACGCAATCCGAGGGCGCGGCGTTACTGAAGAACGCCTGAAGATTCCTTAAGAGTCCCACCGCCGCCCGGACATGGCCCCTCGCCTTTCGCCTTGGTTTTCCGAAGCGCGAATGGAAGAAAACTCCCGCGCGTTTGCGGCGACGGGAAACGCGATTGGCGCGCCGGCGTCAGGGGTTGCGCGGCATTGACCGCCCTGGCATCTTCCCTACCCTTGCCGCATGGCCCAAATGGCTGCCGCGCTGGAACCCGTTGCCTCTCCACGACTCAAGTCCTCCACCCTCGCGGACACCCGCGTCATCTACTGCGGCGACAACCGGGAGCAACTCCAGAAGCTGCCGCCGCCTGCGTGGACCTCATCTACATTAGACTTTATGGGTTATAGTAAAAAAGGCGGCAGTTGGGGGTCGTGGGGGGATTCATGCGGCGGAGCGGCAGGAGACCCTGAAGTCGTGAAGTCCGCAAGCCGAGAGCATGACGGCGTCCTCAAAGCCCGCCTTGGTGTTGCGATAAAGGTCGGCGACGATATGACAGCGTTTGACTCCGGCGATCGCATGTTCCACCCTCACCCGCAGACGCGAAAGGCCGCGGTTGATCATGTTCCAAACCGCATTCAGGGGTTTGCCCTTGGGTTTTTTGCGCGGCCTCAGCGCGTCGGTGCGGGGCGGGGTGTAACCCGTAAATCCGGTGTCCATCAGCAACGTGCCGCCCGCCAGCCAGCGCCAGCGGGTTTGATCGGCCAGCTTTTTATCATGGACACTGCCGGGAACCGTCCGGCTCCAGCCCTTGATTTTACCACCGCCGGGGACGACCGGGTTCTTGACGCCGTGCCGCTTCTTTTTTCCGCTGTAGTGCCACTTTTGCCGGTCTTGGTCCTTGGGCGGCGCACCGGGCGTTCTACCCTGTCCAACACAAATTCCAGGCGCGGACATTCGGCCAGCACCCGTTGCAAGTCCGCCGGACGGCGCGAGGGCAGTTCTAGCCGCCGCCCCAGGGCTTTTTCCAAAACCGGCGTGAGCCGATGCACCCACCGGTTGGCTTCCGACTGATGGAGGCCAAAAAGCAGCCCCATGACTTCTGGCAACGGGTAGAGCTTGAAATACATCAGGATAAACAACAGCTTGGCGCGCATGCTGCGAAGCTTGCCCTTGTTGCCCGCGCCCAGTGCCCGGAGTCGCCGGGTGCCGCGCCAGGTCAGGCTGCGCCGCTGCGCTGCCAGCCACTCTTGTTCAAACGGAAGCACCAGTTGCTCGAATTCGCTCCGATCCAGCGAGGTCGCCGCCCGCAGCAACCGCGGGTTCGTCCCTGTCTTTTCAAGGTTCATGCCGCCCTTTTACCTAATATGGGTATTCAATTGACTCCACCGACCCCAACTGATTGTGGGTGCAAAGGTTTGCCTCCGGCGATCATCTTGTAGGGCTTCGGATCGACTGCGACCGCTTGCTCCATCAAGCGATAGAACAGCTT
>JAJXZI010000001.1 GCA_021780115.1 bacterium | reverse complement strand
CCGATGGCGCTTTTCTCGCCCTGCCACTGGGCCTTGAGCGCATCGCGTTCGTGCTTCACGTCGGCGATTTGTTTCTCCAACGCGGCAAGGCGCTCCTTGCTGGCAGCGTCCTTCTCCTTCTTCAAGGCTTCGCGCTCGATTTCGAGCTGCATGAGGCGGCGCTCGAGCTGCTCCAATTCCTCCGGCATGGACTCCATTTCCGTTCGCAGCTTGGCGGCGGCTTCGTCCATGAGATCAATCGCCTTGTCCGGCAGAAAGCGGTCGGTGATGTAGCGGTGCGACAACTGCGCGGCGGCGACGAGCGCGCCGTCCTGGATGCGCACGCCGTGGTGCAGTTCGTAACGCTCGCGCAGTCCGCGCAGGATGCTGATGGTGTCCTCGACAGTCGGCTCGGCGACGAGCACGGGCTGGAAGCGGCGTTCGAGCGCGGCGTCCTTCTCGACGTATTTGCGATACTCGTCGAGCGTGGTCGCGCCGATGCAGTGGAGTTCTCCGCGGGCCAGCATGGGCTTGAGCATGTTGCCGGCGTCCATCGCGCCCTCGGCCTTGCCGGCGCCGACCATCGTGTGCAGCTCGTCGATGAAAAGGATGATCTGGCCCTGGGCCTTGGTGACTTCCTGGAGCACGGCTTTGAGGCGTTCCTCGAATTCGCCGCGGAATTTCGCCCCGGCGATGAGCGCGCCGAGATCGAGCGCGACGATGCGTTTCTCCTTGAGGCTGTCGGGCACGTCGCCGGCGACGATGCGGCGGGCGAGGCCCTCGACGATGGCGGTCTTGCCAACACCCGGTTCGCCGATGAGAACGGGGTTGTTCTTGGTGCGGCGCGAGAGGACCTGCGTGCAGCGGCGGATTTCGTTGTCGCGGCCGATGACGGGATCGAGCTTGTTCTGCTGGGCGAGCTTGGTCAGGTCACGGCCGTATTTCTCCAGCGCTTCGTAGGTGGCTTCGGGATTCTGGCTGGTGACGCGCTGGTTGCCGCGGACCGCGGTGAGGGCCTTGAGGAAATCATCGCGCTTCACGCCCAGGGCCTTGAAGATTTTACTGATGGGCGCGCTGGTGGGTTCACCGAACATCGCGAGCGCGAGGTGCTCGACGGAGACGTATTCGTCCTTGAGCTTCCTGGCCTCGTCCTGGGCGGTGACGAGGAGCTTGTTCAGACGCTGCGTGGCGTAGGGCGTGGCGTCGCCGCTGACCCGTGGCAGCCGGGCGATTTCCTCCTCCAGCTTCGTTTTGAGCAGATCGGGCGAGACCTTCGCCTTCTCGAACAAGCGCGGGACCAAGCCGCCTTCCTGCTCGACCAGCGCCAATGCCAGATGCTCGACCTCCAACGCCTGGTGCTGGTGGCGCATGGCGAGGTTCTGCGCCTCCGCCACGGCCGCTTGTGATTTTTCGGTTAGTTTGTTCAAGTCCATAGCGCAAGCCTTCTCGCAGACTGGGAAACTCTTCGCGCGGAAGATAGCGGAGCGCACGCTGGCGGGCAACGGCGGGCCGCGACCGTCCCGAAGGCACCTTGCGCCCGGGTTCGGCGGGTTGGCGAAGGCGGGTGGGTCCCGCCCTTTGAAAACCGCCGGCGCGCGGCTCGGCCCAGAATCCCTCGCTGCGCGCACTGCACGCTTGAGCCTGTCCCCCCGGCCCGCCTACATTCCACGTTTCAAATGACGACCGCGCTTGAAGAGTTGAACGAACACGTGCAGCAAACCGCCTCGTGGGTGGGCGCGTTGCGCCAGGAGATCGCCCGGGTCATCGTGGGCCAGGAATATCTGGTGGACCGGTTGCTGGTGGGCCTGCTGGCCAACGGGCACGTGCTGCTCGAAGGCGTGCCGGGCCTGGCCAAGACGCTGTCGGTGCGCACGCTCGCGGCCTCGATCCAGGCCTCGTTTCACCGGATCCAGTTCACGCCGGACCTGCTGCCCGCCGACATCGTCGGCACCCTGATCTACAATCCGCAGGACGGCAAGTACCACGCCACGCGCGGCCCGGTGTTCGCCAACTTCGTGTTGGCCGATGAAATCAACCGCGCGCCGGCCAAGGTGCAGTCGGCCTTGCTGGAGGCGATGCAGGAGCGCCAGGTGACGCTCGGCGGCGAGACGATGCCGCTGCCCTCGCCGTTCCTCGTGCTCGGCACGGAGAACCCGATCGAGCAGGAAGGCACTTACCCGCTGCCCGAGGCGCAGGTCGATCGCTTCATGCTCAAGCTGTTCGTCGGCTATCCCAGTTTCGCGGAAGAGCGGAAAATCCTCGACACGATGGCGTTCACGGCGCCGAACACGCAGGTGACACCCGTCGTCCCCCTCGACGAAATCCGCAACACGCGCAAACTGGTGGACGGCATCCACGTCCATGAGACGATCCGCGACTACATCGTCCACGTCGTCTTCGCCACGCGGGAGCCGCAGAAATACAAGCTGGACCTGAAACACTTCATCCAGTTCGGCGCCTCGCCCCGCGCGACCATCAACCTGACGCTGGCGGCCAAGGCCTGGGCCTTGTTGCAGGGCCGCGGCTACGTGACGCCGCAGGACGTCAAGAGCATCGGCCCGGACGTGCTCCGGCACCGCATCATTCTCACCTACGAGGCCGAGGCCCAGGGGATGACGACGGACACGATCATCAAGAAGATCTTTGACACGATCCCGGTGCCGTGAACGAAAGGGAGAAGGAGGGAATGAAAAATGAGGAAGCCCCGGGGCGCCGCGGTTCGAACCGCCGCGGAGGTTTTTTCGTTCTTCATTCCGTCTTCTTCGTTTTGCCCTGACCATGAACCTCGCCGAGTTGCTCCAAACCGTCCGCCGCGTCGAAGTCCAGACCAACCGCCTGGTGAACGACACGATGGTCGGCGCCTACCTCAGCCACTTCAAGGGGCGCGGCATGGACTTCGAGGAGTTGCGCGAGTACGTCCCCGGCGACGACGTGCGGGACATTGACTGGAACGTGACCAATCGCATGGGCCGGCCGTTCGTGAAGCGGTTCCGCGAGGAGCGCGAGCTGGGCCTGGTGCTGGCCGTGGACGTTTCGGCCTCCAGCGCGTTTGGCTCGTGGCGCCGCAGCAAACGCGACTTCGCCACCGAGGTCGCCGCCACGCTGGCCTTCTCGGCGGCGCGCAACAGCGACAAGGTGGGCCTGCTGCTGTTCACGGATCAGGTCGAGTTGTTCGTCCCGGCGCGCAAGGGCCGCCGCCACCTCCTGCGCCTCATCCGCGAAATGCTCGTGTTCCAGCCGGCGCGCAAGGGCACGGACATCCCCGCCGCGCTGGCCTACCTGAACCACGTGCTGCATCGCCGGGCGATCGTTTTCCTGCTGACGGACTTCCTCCACAGCTTCCCCGCCGACGCGGCGCAACTCCGCTCGCGGCGCGACATCGTGCAGGAGCTCGGCCTGACGAACGCGCGCCACGACCTCGTCTGCGTCCACCTGCACGATCCGCGCGAACACGAACTGCCGGACGCGGGGCTGCTGACGGTCGAGGACGCGGAGACCGGCGAACTGCTCGAAGTGGACTCCGGGCGCCCGGCGGTGCGGCAGACCTACGCGCACATCAACGCCGAGCGGATCGCCGCGCTCGATCGCGCCTTGCGCCAGACCGGCGTGGACACACTGCGGCTGAGCACGGCCGAGTCGTTTGCCCCAACGCTGCAACGCTTCTTTGAGACCCGGCGGGGACGGAGGCGGGGATGAAAATCCGAAATCCGCGAGCCGAAATCCGAGGGCCGAAAACAGGCGGCGAACGGAACTGCCATTTCGGATTTGGGATTTCGGACTGGGTTCGGATTTCGCCGCTGTTGTTCGCCGCCAGCGCCGGGGTCCAAGCGGCCGACAAGATTCCTGATTTGAAGCCGCCGCTGCGTGAGTTGCCGCCGACCTTCTGGGAGCAACACGCCGGCGCATGCACCGGGACCGCCGTCGCGCTCCTCGCCGGCGCCGCATTCCTGAGCTGGTGGCTGAGTCGTCCGAAACCTGCGGTGGTGACACCGCCGGTCGTCCTCGCGCGCCAAGCCCTGGAATCCCTGCGCGGCCGAACGGAAGACGAGCCGCTGCTCCGGCAAGTCTCCGGGGTGCTCCGGCACTATGTCGTCGCGGCGTGTGCGCTGGAGCAGGAAGAACCCACGGTCGAGGAGTTGGTCGCGGCGCTGAACGGCGCGCGGCGCCTCAGCGCGGAACTCGTGGCCGCGTTGGGCGGGTTTTTGCGCGACTGCGACGCACGCAAGTTCGCCCCGACACCGCCGCCGTCCCAGTTCGACGCCATCGCCCGCGCTTTGGAACTCGTCGCGCGTTGCGAGATTGAGCTTCGCCCGGCCCCCGCGCTGGCGGCGGTCCCGACCGTGTCCGCCGCGCCGTGAACTCCCACTTCCAGTTCCAATATCCGTGGGTGCTGGCGCTCCTGGCCCTGCTGCCGGTGTACGCCTTCCTACGCGGCCAGGTGGGCAAGTTTTCGGCGTTGCGGTTTCCCAGCGCCGACCTGGTGCGCGCCGCCGGCGGCGCGGCCCGCTCGGCCGCGGGACGGCTGCTTTTCTTCCTGCGGATTCTCATCCTCGCCTTGGGCCTCGTGGCGCTGGCCGGACCGCGCTTCGCCAACGACCGCGCCGAAGTCGTCGCCAGCGGCGTGGATATCATGATGGTGCTCGACATGTCGTGGTCGATGATGGCCCTGGATATGGGCCGGTCCGGCGAACGGGTGTCGCGCATGGACATGGCGCAGGCGGTGATGGAGGACTTCATCCAACGCCGGCCGAGCGACCGGATCGGACTGATCGTTTTTTCCGGCGTACCGTATCTCGCCAGTCCGCTCACCTTGAATCACGACTGGCTCATCGACAATCTGAAACGACTCCACATCGGCATGATCCGCGAACTCGGCACCGCCATCGGCGACGCCACCGCCGCCGCCGCCAAACGGCTGAAGGCCCGGCCCGACAGCAAGAGCCGCCTCATCATCCTGCTGACCGATGGGGATAACAACAAAGGCGAGATCGATCCGCTCCCGGCGGCGGAGATCGCGGCCGGGATGCGGGCCAAACTCTACAGCATCGGCATCGGCCAGGAGGAGCCATGCATGTTACCGGCCTTTGATCCGACCACCGGCAAGCTGCGCCTCGATCCGGCCGGCAACGTCATCCCCACCATCGCGCTCCAGCCGGCCAACTACAAAGTGCTCGGCGACATGTCGCGGATCACGCGCGGCAAGTTCTACCGCGCCACCAACCGCCGCGAGCTGGCCGACATCTACGACGAGATCGACCAGCAGGAAAGGACCGAGGTTCACCTCCGGCGTCACACCAACTACACGCCGCTGTTCCAATGGCCGCTGCTCGGCGCGTTCGCGCTGCTGGCCCTGGAACTGATTCTGGCGAACACCCGTTACCGCCGCATTCCGTGAACGAAATCCGAAATTCGAAATCCGAATGAAATCCGAAGCTCGAAGGCCGGGCGGAACCATCGGCGCGACGGATTTGAGGTTCCAGGTTTCGGATTTCCTTCGGGCTTCGGACTTCGGCCTTCGGACTTAACCTGGCATGGACTTCACCCATCCCCATTTTGCCGAACCGCGCTGGCTCTGGCTGGCGGTCGCCGGTCCGGTGCTGGTGGTGCTCCTGCAGCGGTTTGCGGCGCGGGCGCGCCAACGGCAGTTGGCCCGGTTCGCGGCCGCCGCCTTGCTGCCGGAACTCGGGCGCTCGCACAGCGCCGCGCGCCGCGCCTTGAAGAACGCCCTGCTGGTGCTCGCCGTCGCCGCCGTCGGCGTCGCGCTGGCGCGTCCGCAGTGGGGCGAAACGGCCGAGTTCGCGCAGGCGCAGGGCGAGGACATCCTGTTTGTCCTGGACTGCTCCCGCAGCATGTTGGCGGCGGACGTGCGTCCCGACCGGCTCACCCGCGCCAAGCTGGCCATCCAGGATTTTGTGCAGGAGCACGGCCAGGGGCGCGTGGGTTTGGTCGCCTTCGCCGGCCAGGCCTTCCTGCAATGCCCGCTGACGTTCGACTACGACGCCTTCCGCGAAGCGCTCCTGGCGGTGGACGACCGCTCCATTCCCGTGCCGGGTACCGACATTGGCCGGGCGCTCGAGGAGGCGTATCTGGCGATGGAAAAGAACGACCGGCACAAGATCATGGTCTTGGTCACCGACGGCGAAGACCTGGAGCAAGGTGGCGTGACTGAGGCGAAACGCCTGGCGGACAAAGGCGTGGTCATCTTCACCATCGGGATCGGCTCGCCCGCCGGCAGCCCCATCCTGGTGACGGGGAATGGGGGGCGTCCGGACCTGCTGCGCGATCGCGCCGGCGAGGTGGTGTTGAGCCGGTTGGACGAAACGACCTTGCGCGCGATTGCCGAAGCCACGCGCGGCCGATACCAGCCGCTCGGCGCGCTGGGCGAGGGGATGACTTACGTGCGCCGCGCGGTCGAAAGCGCGAGCCTGCTCCCCGGCCTGACGCAGACACGGCGGTTGGGGGTGGACCGGTTCCACCTGCCGGTGGCGGCGGTCATTCTCTTCCTGGTCAGCGAATCTTTGATTGGCACACGGCGGCGAGTGCGGGAAAGTACCGGCGCATGAACGGCAGATCCGCCATCCACCATCCGCCCTCCGCCCTCCGGAAGGGAACACCCTCCGTCCGGTGGTTTCGAGTTTCGGATTTCGGAGTTCCCACGGATGTCAGATTTCGGGCTTTAAGCCTTTCCCTCCTGCTTGCGATTCCGGCCACCGGGTCGTGCCGCGCCTCCGCCCCCGGCGTTGGCGAAGGGGATTCGCCCCGCTCTCCGCGCGAGTTTTACAACGATGGCACACAGCGGCTCCGCGAGGGCAAATTGCGCGAGGCGGAGACCTCGTTGCAAACAGCCGTCGCCGGTGACGACGAGCGCGTGCAGCCGCCGGCGCTCTACAATTTGGGTGCGGTGCGCTTCACACAGGGCCAGGAGGCGCTCAAGCAGGCCCCCGAGGGCCACGCCGTGCAGGCGCGGAGCGACGCGGCCCTCGGCCTCGCCGACCAGGCCATCAACGTCGCCCGCACGGCGCTGGCCGGCGAAGACCTGGGCGCGGTGGTCCGCGCTTACCTGCTGGGCCGGGGCGCGCGCCGGGATCTGAAGGCGGCGACGGAGGCGGTCAAGAAGGCGCTGACGGCCCACGGCGCCGTGCTCTCAAAGTGGCAGCGCGCGTCCGGCGACTTCAAGAGCGCCTTCGAACTCCAGCCCGGCCTCGACGACGCCCGGTTCAACGCTGACGTGGTGGATCGCCACATCGCCGCGTTGGTGGACCAGCAGCAGATGATGATGATGGCCATGCAAGGCATGGGCGAGAAACGCCAGGAACTGAACGGGCTGTTGAAGAAACTCAAGGGCCGTGTCCCCGGCGGCACGCTGCCCAAGGCGCCCGGTGACGACGACGAAGACGAGGATGACGATGGCGACCAGAAACCGCCACCCAAGCCGGAGGCCGGTCAGCAGGAGAAGGAGGCCAAAGCGGGCCACGAAATGGCGTTGACGCCGGAGGAAGCCATGCGGTTGCTGGAATCACTCAAGTTGGACGCGAACCGCAAGCTGCCCATGGGCGATCAGGAGACGGCGCCGCCCCGCGACCTCAAACGCCGCGATTGGTGAGATGACGGAGATGAAGTCCGAAATCCGAAATCCGAATCCCAATTTCCGCGCAGTCAGCGGAAAACCCTCGGGCTTCAGCTTTCGGCATTTGGCCTTCCTCCGGCGCTTGGGTTTCGGTTTTCGGCTTTGTGTCGCGTTCCTCGTCTTGCCGGTCGGCGCGCAAACCCCGCCCGCCGCTCCGCCGCGGGTCATCGTGCGGGGCGGAGCGGGGACCGCGCCGATGATCCTCCCCGGCGGCGCCCAGCCGGGGATTGATCCACTGGTTGCCAGCGCCATGCAGCAGGCGGGCATTGACCAGTCTTTGACTGCGCAGGCGGAGTTTGATCCGTCCGTCATCGCGGCGGGGGAACACGCCACCTATCGCGTGGTCGTGACGGCGATGATCGAGGGCGTCTCCCTGCCGGAAAAACTGCCCACGCCGCCGGGCCTGGAACTGGCCTTCACCGGGCGCAGTTTCACCTACGCCGGTGGCAACATCGGCCTGCAGCCGCGCACCATGTTGAACTATCGCGTGAGCGTCGCCGGGGCGGGCACGTACGTCCTGCCGTCCTATCAAGGCAGCGCCAACGGCAAGCCCGTGACCATCCCCGCGGCGCGGCTTCAGGTCCTGCCCGCGGGCACGGCTGTGGCGGGCCGCTCGCCGCGGCTTTTGCTGGAAGTGCCGCCGGGCCAGTTCTACATCGGCCAGACGATCCGCGTGCGCGTGGCCCTGCTCGATCCCGGCGACAACACCGTGGCGGGCCTGGCGCAGCCGCAGGCGGGCGGCGACGCCTTCGTCGCGGATCCCGGTCCGGCCACGTACCGGCGCGAACCGCGCGAAGAGGGCGGCCGCACGGTGATGGCGCATATTTGCGAACTGCTGGTGACGCCGGTCCGAGAGGGACAACTTACATTGACAGCGCACGGCTTGGCGGTGCTTACCCGTCCAGTGATGAACGGCGGAATCTCGTTGTCGAATTTCAGTCCGCTGCTGGACTCCGAACCGGTGAGCGTGACGGTGAACCATCTTCCCAAGCAGGGCGAGTTGCCCGGCTTCACCGGCGGCATCGGCCGCTTCCAAATGGAACCGCCCAGGATTTCGACCCGCCAGGTCCGCGCCGGCGAACCGCTCACGCTGACGGTGACGGTGCGCGGCGAGGGCAATCTCAACCGTCTTCTTCCTCCCAGGCCCGACGGCGCCAAAGGCTGGCAATTGTTCCCGCCCTTGACCGAATTCCCGCTTCCCGGTGTGGTCCAATTTACCTACACGCTCATTCCGGTGAACCCGGCGGTCGTGGCGACGCCCGCCCTCCCGTGGTGCTACTTCGATCCGGGTCGGACGCAGTACGTCGATCTGACCCTGCCGCCGGTTCCGATCCAGGTGCTGCCCGCGCCGGGTGTGGCGGCTTCCGCTGCGGAACCCGCGCCGCCCAAGCCCGAAACTCCCAGCCCGGCTGCGGAGGAACGCGAACCGGTTCTGACTGGGCTGGCGGACGCGCCGGGACGTGTCGTTTCCACTCTGAGGCCGCTCCAGGAACGGCCGTGGTTCCTCGGCCTGCAATGGGTGCCCGCGGTTGCGTTGGGCGTGCTGTGGGACTGGAGCCGGCGCCGCCGCTACCGGGCCGAGCACCCGGAGATCGTTCTCAAAGCCCGTGCGCGTCGCGGTCTGCGCCGTCAACTGCGGCTGGCCCGCCGCGCGGCGGCCAAACGGGACGCGCCGGGTTTCGTGCAAGCCGCGGTCAACGCCTTGCGCGAAGCCAGTGCCCCGTATGCTGCGGCCAATCCCGGAGCGCTGGTGTGCAGCGACATCTTGGAGGCGTTGCCGTCGAGCGAGCGCGAGGGCAGGGGAGGGCAGGTTGTGCGACGGCTGTGCGCTGCGGCGGATGAATGGCGGTTCGTGCGCACCTCGTCCGACGGCGTGCTGCTGCTGGCTTTGCAGCCGGAGTTCGAACGGCTGGCCAGCCAATTGCGAGAACGGCTGTGAACCCAATCCGAAATATGAAATCCGAACTCCGAAGTGGGGCCGAGACCCGGAATCCGAGAGCGGACTTTGCCCGGCGCTGGATCTTCGGGCTTCGGTGTCTCGGCTTCGGATTTCGGATTGCTGTCCTCGCCGCCGTGCTGGCGCGGCTGGACTCGGTCATCCAGGCGGCGGTCCCCGCGGCGGGAACGGCTTTTCAGGAAGCGAGCGCTGCTTACGCCCGCGGCGCTTACAGCGACTCGGCGGTGCGCTGGTCCGATCTGGCGCGGGAGCATCCTTCCGCCGGCGCTTTTCACAACCTGGGCAACGCCGAATGGAAGCGTGACCGGGTGGGCTACGCTATCCTGGCGTGGGAGCGGGCGCAATGGCTGGATCCATTCGACGCCAACACGCGCGCCAACCTCCGTTTTGCGCGCCAGCAGGCGCAGCTTGGCGCGCCGGATCTGGCGTGGTATGAGGTTTGTTCCACGTGGCTACCGGTCGATGCTTGGGCTTGGATCGCCAGCGGAGGATTTTGGGTGGCGGTGGGGCTGGTGGCGCTGCCGGGGATTTTTCGGTGGCGCAAAGCCGGCTGGCACCAAGCCGTGTCGGCGGCGGGCTTCGCACTGTTTCTGCTCGCGGCGCCGGCGCTCCTGGGCGTCCACACCCGGGCGGAACTGGGCGTGATCCGGCTCGCGGACACGCCGCTGCGGCTCACCCCCACCACCGAGGCGCAGGCATTGGCCAGGCTCCCCGCCGGGGAGGTCGTTCGTTGGGAGCGGTCGCGTCGGAACTATCTTTACGTCCGCGCGGGGAATGACGCGGCGGGCTGGGTGCGCTCGTCGGAGTTTGGATCGATCTCTTCAGAATAGGCCGATCTGCGGAAACGATACCGCCGGCGCCTGTCGGCGGACAAACCGGACTCGGTAACTGCGGTTGGACGGCGTCCCGGCGAATCGGGTCAGACGTTGACGGTGGCGACGGACAGCAAGTTGTCTGGACCCAGCCATTCTGGCGCCGGCGATATGTCAACGGATTGGATGGCCTGCTCCAGCACGCGCGCCGGCAAGGAGCGGGCGAGAATGGCGATACCGCCGGCCAGTCTGGCCGCGCGCTCGGTCGGCTTCCATCGGATGCGCAGTTTTTGTTGGACTCCTTTGACCTTCCACTCCACCGGCGGAAGCACGGAAAGCGCCGCGATCAGGGCGCCGCCGACGCTCGGAGCGACCGCCCGTACCTCTCGGGACGCACGGTAGAGCGCGTGATCCACGTAAGGCCGGAGGGCTTCGTTCGCCTGAAACCCACGAAGGAGCGACTGCGCGGCTTCGGCCCGGAGCGCGACATGGCCCGGCGCTTGTAACGCGTCGATGATGGTCAGCGTCTCCGCCGGCAAAAAATCCTGGGCTTCGTCCAACCAGGCAACGAGATCCGCCGCCGACGGCTTGCCGCCCTCCCAGGCGGGTTCGGGCAACAGATCAAAGAACAGTGGCAACGCACCTTGGAGTTGTTCCGGTGTGAGCGTCTGAAACGTCGGGGCAACAGGTTGGTTCATAAAACCGTCAACGACTTCGGTTTGGTTGCTAAACTAAACAAAGAATAACGTGGCGGTCACGGGACGCAAGGAAGAAAAATGCCCCCCCAACAAGCCTCTGCCCTACCGGCCATCGCTGCGAAGTCAGTCACGGCGAAGGGCACATCTTAAGCCATACACAGATCTGGTGTGGTCAGGCGGACACGTTCCATTCCTTTGCCTGACTCTCCGACCGCCTCGTCGTGCGCCCAAAGTGGAAAGGCGGGCGCCGTCGATTAGCGAAGGAGTCGCTGAGGCCGTCGGCAGGCCGGTCGCGAACAGCGCAGACGAATCGTTCCTGTGGCGGCAGACAGCCGCCCGGCACTCCGAGCATCGTGGACACGCCCGACTTGGTTTGGATCCGCAGGCGGAGGGAGATCGGGTGGTAGCGCGTATGGGAATCGAACCCATCTTTCAGCCTTGAGAGGGCCGTGTCCTGAACCGATAGACGAACGCGCCACGAAGAGCGTGCCTGACGGTAGCCGGCGCGGATTTCCTGTCAACCTCAAAGCCTGCTTCGCCGGCGCCTCAAGCTGGGAGCGGTGAATCCGGCTTGCCGTCACGGCGGATTCCGGGGACAACTCGGTCGCCGCGATCCGTGTCATGCAGAACCTGGTCGAAGACTTTCTCCAATACCTCCGCCACGAGCGGGGGCAGGCGGAGCACACACAACGCACCTACGCCGCGCTGCTCGGCAAGTTTATCGTCTGGGCGGGAAGGCAGGGACTGGCCGACTGGAAACAGGTGGAGTTGCGCCACCTCATGGCCTTCCTCCAGCACGAGCGCGAGCGACCGCCGGCCGACGCGCCGAAGGATTCGCCGCGCCGGCTCAGCAGCGAAAGCGTCTATCTCGAGATCGCCGCGCTGCGGGCCTTCTACCGCTTCGCCGAAAACGAGAAGCTGCTGCCGGCGAACGTGGCGGAGCATCTCTCCCTGCCGCGGCGCTGGCAGCGCCTGCCCAAGGCGCTGACGGGCCAGGAAATCGAGCGGTTGCTGGCGCCGGAGCAACCGGAGAATCCGCCGAACCTGGGCGCCCAGGCGGTGCTCGAACTCGCCTACGCTTCGGGGCTGCGCCTGGCCGAACTGCGCGGCCTGCGCCTGGAGCAACTGCATCTCGAGGCCGGCTTCGTGAACGTCATCGGCAAAGGCAACAAGGAACGCGTGGTGCCGTTGGGGCGCCAAGCAGTGGAGGCGTTGCGACGTTACTTGGCGGTTGGGCGGCCGAAACTGGTAACGCCGCGCACGCCGGCCAGTGTCTTTTTGACCCAACGCGGCACGCCTTTCGCCGCGACGACGCTATGGCTGCGGATCAAGCGGCGCGTCCGCCGCACGGGCATCGAGCGGAACGTCACGCCGCACATGCTACGGCACAGCTTCGCTACGCACCTGCTCGAGCACGGCGCAGACTTGCGCGTGATCCAGGAACTGCTCGGCCACGCCAGCATCAGCACGACGGAGGTGTACACGCACGTCGCTGGGAGCCGGCTGCGGGAGGTCCATCGGAAGTTTCACCCGCGGCCGTAAAACAGGGCGATTCGTCCCGGTTGCCTGCCGGAGGGGGTGGATCACCGTATCCCGAACGGGGCCGACGGGACGCAAGATCCTACTCAAAGTCGTAAACCACGATCTTCCGGCAGACCCGCTGGAGGATCTTCTCAATGAACTCCAGATGCAGCGGATGCACTTGGTAATCATCGTGCGCCTGCTTGTTGGGAAAAATGACGTGCAGCGCCGCCTGATAACTTTGGTCCACGACGGCCCGGGGGCTGGGCACCATTTTGCCGGCGTGGAAGTGCAGAACGCCGGGAATCGGCTTCAGATATTCATTGGCGCCGGCGATCAGTTCGTCGGCGGCGGCGGGATTGTCCGGATCGGTCCAGAAGATGACGAGGTGCGAAAACATGTTTGGGTTTCGGTTGGCTTGCGGGGAAGTTTCGGGAGACCGGCGCCGCGCCGCAAGCGGCATTTGCGTTCAGAGGGCGTTGTCAGCGCCCCAGGGAGGGTATATGCTCCCAGCAATATGAAATCCCATGCGCCACCTGCCTGCGCACGAACATCTGGGAATTCGGTGAGCCGTCGGGTGCTCGAGGTGGCGGGGATGGCGTGGCTGATGGCCGCCACCGGTGGATGCGCCGAAACCGACAATCAGGAGAAGATGCCCATGACCCTTGCGCTCAGCAGCCCGGCCTTCACGGAAGGCAAACCGATCCCCGCCCAATTTACGTGTGACGAGCAAGACGTCTCGCCGCCGCTGCGATGGACGAGCGTTCCCGCAGGCGCCAAGAGCCTCGCGCTGATCGCCGACGACCCGGATGCGCCGGTCGGCATCTGGGTGCATTGGGTGCTTTACGATCTAGCGCCGGCGACCACGCAACTGCCGGAGAACCTGGACAAGAGCCAGCATGTGCTGGGCGGTGCCTGCCAGGGCCTCAACGACTTTCGACGCCTCGGCTACGGCGGACCGTGTCCGCCGCCCGGCAAGCCGCACCGGTATTTCTTCAAGCTCTACGCGCTGGACGCGATGCTCGGCCTCAAGCCCGGCGCGACCAAGAAGGAACTGCTCAAAGCGATGGAGGGGCACGTCCTCGCCGAGGGACAGTTGATGGGGACGTACCAGCGGAAGTGAACGGGACGGGAGTGGAACCAGGAATGCCGCGCGTTCCGTGCCACCGACGGGCCGCTACACCCAGAGTTGCGGGGAGTGGCGGAGCTTCTCCAACAGGCGCGCGTCGGCTGGGGGGAATGAATGCTCGTCCAGCCCGCCGACCCCGATCCACTTGAGCTGCTGGCAGTCCAGCGCCCGCGGCTCGCCCGCCCGCAGGTGGCAGCGGAAGAACTTCAGGCGAACGCTGCGCGTCGGATATTCGTGAGTCAGGCATTCGAGGAGATCAGCCACTGTGACTTCGATGCCCAACTCCTCACGCAACTCCCGAATGAGACACTGCTCAAATGTCTCGCCCGGCTCGCGTTTGCCGCCGGGGAATTCCCACAGTCCGCCCAGGTGGTCCCGAGCGTGGCGCTGGGTGATCAACAGTTTCCCGTCACGGAAGACCAGACCGGCCGCGACATCCAGGGGACGTCGCGGGCCGAAAGTCGCAGGCCGAGGGGCCGTGCCGGGCACCGCGGAGGAACCAGCCCGCGACGCTCGCCCTTCGGCTCTAGAACGCGGTTTCACCGCCCAATGCTCTTGTAGATGAACCCCAGACGTTCCATTTCGGCGGGATCGAACAGATTGCGGCCGTCGAACAGGATGGGATGGGTCATCACCCTGCGGGCGCGCTGCAGGTCGAGCCGTCTGAAGCATTCCCACTCGGTGGCCACGACGAGCGCGTCGCAGCCTTCCGCCACGGCGTCCATGTCGTCTACGTATTCCACCTGCGGGCCGGGCGGCAGCACGGCCTGGGCCTTGGCCATCGCCTTCGGGTCATGCACCCGCAGCCGGGCGCCTTCCTTGTGCAAACGCTGGCACAGCTCCAGCGCCGGCGACATGCGCACGTCGTCGGTGTTCTGTTTGAAGGCCAGGCCGAGCACGCCGATGGTTTTCTCCTTGAGCACCCAGAGCGTGTCGCTGATTTTTTTTACGAACCGGTCCATCTGCAGCGCGTTGATGCGCTGCACTTCCTTCAGCAGGGCGAAGTCGTAGCCGACCTGCTCGGAAATCTTCACAAACGCGCTGAGGTCCTTGGGGAAGCAACTGCCCCCGAACCCGAGCGAGGCTTCCAGGAAGCGCCGTCCGATGCGCTGGTCCAGCCCCATGCCGTTGGCCACTTCGATGACGTTGGCGCCCGTGGCTTCGCAGATGACCGAAAGGGCGTTGATGTACGAAATCTTCAGCGCGAGAAACGAGTTCGAGGCGTGCTTGATCAGCTCGGCGGAATTGATGTCCGTGACCACCAACGGCGCGTCGAACGGCGCGTAAATCTCCCGCATCGCCGCCACCGGGCGCGGCGACCGCACGCCGATGACGATGCGATCCGGCTTCATCAAATCCTCAACCGCGAAGCCTTCGCGCAGGAACTCCGGATTGCTCACGACATCGAAGTCCACCTTGGCCTTGCAGTAGCGCTTGATCGTCTCGGCCACTTTGTCCCCGGTCTTGACCGGGACGGTGCTTTTATCGACGACAATCTGGTAGCGGGTCATCGCCGCGGCGATTTCGCGGGCGACCTTCTCGATGAAACTGAGATCAACGGCGCCATCCGGCAACGGCGGCGTCGGTACGGCGATGAAGATCACTTCCGCGTTCTCCACGCCCTGGGCCGTGCTGGTGGTGAACTGCAACCGGCCCAGCGCGGTGTTGCTCTTCACCAGTTGCTCCAGGCCCGGCTCGTAGATCGGGATGCCGCCCTCGCGGAGAACCCGC
The DNA here is from genome assembly GCA_021780115.1 of bacterium. Lineage (GTDB taxonomy): Bacteria > Verrucomicrobiota > Verrucomicrobiia > Limisphaerales > JAJXZI01 > JAJXZI01. The sequence goes on along the minus strand of JAJXZI010000001.1, from coordinate 9,970 downwards.
ACCTTGGCCTCGTCGTTATCGACGCAGGTGACGTGGTGGCCGACCTCCGCGAAGCACGCGCCCGTGACCAACCCGACGTAACCCGTGCCGATGATGGACAATCTCATGGCCGAAGCACGGCGGTCTTGGACGCGCGAACCCGCGGGAGCCGTGAACGGGCGGACCCCGTCGGCGCGACTGGTTCAGGTGCCATGCGGGTGGATCGCTGCTGATGCACGGAGACGATTATTGGCATTCTCTCCGGGCCGGCGCGGCTTATGGCTTGTTGGTCTTGGCGACCGGCGCGCTCGTTTTCGCCGGCGCAGCCACGGCGGGCGGCTTGAGGGTCGGCGTGATCGTGGTGCTGTTGGTCACGGTGCGGGCGCCCAAGGTGGGGTGGGTCCGCTTGAGGTCCTCCAGGCGCGTGTCCGCCAGCATTCCGACCAGGCCCGAGTGCTCGGTTTCGGAGAGTTCTGAGTAAACCTGGTAGGCCTGCTCGACTTGTTTTTGCTCCTCGTAAATCCGCGCCAACGCCAGCTTCGCGCGTGGGGCCGCCGGGTCGGTCGGGTAGCGATCGGTGAAGTTTTTGAACGCGGCGGCCGCCTCGGGGGCCTTGCCCTGCGCCTCCAGACAGGCGGCACTGCCAAAGAGCGCCTCGCTGCGCAGGGGGGTGGCGGGGTATTCGCTGAGGAACCGCTCAAATTGTGTCCGGGCCTCGGCGTACTGGCCGCTGGTGAACAACGCGCCCGCCCCGAGCAACAGCGCGCGGCCCGCCGCCTGGGTCCCCGGGTGCTCGCCCGCCAGCTTGAGATAATCCTCGGCCCGGACCGGGACGGAAATCCCGCCGGGCGTGGACGTCGGACGGAGCTTGGCGAGGTCTTCCGCCGCCGTCCGCTCGGTGGTGCCGCGGTGCCAGGTGTAATAATAGCCGCCCACGCCGATTGCCAAGGCCGCCAACGCCGCCCAAAGAATCTGCGGTTTGTGCTTCTCGGCCCAGGCCCAGAACTTGTAAACGCCTTCCAGATGCGCGATTTCTGAATCCATACAGGGCGGGCAATCTCTTGGCGGAATCCCCAAAAGGCAAGCGGGAAATCAGTCGGGAGCGAAACCGGGTGTTTTTGCCGGCGCTGGTTCGTCCCCGGACTTGGGCTTCATCCTCGGGCGGCGGGAAGAGTCCGGGCGTCGGACCAGTCTCCCGTCGGTCCGCAGGTCGTACTGTTCGCCGCGCCATTCGATGCGTTGGCCCGCAAAGGCCCCCAGCCAAAGGGCGGCCCCCAGGCAATCCTTGATCGGCGCCAGCCAACCCGGCGCGCCGACGCCGCGCTGCGTCAGCCGGGCCTGGAGTTGCCGCGCCACCGCGGCGCGAGTCAGCAGACAGGCCGCCGTCGCCGCCGCGGCCGCCGTGCTGCGCGCGGCCAGCAGCCACAGGCAGGGCCAGAGGCTCGCGTTGGCGAGCAGGCTGAGAAAGTACGGCCCGGGCTGGCAGACGCGAATGGTCCGCGCCCAGCGCAATTGGTGCTTCCAAGCCGCGGCCCAGCCCATCGGCGCGGACCAGCAGTCCACCACCACCGGACAGAGTTCGATGCGCCAACCCGCCCGCGCTATCTGGTGGCCGAGTTGGTAGTCGTCCGCCAGGTATTCGACCAGGGCCGCGAAACCGCCGATCTGCTCCAGCGCTTCCCGGCGCACGGCCATCACGGCGCCCAGGGCGAAGTCCAGCGGCTTGAGGCTGCGGGCCTGCAACACCTGGCTCCAGAAATCCGCGTTGATCGCGACGGCCTCCCAGCGCAGCGCCAGCGTCGTGGGATTGGCCAGGCGATAAAAACAGTTCACCAAACCCACCGCCGCGGGCCGCAGTGGCGCGACGACGTTGGCCAGCAAATCGGCGGGCACGCGCACGTCGGCGTCGCTTACGATCAGGACGGGGTTTCGGGCCAGGCGCTGCAACTGGATCAGCGTGGAAACTTTCGCGTTCGCGCCCAGCGTCTCGCCGCAGATCACGAGTTGCGCCGCGCGCGCCGGGAATTCCGCCAGCAATTGCCGCACGAGGTCGCACACCGGATCCTGCTCCGAGGCGACGCCGAAGAGAATCTGCACCGGGCCGGCGTAGTCCTGCGCCAACCAACTGCGCAGGCAATCCGCGGTCGCCGCGTCGCATCCCTTCAGCGGCTTGAGCAGGGTGACGGCGGGCGCGAAGGACAAATCAGCCGCCCGCCGGTGCAGCGGAAAACGCCACGCCGCGAGCCATTGCCACAGCATCAGGGCGAAGCTGAGGAGGGCCAGGGCCGCCAGGACGCCGCTCAAACTCACGGCGGGGTTCCTAGTCGCCGCGCGGATTTCCTGCAAGCCTGGATATTTCACACGCGCTTTTTCGGAGCGCCGGCTTGGAGCCGGCTTTTCGCGGTCGGAACGTCGAAAGCCGGTCCCAGACCGGCGCTCCGCTCTGCTGCGGTTTCGTGCAGGGTGTGAAATATGCGGGCTAGACAAATGGGCCGCCGGCGCGCGTCATGGAAGGCAAGATGCCCGCGGCCAGCGACCTTGAGCGGTTGTACGACGACCACGCCCAGGCGCTCTTCGCTTTTCTGCTCAACTTCACCCGCAGCGAGGAGGACACGCGCGACCTCTTGCAGGAACTCTTTATCAAGCTCGCGCGCCGTCCGGAACTGCTCGCCGACCTCCGCGCGCCGCGCGCCTTTCTGCTGCGCCTGGGGCACAACCTCGCCATTGACCTGATCCGCCGCCGGGCCGCGCGCGGCCAGGCGGGCGACCGACTCGCGGCGGAGCCAGGCGCGCTCTTTGCCGCCGCGCCCGATCCGGACGAACAGGCCTTTCGCGAGGTGTTGTCCGCCGCGCTGGGCGAGTTGCCACCTGAACAGCGCGCGGTGGTGCATCTCAAGCTCTGGGAGGGTCTCACCTTTGAAGCCATCGCCGAGGCGCTCGACATCCCGCTGAACACCGCGGCCAGCCGCTATCGCTACGGCCTAGACAAATTGCGCGCGCGGCTGCGTCCCTTTTACGAAGAGATCAAATGAAACCGGACGAATTCGAACCACAACTGCGGCGCCAGCCGCTGCGGCCCATCCCCGCCGAGTGGCGCGACCAAATCCTCGCCGCCGCGCGGGCCGCCGTCCCTCGATCCTCGGCTCTCGACGCTCGACGCCCCTCCTGGTGGCGCGAACTGCTCTGGCCTTCGCCGCTGGCCTGGGCCGGGGCCGCGGCGGTCTGGGCGGTGATTCTCGCGCTCAACGCTGCCGCGCTTTCCGACACCGAACCCAGCATGGCTGCCCGGTTCGCGCCGCCGCCCGCCGTCATCCGGATGGCCATCGCCGAAAGGCGCCGGCTGATGGCGAGTCTCTTTGACGCCGCGGAACCTGCCGCGCCGCCGCCTGACCCCGCCCGCCCACAGCCGCACAGCCAGCGCCGGACCGAATGGTCCTGCGCGTAAAAGGAGTGATCCATGAACACACCATCCCCCAATCCGACGATCGGGCAACGCTCGACGATCCTGCGTCTTCTGCGCTGGTGCTTCCGCTGGCGGACCCAGCGCGTCATCTGGTTCGTTCTCTTCTGCCTGGTCACGCTGGTCTGTCTCTTCTACGCCGAGGAGGACTGGCGCGGCAAGCGGGCGTGGGAGCACTACCGGCGCGAGTGGGAAGCCAAGGGCGAGAAGTTCGATCTGGTTTCCCTGGCGCCTCCGCCAGTGCCGGACGCGCGAAATTTCGCCCTGGCCCCGTTGCTTAAGCCGATTTTTGAGTACACCCGCGGCCCCAACGGACTGCATTGTCTGGACACCAACGGCTACGCCCGTCTTCAGCACCTGCGAGCCGATCTGCCCTGGCAAGGGAGGCCCTCGGCCCTCGGCAACCTGGAGAAAGGCACCTTCACCGACCTCGAGACCTGGCGGGATTTTTATCGTGGCAACACGAACTATCCGCAACCGGCAGCATCGGCAACGGCGGCCGAGGACGTTCTGGTCGCGCTGGGCAAGTTCGACGCGGATCTCCAGCAGTTGCGCGAAGCGGCGGCGGCGCGCCCTGATGCCCGGTTCCCCATTGAGTATGACGCCAATCTCCCCGCCGGCATCCTCCTGCCGCACCTGGCAAACATGAAGGGCCTTACCACTCTCCTGCAACTGCGGGCCGTGGCTGAACTGGAGGCGGGCCAAACGCCGCAAGCCTTCGCGGACCTGCAATTAGGCTTCCGCCTCTCCGATTCCATCCGGGAAGAGCCGATCCTGATTGATCATCTGGTTCGGGTCGCCACCTTGGGCATGGACCTCCAAGGCGTGCGGGAGGGCTTGGCGCGGCACGCCTGGAGCGAGGCCCAGTTGGCGGAGTTGGACCAATACCTGCGCGGGGTGGATTTGCTGAAGGAACTCCAGCATGCGCTGCGTGGTGAACGCGCCTGCACGATTGGTAATTTCAACTACCTGCGGCGGCAAGGCTTCAAGTTCAACCCCGGTGAGTTCTCTGACGATTTGCCGGGTATCCTTTGCCTGATGCCTGGCGGCTGGTTCTACCAGAACATGCGCACCATCGCCCGGTGGAACCAGGAGTTCCTGCTGGACGCCGTCGCTCCGCAGCAGCATCGCGTGTTTCCGAACCTCGGCGAGCGCGGAGATCTAGCCGTGGCGGGAATGCGGACGACGCCTGACAACCTGCTCGCCAAGCTCCTGCTGCCGGCGTTGGGGAAGGCGTCCGCCAAGAGCGCCCGGATGCAAACCTACGTGGACGCGGCCCGCCTTGCCTGCGCGCTGGAGCGGTTCCGCCTGGCCAACGGCCAGCTTCCGGATGCCCTCGCCGCGCTGGCGCCGCGTTTCATCGCCCGCATCCCGAACGACGTCATCGACGGCCAACCGCTGCGCTATCGCAAAACCCCCGACGGCGGCTACCTCATTTATTCCATCGGCTGGAACCAAAAAGACGATGGCGGCAAAATCGAGTTGACCAAGAGCGGCGCGGTGGATCCGCAAACCGGCGACTGGGTCTGGGCGTGTCCCGCCCGAATGAAGTGACGGAGTTTTCGCGTGGTGGGCCCGGCGACGGTTTCCCACGCTCCGTCACCCCGGTTCTCGCCGTTTCGTCCCTTCGGCCAACTCCGCGCTGGCTCGCCGGCGGGTGATCTGGGATAGTCCGCGCCGCACATGGCCCAAGCGACGTACCTGACCGCGCCGATCAAGACCGACCAGATGCCGCCGGGGGTGCCGTACATCATCGGCAACGAGGCGGCGGAACGCTTCAGTTACTACGGCCTGAATTCCATTCTCGTGGTGTTCATGACGCATTACCTGCGCGACGCCACCGGCGCGCTCAAGCCCATGACCGACGCGCAGGCCGACGCCTGGTATCACACGTTCGTTTCCGCCGTTTATTTCCTGCCGGTGCTGGGCGCGTTCCTCGCCGACGCCGTGCTGGGCAAGTACCGGACCATCCTGATCCTCTCCATCGTCTATTGCTTCGGCCACCTGGCGCTGGCGCTGGACCACACGCGGCTCGGCCTGATGCTTGGTTTGGGGCTGGTGGCGCTGGGCGCGGGCGGCATCAAACCGTGCGTCTCGGCCAACGTCGGCGACCAGTTCGGCGCGTCCAACCAGCACCTGCTGACGCGCGTTTTCAGTTGGTTCTACTTCGCCATCAACCTCGGCTCGGCGTTTTCCACCATCCTGATTCCGGAGTTGCTGGACAAGCGCAGCGCCGACCTCGCCTTCGGCACGCCGGGCATTCTGATGTTCATCGCCACCGTGGTTTTCTGGATGGGACGGAGGAAATTCGTCCACATCCCGGCGGTGGGGGTGCGGAATTATGCCAATGAAATTCTGAGCGGCGAAAACCTCAAGGCGCTGGGCAACCTGCTCCTCCTCGTGCCGTTCGCGGCGATGTTCTGGGCGCTCTGGCAGCAGAATTTTTCGTCCTGGGTGCTCCAGAGCGAGAAGATGGACCGCCACCTGTTCGGCCATGAATGGCTGCCCGCGCAAATCCAGACGGTCAACCCGGTCTTCATCCTGGTGATGCTGCCGATCTTCTCTTACGCGGTCTATCCGGCGGTCGGCAAGGTGGTGCGCGTGACGCCGCTGCGGAAGTTTGGCGCCGGGCTGTTTGTGAACGCGCTCGCCTTTGCCCTCGTGGCCTGGATTCAGACGCGCATTGATGCCGGGCAGACGCCGCACATCCTCTGGCAAATCCTGGCCTTCGTGGTGCTGACGATGGGCGAGGTGCTGGTGTCCGTGACGCACCTGGAATTTGCCTACACCCAGGCGCCGAAGAAGCTCAAATCGCTGGTCATGTGTACCTACCTCGGCTCGGTCGCCCTGGGGAATGTCTTCACGGCGGCGGTCAACTTCTTCATCCAAAATCCCGACGGCACCGTGAAGCTGGGCGGCGCCGCGTACTTCTTCTTCTTCGTGAAGGTCATGTTGGCGACGGCCGTCCTGTTTGTCTTCGTCGCCCAGTTCTATCGGGGTAAGACCCACATCCAGGACGAAGCGGGCTGAGGATTTCGAGTTTCGGTTTTTCGCTCCCTGGTTTACCTTCCGCCCATGAAAATCGACCGTCGCCATTTCCTCACCTCGACCGTTCTGACAGGCGCGACCCTGGCCACGGGCGCCGCCGCATCTCCCGGCGCGGAAGTGGCCGTGCCCAAGCCCGCTGGCCGGGAACGCATCAAACTCGGCATCGCCACCTATTCCTACTGGCACTTCCGCGACCCGAAGGTGCCCATCGAGACCGTCATCGACAAGGCCGCCGCGATGGGCGTCGAGGGGCTGGACATCCTGCACCAGCAGATGCCCTTTCCGGATCGCGCGCCGCTGACGGCCGAGCATCGCGCCTACTTGCAGCGGCTCAAGCGCCACGCCTTCCGCAGCGGCATCGACTTGGTCTGCCTCTCGATTCACCAGAACTTCGTCAAGCCGGACCCGGCCGACCGCCAGGTCGAAGTCGAGCACACGCACAAGTGCCTGGAAATCGCCTACGAACTGGGCGTGCCCTGCATTCGCCTCAATTCGGGCCGCTGGAGCACGATCAAGGACTTCGACGATTTGATGAAGGCGCGCGGGCTGGAGCCCATCCTGCCCGGTTACACCGAGGACGACGGGTTCAAATGGTGCATCGAATGCACCGAGAAATGCCTCCCCAAAGCCGCGGAGTGTGGCGTCACGATGGCCCTGGAGAACCACTGGGGCCTGAGCCGCACGCCGGAGGGCCAACTCCGGATCATCAACGCCTTGTCTTCACCGTGGCTCGGCGCGCTGATGGACACCGGCAACTTCATGGACAACCCGTACGACAAGCTCAAAGCGATCGCGCCGCGGACGGTGTACATGCAGGCCAAGACCTACTACGGCGGCGGCGAGTGGTACACGCTGGACCTCGACTACCAACGCATCGCCAGAATTCTGCGCGACGCCGGCTACACCGGCTACTGCTGCCTGGAATTTGAAGGCAAGGAGAACCCCGACATCGCCGTGCCGAAGAGCATGGCGCTGCTGCGCAAGACCATCGGGGCGTAAATCGCCCCGCCGGCGGCACGGAAATCCGTCCTTCCGCCGCCGGCGGTTTTCCTGTTTAGTTCGCGCCCTTGATGAGCAAGACCGCACTGTTATTTGCCGGACAAGGGGCCCAGTTCGTGGGCATGGGGAAAGATCTCGCCGAGGCGTTCCCGCCCGCCAAGGCGTGGTTTGAGCGCGCCAACGCCGCGCTCGGCTGCGACCTGGCCTCGGTCTGCTTCCACGGTCCCGAGGCCGACCTGACCAACACGGAGAACGCGCAGCCGGGCATCTTCCTGGTGAGTTGGATCGCGCTGGCGTTGCTCAAAGAGCGCAGGCCGGGCCTGCCCTTTGCGGCGACCGCCGGGCTCTCGCTCGGGGAATTCACCGCGCTGGCGGCGGCGGGCGCGGTGAGCTTCGAGGACGGCATCCGCATGACGCGGCTGCGCGGCCGGTTCATGCAGGAGGCCTGCAACGCCACGCGCGGCGGCATGGCGGCGATCATCGGCCTGGACGAAGCCGCGACGCGCGCGGTCTGTGCCGAAACGGGCGTGGCGCTGGCGAACCTGAATTGCCCGGGCCAACTCGTCATCTCCGGCGAGTTGGAAAAGATCGTCCGGGCCTGTGAATGTGCGAAGACCCGCGGCGCCCGCCGCGCGGTGCCGCTCTCCGTGGCCGGCGCCTACCATTCGCCGCTCATGGCCGGCGCCCAGCCGGAAGTGCGGGCCGCCCTCGCGGCCATCCCGATGCGGATGCCGGCCGTCCCCGTCATCTCCAACGTCACCGCCCGCCCGCACGGCACCGTGGAGGAGGTTCGCGCCCGGCTCGTCGAGCAGGTCACCGCCCCGGTACGGTGGGAGGAATCCATCCGTTACCTCCTGGCCCAGGGCTTCACGCGGTTCATCGAGTTGGGGCCGGGCACGGCGTTGACCGGCTTCCTGAAGCGGATCGACAAGACGGCGCAGGCGCTGAACGTGGGGGACGTGGCCAGCCTGGAGGCGACGGTGAAGGCGCTGGCCGCCTGAAAAACAGTGCTTTCTGCGCCAACTCGCGCTAGACCAACCGCCGCTATGACCCAACTCGCCAACCAGATCGCCGTCATCACCGGCGCCGGCCGCGGCATCGGACGCGCCATCGCGCTGAAATTCGCCGCCGAGGGCGCGGACGTGGCCTGCCTCTCCCGCACCGCCGAAAACGCGGAGAAAGTCGCCGCCGAAGTTCGCGCGCTCGGCCGCGCCGCCTGGGCCCACGCGGTGGACGTTTCGGACCCCGCCGCCGTCGCCGCCGCCGCGCAGCAGATTCTCGCCGCGGCGGGCCGAATGGATATCCTGGTTAACAACGCCGGCGTCACCCGCGATGGCCTGATCCTGAGGATGGGTGAGGCGGATTGGGACACCGTACTCGACACCAACCTGAAGGGCGCGTTCCTCGCCACCAAGGCGTTCGCCCGGGCCATGATCAAACAGCGCTCGGGGCGGATCATCAATGTGTCGTCCGTCATCGGCCTGATCGGCAACGCCGGCCAGTGCAACTACGCGGCGAGCAAGGCGGGCCTGATCGGCTTCACGCAGTCGGCGGCCCGCGAGTTGGCGTCGCGTGGCATCACCGTGAACGCCCTGGCCCCCGGCTTTATCGAGACAGACATGACGGCCGGGTTCACCGAGCCGATGCGCGCGGAGTTGCTCCAGCGCATTCCCCTGGGCTTTTTCGGCCAACCGGAGGACGTAGCCGGCGCGGCGCTGTTCCTGGCCAGTCCGGCGGCGCGCTACCTCACCGGGCAGGTGCTGACGGTGGACGGCGGGATGGTCATGTGAGCGGCCGGCGGGCCGGAAAAATCGGCGATTCGGGGCTTGACGCCCCCCGGACCGTCGCTTAGACACACGCAGCAAATTTAACCGCAAAACACCATGGCTGAAAAAACTATTGAACAGCGGGTCAAAGACATCATCGTCGAGCAACTGGGCGTGAAAGAGGACCAGGTCACGATGGACGCCAAGTTCATCGAGGATCTGGGCGCGGACTCGCTCGACATTGTGGAGCTGATCATGGCGCTGGAGGAGGAGTTCGGCTACGAGATCCCGGACGAGGAGGCCGAGAAGCTCCTGACGGTGGGCGATGTCATCAAGTATATCGAGGACCACCAGAAGTGATTTCCTGAAGACTGCGGGGCAGTACCGGCTGTGGCCAGCTTGAGCTGCCCCGCTTATTTTATGGCCAGCCCCTCCGCGGAACGCAGAGTCGTCGTCACCGGCCTGGGTGTCGTCTCGCCGGTGGGCAACGACGTCGGCACGTTCTGGCGCGAGCTGGTGGCCGGTCACGGCGGCGTGGAGCCGATCACCGCCTTCGAGTCGTTCGGCACCTGCCAGAACACGGGCTTGCCAATGACTTCCTCCGCTTTCTTGATCGTGATCTCGGCACCTTTAAGATAATCGGCCGGATGCTGCCGGGCGAGATTCGGGTCGCGCGACAGCATCACACCGGCTTCGCCGTGTTCGTAGCCCCAGACGG
>JAJXZI010000083.1 GCA_021780115.1 bacterium | reverse complement strand
ATGTCCACACCAGCAATCCTTTGTCCAGCCGCCAGAGCAGCGGCAGACAATCCAGCAGCAGCAGGAACGCGCACCGGTCCAGCACCGAGCCAGTGAAGGCGTGCCATTCCGTCGGCGTGAACAGACCGACAATGAACTTGGGCACATTCCACAGGTTGCCGATCGAATGGACGCCCCAATACTTCTGCGCCTCGAACCCCTCAAACGGATGGCCTGTCCAATAGCCCATCAGCGCCAGGTATATGCCCCAGCCGAGCAATGGCGCCGCCAGCAGCCACGCCCGCCCAGCCACTTCGTGGCCCGGAAGTCCAAGGAGCGCCGCGCAATCTCGCTCACGCCACCACAACCTGAGCCATGGCCGCGCCGGTTGTAGCGCGTGCCAGGCAATCGGCAGCACCGCAAACACGCCGACTCCCCGCGTCAACGGCAGCAGCCCCGCCGCCAGCCACGCCCATCCGTAGCGCCGCTCCTCCAGCGCCCACCATAACACCAGCACCAACAGCAGAAACAGGCTCTCGGTGTAATTGAACTGGAAGAACAACGAACCGGGAAAAACGGCGAGAAAGACCAACGACCAGTTGGCGGCGGTCGTTCCCCAGCGGCGCGCGACCAGCCGACGGAAGAGAACCCAGGCCGCCAGCGAGCACACATTCGACAGCAGCAGCCCGGCCATCAAATGGTTCCCGCCCGTGACCGGAGCGAACCACCGCATCAGCCACGGCCACAGAGGATAGAAAGCGCAAGCCGCGTCTCCTTCCGTGTACCCCGCCTCGCTCAGAGAGAGGTAATAGCCCGCGTCCCAGGGCGCAAAGTGGTTGGCAAACGTGGGCTTCCCGTGCCGCGGCCAGCGCTGGGGCAACCGGGCAATCTCGCCCAGGTTCGGGTCGCTCCAAAGCAGCACCGCCGCCAAAACCGTGAGCAAATAGCCGACCTTGAAACCGGTCAGAACCCAGAAGACCCGATTCAATTCCTTCCGGGTCTCGTTCACGCGTCACCTCGCTTGGGGACTTTGGCATGGATTCCACCCCACGTCCTGAACAACGGCCATTGAAAAGCGAGACACAGTCCCGCAAACCGGACCAGGGAACTGTACGAGGTTTCGTTCAGCAGGACACCGAGGGTGAACCCCCACATCGTCTCGTTGACGGGCACCAGAATGTGCGTCGAGTAGGCCACGATCCAGAACGCCGCGGACACGGCCGTCGTTCCGAGCATCAGTCGGCGCAGCCAACCGGGAAATGCATCGTAAAGCACTCCCGCAAGGAGGCCAAACGCCGGAAACACCGAGCAGAGATACCTCGGTCCCGGCGTCGAGCCCCCCTGCCACTCGCCGAACGAGGCGTTCATCCAAAGCAGCAGGAACAAACCGGGCAGTAGGAACCGCCGCAGGACGAGGACCGCCTCCCGGTTGGCGCCGGAAAGCCCGGCCCGCAGCATCCGCGGCCAGAGGCAGGCCGCCAAAATGACCAGCAGCCACGGCTGCGACCACAATATCCCCCGTCGGAACCCAAACAACAACTGAGCGACGGCAGTCGGGTCCGGGAAAAGATTGAAGATACCGAGAATGTGATTGCGAGCGGCATCGACGAACATGGGATTTTGGTACCTGCTGGGAAGCACCAGCGGTCCTCCGAAGCAGGACACATGGTAGATGACCCACAGGATCCCCGGAAGCAAACTGCCCGCAGCGATTCGTGTGAAGCTTCCCCACCACTTCTTTGCGGGTTCTTGGAGGAGGACAACCGCCAGGAAACCCGGAAGCAGAACTGTAGAACCGTAGTCCGCGAGCAAGGCCAGGCCGTAGGCCAGGCCGCTCCAAGCGTACCAACGCTTGATCAGGAGAAGGCAGAGGGCCAGCACGCAGGTCGCGGCCATCGCGTGGCCAAAATAGGTGCTCATGAAGAGCGCGGCCGTGTTGCCGAACAGCATCGCGACGCAGCTCAGATGCAGGGCCGCCCGCGACGCTCCCCCGCCCTCCAGCCAGGACAGCCCCACAAGGACAACGACCGCAAACGGCAGGGTTTGGAACAGGAATGACAGCAATCTCAGTGTCAACCGCCGGTGCGCGAGCCGGGCCTCATCCCGGGCAGCTCGGTCCGTCTTGCCGGCAGTCATGATCCTGTCGATCACCCAGAAGGCCGGGTAGGCCAGCAGCATGGGTCCGGGAGCCTTGTTCGAATAATAGTGGCCGTCGGGCGTTCGGGCCCAGTCAATCGTCAGGTCCTTGTAATGGTCGATGCGGAACGAATGGTCTTCGACCATGGCCGCCAAGGTCGCGAACCTCGATTCGGGATTCGTGCCATAATCGAGATCAATCAGTGCGTTGGCCAAGAGGAAGATCAGAATCCATCCCCGGCAAGGGCTGGCGGACCACGCCCGGAAAACGTTAAAGACGGCCTTCATTAGCTGCCGGCACGACACAGGCGCCCTTGGGTGCAAACGCGGGCTTTCGGCTCAGACCCGTGCGGACAGCGAACCCCGCAAATGCGCAACACAACACTCCCAGACCGTAAACGACGCACCGCCCAAAGTTGATCGAACTGGATTCCGCGGAATACCGCGTCGGCACCGAGATTTCGCCGATACGGAAACCCGCAAGGTGAAGCTGGACCAGGATTTCGTTGTCGAAGACGAAATCGTCGCTATTGCGTTCGAAGGGAACGCTTTCCAGCGCTCGGCGGGAATAGGCGCGGTAGCCTGTGTGGTATTCGGAGAGCTTTTGGCCGAGGAGTAGGTTCTCGAGCAGGGTAAGAACCCGGTTGGCGGCGTACTTGTAAAGGGGCATACCACCTGCCAGGGCGCCTCTGCCCAGAATCCGGGAGCCAAGCGCGACATCATACACGCCGGAACTGACGAGGCCCGCAAGCACGCCCAAGAGCCTTGGCTCGTACTGATAGTCCGGATGGAGCATCACGACGACCTCCGCGCCTTCTTCCAATGCTGCCCGGTAACACGTCTTCTGGTTCGCGCCGTACCCGAGCGTCTGACTGTGATGGATGATCCTCACCGGATAATCTTGGGCGAGACCTTGAGCGACCTGAACGGTCGCATCACGGGAGCAATCGTCAACCAGAATAAAGCGATCCACCGTGTCCGGCGTGACGCCTTTGACGGTGCGCTCCAAGGTTCTGGCCGCATTGTACGCGGGGAGCACGCAGACGATTCGTCGGCCGTTCTGCATTGTCTATTCTTGAGAGGCGCTGGGCTGCGATTCCTTCGATAGGAAGCCTGACGAGCCGTCGCCTTCGTTCGACCCCCTCAAATCGGGATAAACTCCGCGCCGGAAATTGCGCCGCACCCGCAACAAGCCCTTGAGGTCTGCCCATGCCGTGGGGACGACCCGAACGCGGCTGTCGGGGTCGTCAATCCAAGTCACCGGCACCTCGCCGATGCGGTAGCCGAGCCGCTCCGCGAGGACCAGCAACTCCGTGTCGAAAAACCACCCGGTGTCCTCCACCAGAGGCAGCACCGTCTGAGCCGCTTCGCGCGTGATGGCTTTGAACCCGCATTGTGCGTCGGAAAACTGGACCTGGAAAAAAGTCCGCACGAGCCGCATGTAGCCTCGCGAAAGCAACTCCCTTTTCCATCCGCGCTCGGTGTGCGACCCAGGCAGCAGTCGCGAACCGATGGCGAGCTGGAACTGGCCGGGGGCCACTGTCTCCACGAGCGCCGGGAACGCCGTCAAATCCGTTGCTAAATCCACGTCCATGTAGCTCAGGATGTCAGCCTGGCTCCGGCTCCAAGCCGTCTTGAGTGCTTCCCCACGACCCTTTTCCGCCAGGTGCATCACCCGTACGCCGTGGTACCGCCGCGCCAGCCCTTTCGCCAAGGTCAGTGTGCCGTCCTTGGATCCGTTGTCCGCGATGACTATCTCGAAACTAACGTCTCCTTGCCCAGACAAGAACTGGTGGAGCTTGGGCAGGCTGACAGCCAATCGTCGCGCCTCGTTGAACACTGGCACGGTCACGTTGACCACTGGCAGGCTCATCGCAGACCCGGGGTCTCAGGCGCGGCCCCGTTGGCGCCAAATGCAGCCGCGCCGTTCGTGATTGGTTGAACAACGGAGTGGCGGATCGTCTCCCTCAGGTGCCGGATGGCCAGCACCAGCGCCACGCCCATCACCAAAGCCAGGAAGGGTCGGGGCACCGGCTCCTGGTTGAACAGGTAGGGCAGATAGGTGAAGAACGACGCGAACTGGATCAACAACGCAATGGGCCAGTGGCGCGGGAACCAAAACGCGAAGGCGACACCCAGAACGTCCGCTGGGAAAAAATACCGCTCGTGCATCGCCGGCAGCACATAGGGCATCAGCACCAGCGAGACCAGCGCCGCCGAAAGCAGCGCCTCGTCGCTCAGCCCGGCGGGCTGGCGGCGCCAAACGAACCAGACGAACCCCATGGCCGCCACTGCGGCCAGCGCCAGCCCCGCCGGAAAGAGCAGCTTAAAATAGCGGTCCGGCAGCCATTGATAGAGGTTGGTGGCACCCAACGTCAGTGAAGGGAATGGGAGAATCCGTTGATGCGCGTAAAGCAAAAGCAGGTCCATGAGCGGCCGTCCCAGCAGCCAAGCCGGCAGGGCCGCGACCAGGTACACGCCGGGCACCAGGTAGAGAAGCAACGGGGAGAACCGCCCTTGCAGAGTTAGAACCAGCAGCAGTAGCGGCGCCAGGAACACGGCCTGCGGCTTCAAGGCGAAAGCCAATCCAAAGCCCAGCAACGCGCGTGCGTGTTGGCGCCGGAGCAGGTAATAAACGCACGCCACCAACCCGGCCGTATACATCGCGTCGCACTGACCCCAGAGCGAACTGTTCAAGACCACCGTCGGCAGGAACAGCGCGGCCAGACCCGCTGCGAAGGGCGTCAGCCTCTTCGGATAACGTTGTCGCACCATGCCCCAGACATATCCCGCCATCACGTAGTCAAACACGACGTACACCGCCTTGATCGCATAGACTCTCGGCAGCGGCAGGTAACTCGCGAGCGTCAGCAGGTAATAATACAGCGGCGGGTAATTGCCGATGTCCTGTCTCATCGCCCGCAGGCCGCCGTGCGCGCGGATGAACTCCGACCAGCCGAGCATGTCGCCCCGCATGTCCCCGCTCACGAAGCCAAACAGGCACAGCCGCAGGGCCAGTGACCCCAGCAGCAGGACGCCGAGGAAGATGCGTTCGCTCTCAACCGGGATGATGCAGTTGAAATGGGGAGCGCACGCCGCTGACGTGCAGTGTTCGGCGTCCCGCCGAACACGCCTGTGCCTGTGCCACCATTCTTTCCACACCGAGCGGTGCGGCGGATGCCTGTGGTTTGGAGTCGTTGCCGAGGCGGCAACGACAGCCCGCGAGACGCGGGCGCTCCCCAGATGACTGCATCGTTCCGGCTTAGAACTCACATCCATCGTTTCCTCGACGCGGCTGGCCGACGGAGGCGCCGAGGGCGCGGAATTTGACGAACGGCCTCATGATGCCTGTGCCGTGTTCGTGAATTCTCCCCGCTGGTTCTCAGCCGGCGGCAACTGGCGCCAGAGCCAACCGATGCCTCCGATCAGAATCGCATAGTAAAGCGCCACCGAGGCATACGGCGGCAGACCCAGCGCCATGCCCAGGTTCGGTGAAAAGACACCCTTCAAAAAGAGCGGGATGTGCAGCTCGGTCAGGGGATTGTAAATCGAGTAGTCCGGACAGGCGTCCGTGAGCGTCGCCAGCGTGGTGATGAGGATGGAATAAGCCGCCAAGGTAATTCCGATTTTGGGGAGCCGCTGCACCCCCAGCGCACACGGCAACGCCATCAGGGGCAGGATCGGGGCCAGGTACCGCGGGCCGAGCGTGAAGCCCGCCTGCCAGTCCCAGGTGCGGCCGGAAATGACGATGATTTGGAGCAGCGGGATGGCGTAAGTGAACCAAAACAGTCGCGGGTTGGACTGGATCAACTTCCAGTAACCCACTCCCGCCATGACCAGGAA
The DNA here is from genome assembly GCA_021780115.1 of bacterium. Lineage (GTDB taxonomy): Bacteria > Verrucomicrobiota > Verrucomicrobiia > Limisphaerales > JAJXZI01 > JAJXZI01. The sequence goes on along the minus strand of JAJXZI010000083.1, from coordinate 378 downwards.
TGGCGTCCAGAAAAACAAGCCTCGCGTCGGGCTAAAGAGCAAATTGTAAGCGGTCTCCGGGTTCGGCCATTTTATGGCATAAAGCCCTTCCTTCATTGCTGGGAACGAAGCCTGCAGGCTGTAGGGCAGGATGAACGGGTTGTGAAAGCAGGCGTAACTGTAAGCCGGGATCAGCAGTAGTGGGGGAATACTTGCCAGACAAAATGGAATTGCTCGCCGCCACCCGCTGGTAAGAAGCCAAATAAACAATCCTACCACGACGAGGCCCGCCGTGTATTCGCTCGCCAGCGCCCACCCGCAGCAGTGCCCCGCCACCAAGTCCCACTGGTTGGCCTTCAGCCACTGTCTGACGCCATAGTCCGCACTCCGCGCTCCGCA
>JAJXZI010000301.1 GCA_021780115.1 bacterium | reverse complement strand
ACTATATTATCAATTACTTACATCAGATTCGCCGGAAGGAGCGCCGGATCTTCTGTTACACAACATTTCCCCAACCCTGCCAACTCCCATGCCGCTGGGAACCTGAATCGAAAGCACTATTCGCCGTCCGCGCCGTTCGAGGCGATGAACCGCGCATTGAGCCGGATCAGCATCTCCCCTTGCCCCAATCGCCGCCGAGGTAAGGCAGCATCGCCTCCCGCACTTCGGGGGCGATGGGGGTCGTGGCGTTGTGGTCCAGATAGATCATTCAGACAGAGGCTGGATTGCCGGCAGCGGTTCATTCACCGGCACGGCTTCCGGCGGGGCGTGCCGCGCTACGCCTCCGCCGGCACGACCAGGTGCTCCATGATGTAGTCCTTCCGCTCCGGGGTGTTCTTGCCCATGTAGAAGGTGAGGATGCCCGCCGCTTCCGGCTTGGGCGCGTATTCCACCCGGCTCAACCGCATGCCGTCGCCGATGAATTGCTTGAACTCCGCCGGGCTGATTTCACCCAGGCCCTTGAAGCGGGTGATCTCCGGCTTGCCGCCCAGCGTCTGCGCCGCAGCGTCGCGCTCCGCCTCGGAGTAGCAGTAAATCGTCCGCTCCTTGTTGCGCACGCGGAACAGCGGTGTCTCCAAGACGTGGAGGTGGCCGTCGTGAACGAGGGGATCGAAGAAGCGAAAGAAGTAGGTGATCATCAAATTGCGGATGTGAAGGCCGTCCACGTCGGCGTCAGTCGCGAGGATCACCTTGCCGTAACGCAGGCCGTCGAGGTTGTCCTCGATATTCAGGCTCTGCATGAGGTTGTAGAGCTCGTCGTTCTTGTACACCACGTCCCGCTTGAGATCCCAAACGTTGAGCGGCTTGCCTTTGAGGACGAAGACGGCCTGGGTGTTGACGTCGCGGCAACTGGTGATCGAGCCGGCGGCGGACTGGCCTTCGCAGATGAAGATCATCGTGTCGCGGCCTTTGTCGCGCTTCTGGTCGAGGTGGTGCTTGCAGTCCTTGAGCTGCGGGATGCGGAGCGTGATGGCCTTGGCCCGCTCGCGCGCCAGCTTCTTGACCTCCTGCAATTCCTTGCGGAGCTGCCGGGTGTCTTCCGTTTTGGCGACGATCTGCTCGGCAATTACCTTGTTGCGATTGAAGAAGTGCAGCAGTTCCTCGCGGACCTTGTTGACGAGTTCGGTGCGGATTTCGGTATTGCCGAGCTTGTTCTTGGTCTGCGACTCGAAGACTGGATCCTGGAGCCGGATGGCCACGGCGCCGACCATCGCCTCGCGGACGTCGTCGCCTTCGTACTTGGCGCTGGCGTATTCGTTGACGGCCTTGAGCAGCCCCTCGCGGAACGCGCTCAGGTGCGTGCCGCCGTCGGAGGTGTACTGGCCGTTGACGAAGGAGAAGAACGTCTCGCCGTAACGCGAGTTGCTGTGCGTGAAGCAGAATTCCAGCGTCTTCGAGGAGTAGTGGAGCGGCGGATAAATCGGTTCGCTGCCGTCGCCGGCCAGGTCCTCCATCACCAGGTCCATCAGGCCCAGGCGCGACTGGAAGGTCTTGCCGTTGTAGATCAGTTTGAGGCCGGTGTTCAGATAGCTGTAGTGGCGGAGCCGGTGCTCGACGTGTTCGGTCCGAAACTCGAACTCCTTGAAGATTTCCGGGTCCGGCTCGAACGAGATGAACGTCCCGTTCGGCTCCTTCGGGTCTTTTCCGCCCTTCTCGCTCTTCAGTTTACCCTGCTTGAACGACGCCTCCCTAAACTCGCCGTCACGATGGCTGCGCACGGTGAAAACCTTCGAGAGCGCGTTGACCGCCTTGGTGCCGACGCCGTTCAGGCCGACGCTGAACTGGAACACCTCGTCGTTGTATTTGGCGCCGGTGTTGATCTTGGAGACGCAGTCCACGACCTTGCCCAGCGGGATGCCGCGCCCGAAATCGCGCACCGAGACACGTGGCCCTTCGATGTGGATCTGGACCTCGCGTCCGTGGCCCATGATGTATTCATCGATGGCGTTGTCGATGACTTCCTTGAGCAGGATGTAGCAGCCGTCATCCGGATGTGAGCCGTTGCCGATGCGCCCGATATACATGCCGGTGCGCAGCCGGATGTGCTCCAGCGAGGAGAGCGTCTTGATCTTGCTCTCGTCGTAAACGTGTTTTGTGTTGTCCGACATATTTCTGGTCGCTTGAAGATGAGAAAACCGGCGGCCCTTGCAAACAGGAAATCACGAACCGTGCCACCCATTTCCGGTCAGAGCGTGTTGGAAAAAGCCTTCCGGATAGCACCGGCGACTCGCCGGACGGAGCGGGAGCACCGGTTCGCACCACGGAGCACGGCCCGTTCGCGAGGTGCCCGCGACCGTTCCAATCGGCGGGTCGCCGACCGGGGCGGGTGAGTCGCCCGCGCGATCCATTTTCAAAACACGCTCTCAACCGGTGAAGAGTGCTTTACCGGGCACGGACGGTTTGATTACGCTCCGGTCCAACCCAGCCGTGCTGGGCACGGCGCAGGAAAGGCGAATTATGACTCACTTCTCAAGCCGTCGTGATTTCCTCAGGATCTCCCTGGTCGGCGGGCTGGCCGCCGTCGCGGCGCCGCGCCTCCCCGGCCTGGACCAAGCCGCCGAGGAAGCCGTGGCGCCCAAGCCAACCAGCCGCGTCGCTCTCACCCACGGCGACGACCGCGCGGACATTGCCTTCCGCGCGCTGGAGCCGTTCGCGAAGCCACTCGCCCAGGCCATCGGCGACCGGCGCGTCATCCTCAAGCCGAACAACGTGGCCATCGACGTGCCCTTGTGCGCCACCCACGCCGGCTGCCTGGAGGGCGTCCTCGAATTCCTCAAGTCCATCGGCAAGCTCGACCGTGTGGTCATCGCCGAATCCGCCGCCAACGGACCCACGCTGGAAGGCTTCGACAACTACCGCTACACCGAGCTGGCGAAGCGGTATCCGGTGAAGTTCCTGGATTTGGACCAAGCGGAGGTCGAACGGGTGCAGGTGTTCGACGAAAAGGATTTCCGCCCGCATCCGGTGCGCATGTCCAAGCTGCTGCTTGATCGGAACAACTTCGTCATCTCCGCCGCGAAGCTGAAGACGCACGACCGCATCGTGGCGACGCTTTCCCTGAAGAACATCATCCTCGGCGCGCCGATCAAAGATCCGGGATTCCGCTGGGGCAGCGGCGCCAAGCGCGGCGCGAAGATCGACAAGCCGATCGTCCACGGCAGCGGCTTCCGCGGCCTCAACTACAATCTGTTCGACCTCGCGCGCCGGATGGCGCCGCACCTGGCCGTCATCGACGGCTTTGACGGCATGGAAGGCAACGGCCCGGTCGGCGGCACGCGGGTGGACCACCGTGTCTGCCTCGCCAGTCCGGACTGGCTGGCGGCGGACCGCGTGGCTCTGGAGCTGATGGGCATCGATTCCGCCAAGGTCGGCTACCTCAACTATTGCGCCCAAGCGGGCCTCGGCGAAGGAGACTTGTCGAGGATCGAAGTCTTGGGCGAACCGCTCGCGCCGCACGTCCGCCACTACCAACTCGCCGACAACATCAACGAGCAATTGATCTGGATGACGCGGCCGAAGCAGGGATAGGCCACACTATGTCGAAGAAGCGCAAGCCTCCATTATTTTACAGGTCGTTCCATCTGACTTTGGGCGGTGTGGCACTGTTATTGCCCATCTTGATTTGGATAAAGGACGGTAGCCATTCTAGCAGTTGGCCACTTCACGCGTGGATATTGTTCTTTTTTATGCCCGTAGCAGGAGCTTACTTTTTGCTCTTTGGGATTTTGGCTTCAGACCAGAAGATTGATTCCACTCACATAGCTGCGATACCGGATAATTTTCTTGTAGCGATTTTGGCCGTTCCTTTGTATCTCGTCCTGAGTGGCATTCAGCGCAAGAAGCGTGAGCAATTATCACACAAAAAACATGACCATGTGGCCTCTCCGCGCAGGAGCTAACGCCGACTGCCCCTCGAGTTTATGGATGGTTGGGATTATACAACGATTATTGAGTTTGCGGAGTCACTCGCCGGTCGGCGTGGTTCAGCTTTGGATTGATAACCCGCGGAAACGCAGCGCCGCGCCGGCGAGCTACAGCTTCCAGCCTTTGCGATACCGGTGCTGGATGAACTGCTCCGCCTCCGGGCAATTCGCCGCGCGCAGCTTCCGGGCATCCCACTCCAGCCGGCGGCCGACGCGGTAGGCCACGTTGCCCAGCAATGCCGTCTCCGTCAGCGGGCCGGAGTAGTCGAAGCGGCAGGTCGTTTGTCCGCCGGTCTTGATCGCTTCGATCCATTCCTTGTGGTGGCCGATCGAGGGGGGAATCCACGGCGGCGGCGGGACGAAATTCTTGAAGGTCTTTTCCGGCAGCAGCACGTGCCGGTCGTAATCGGAAATCAGGTAGCCCTTTTCGCCGACGAACATCACGCCGCTCTTGAAGTAGCTCGGCATGTCCTCGGTCAGCAGCGCGTCGAGCAACTTGGGGCGTTTGCCGCCGTGATACCAGGTGAGTTGGAGCGGCGGCTTTTCGCCGCGCGCCGGAAACTCGTAGCGCACAATCAGCCACGGCGGCACGCGCTCCGGGTCCACCGGCGGACCGTCCACCGGTTCGACGGCCAGCGGATACCGCAAGTCGAGCGCCCAGAAGGGCAGGTCCATGTAATGGCAGCCGAAGTCGCCCAAACTGCCGCCGCCGAAGGCCCACCAGTTGCGCCACGCGGCGGGCAGGTATTGCGGGCTGTACGGCCGCTCGGCCACCGGCCCCAGCCAGAGGTCATAGTGCAGGTTCGCGGGCACGGGCGGCCGGTCCTTGGGCATCTCCACGTTGCCGTACGTGACGTTGACCCACACATGCACGTCGCGCACCGCGCCGACCGCGCCGCTCTGCACGAGTTCGACCACGCGCCGGTAATTGTTGCCGGCGTGGATCTGCGTCCCGATCTGGGTCACGCGTTTGTGTTGGCGGGCCGTGTCGGTGACAATGCGGCACTCGGAAACCGTTCGCGTGAGCGGCTTCTCGCAATAGACATGGCGCCCGCTCCGGAGCGCGGCGACCGACGCGACGGCGTGCGTGTGGTCCGGCGTGGCGACGACGACCGCGTCGATGCCGCGCTGGTCCATCAGCCGCCGGAAATCGTTGTAGGTCTTGGCGGCCGGATAGCGCCGGGCGGCGGCGCGCAGGTAATTGTCGTCGATGTCGCAGAGCGCAACGATGTTCTCACTGGAGACGCCTTCCAAGTCCGCGCCGCCACGGTTGGCCACGCCGACGACGGCGATGTCGAGTTTTTCATTGGGGGAAATCTTTCCGGGCGCGGGCGTCACGGAGCCGGCCAGCCAGAGGCCGGTGCCGCCGAGGGCCGTGCGTTGGAGGAATCGCCGGCGAGAAAGGTTTGTGTTCATGGCAGTATGATTATCAGAGCGCGGCCGATCACCGGCTCCGCCACAGGGAACGGCGGGAAGGCCGTTCGTTTCAAGACCAAAGTGTGGCGGCTCGGCGTCGCCCACGGCCGGTCGGCCACGGCCCGAAGATCGTCTTCACCGGCGGCCCTGTGTCGAGGTCGGCGCAACGTCCGCGCTAGCGGCGATGTGACGGAGCGCCGCGCCGCTTGAGTTTGTTGAGCTGCGCCAGCGAATGGGCCAGGGCCGCGTGGACCAATGCGGCTTCTTCGTCGGAGAGTTTCTCGTTCAGCCGGGCCTCCGCGCGCCGCCGCGCGTCCTCGGCCTTGTTCTCGTCCAGCACCGACTCATCGGTCGCGAATACGGACAGGACGACCACGCGCTCCGGGGTGATTTCCGCGCAGCCGCCGGTCACCAGGAACCGGTCTTCCTGCCCGTCGTGCCGGGCCACGATCTCGCCGTCGCCCAGCACCGTCACCAGCGGCACGTGCAAGGGCAGCACCCCCAACTCGCCTTCCTGACCAGGCAGCGTGACCATGTCCACCGCCTGCGAATAGACCGGGCCGGTGGGCGTGACGATTTCGAGTTTGAGTGTGGTCGCCATGGGGTGGGTTCCCGTTCACGCCTCACGCTGGAGGGGCCGCTCCCGCGATGGCGGCCACCGTAAATCGTGAAGGAGGATTGTCACGCACGTCATGCTTCCTTGATCTCCGCGATGCCACCCTTCATGTAGAAATTGCCCTCGTTCACGTTGTCGTGCTTGCCGTCGAGGATTTCCTTGAAACCTTTGACCGTTTCGGCGACGGGCACCTGCTTGCCGGGCCGGCCGGTGAAAATTTCGGCCACCGAGAACGGCTGGCTCAGGAAGCGTTGAATCTTGCGGGCGCGGAAGACGGTGACTTTGTCGTCGGGGGACAGCTCGTCCATGCCGAGAATGGCGATGATGTCCTGCAAATCCTTGTAACGCTGGAGCACCTTCTGGACGCCGCGGGCCACGTCGTAATGTTCCTGGCCGACGATGTCCGCCGTGAGGGCCCGGGAGGTGGAGGAGAGTGGATCCACGGCCGGGTAGATGCCCAGTTCGGAGATGGCGCGATCCAGCACGATGGTCGCGTCGAGGTGCGCGAACGTGGTGGCGGGGGCCGGGTCCGTCAAGTCGTCCGCCGGCACGTACACCGCCTGGAAAGAGGTGATGGAGCCTTTCTTGGTGGAGGTGATGCGCTCCTGGAGGTCGCCCATTTCCGCGGCGAGCGTCGGTTGGTAACCGACGGCGCTGGGGGTGCGGCCCAGCAGCGCGGACACTTCGGAGCCGGCCTGGGAGAAGCGGAAAATGTTGTCGATGAACAGCAGCACGTCCTGGTTGCGCTCGTCGCGGAAATACTCGGTGATGGCGAGGCCGGAAAGGCCGACGCGCAGGCGGGCGCCGGGCGGCTCGTTCATCTGGCCGTACACCAGCGCGATCTTGGACTGGCCGAGGTCCTTCTGGTTGATGACCCCAGCCTCGGACATCTCGGTGTAGAGGTCGTTGCCTTCGCGGGTGCGCTCGCCCACGCCGGCGAAGACGGAGACGCCGCCGTGCAGCTTGGCGATGTTGTTGATCAACTCCATAATGACCACGGTCTTGCCGACGCCCGCGCCGCCGAACGCGCCAACTTTGCCGCCTTTGAGGAAGGGACAGATCAGGTCGATGACCTTGATGCCGGTGGTCAGGATTTGCGGGTTGGTGGACTGGTCAATCAGTGACGGGGCCGGACGGTGGATGGGGTAGTACTTCTCGGCCTGGACCGGCCCGCGCTCGTCCACCGGGTCCCCGGTGACGTTGAACACGCGGCCCATGACACAATCGCCGACGGGCATGGAGATGGGCTGGCCGGTGTCGGCGGCGTCCATGCCGCGTTTGAGTCCGTCGGTGGTGGACATGGCGACGGCGCGGACCCAGTTGTCGCCCAGGTGCTGCTGGACTTCGAGCGTGAGCCGGGTCCGGCCGCGGAGGGGGAGGTCGTATTCCACCCGGAGCGCGTTGTAGATGGCGGGCAGTTGCCCCGCGAACTCGACGTCCACCACCGGGCCGATGACTTGCACGATTTTGCCTGTGTTCATGCCTCTTGGAATGGGGATTTCAAATGTGAAAGGTGAGCGGAAGCGCGCCTAGCCCAGCGCCATCGCGGCGCTGCTGATTTCGAGCAACTCCTTCGTGATGCTGGCCTGGCGCAGTTTGTTGTATTCGAGGGTGAGATCCTTGACGAGCTGGTTGGCGTTGTCGGTGGCGTTCTTCATGGCCACCATGCGGGCGCTGTGCTCGCTCGCCTTGGCCTCGAGCAGCCACTGGCCAAGACGGTAATCCAGCAGATACATCAACAGCACTTCCATCACGCCCGCTGGCTCGGGCTCGAACAGAAAATCGTAGCTGACGCCGGCCCCGGGCCGGGGCCCGGTGCCACCGTGCGCCTCGGCGCGCAGGCCCTCCACGGAACCGATCGGCAGCAGCGGGCGGGCCTCCGGCCGCTGCGAGAGCGTGTTGATGAACCGGGTGTAGAGCACGTCCACCGCGTCCGCCTCGCCCTTGAGGAACAAATCCTGGGCGAACTTCGAGATCGCCCGGCACTCGCCGTAAGTAGGCGTGTCGTGGTAGGCAAACTCAGCGACGAGCTTGCGCCGGGCACGCGCCAGGAACTGGGCCGCCTTTTTGCCGACGGCGAGGAAGAGCGTCGTGGCGGGATCGTATTTGGCCGCTTCGCGGAAGAGGTTCGCGTTGAGCGCGCCGCACAACCCCTTGTCCGTGCTGACCACAATCACCGCGCGTCGGCGCACCTCGCGCGGTTCCATCAGCGGGTGCCGATAATCCCCGCCGTCCGCCGCCAGATGCCCGATGACGTCGCTGGCCAGGCGGGCAAAGGGCCGGCCCTGGAGGGCAGCCTGCTGGGCCTTGAGCATGCGCGACGAGGCCACCATCTGCATGGCCTTGGTGATCTGCGCCGTGTTCTTGACCGACTTGATGCGCCGGCGGATGTCGCGCGTGCTGGGCATGGCCTAAAATCCGAAGTCCGAAGTCCGAAGTCCGAAGGGCAAAACACCCAGACTCCGAGCCGCGAGGCGAGACTGCCGCGTGAAATCAGGATTCATCGGTAGGTCTGCTTGAACTCCGTCGCCACCGCCTTCAGCTCGGCCGTCAGCGGGTCGCTCAGCGCCTTTTCCTTGGCGATCGTCGCCAGAAGCTGCGGCTTCCGCGTCGTCAAATAATCGGTCAGCTTGCTTTGGAAATCCTTGATCTTGTCCACCGGCACGTCGTCCACGAAGCCGTTTTGCGCGACCCACAGGACGGCGACCTGCACCTCGACCGGGATCGGGTTGTACTGCGGCTGCTTGAAGACTTCCACAATGCGTTTGCCGCGCTCCAGTTGGGCCTGCGTCTTGGCGTCCAGGTCCGAACCGAATTGGGCGAAGGCCGCCAATTCGCGGAATTGCGCCAGTTCCAGTTTGATGCGCCCGGCGACCTGCTTCATCGCCTTGATCTGCGCGGCGGACCCGACGCGCGAAACCGAGATGCCGACCGAGATCGCCGGCCGCACGCCTTGGTAGAACAAGTCGGTTTCCAGGAAGATCTGGCCGTCGGTGATCGAGATGACGTTCGTCGGGATGTAAGCGGACACGTCGCCCGCCTGCGTCTCGATGATCGGCAACGCGGTGAGCGAGCCGTTGCCGCTCTTTTCGTTCAGGCGCGCGGCCCGTTCGAGCAGGCGGCTGTGGAGGTAAAAGACATCGCCCGGATAGGCCTCGCGGCCGGAGGGTCGCTTGAGCACCAGCGACACCTGACGGTAGGCGACCGCGTGCTTGGACAGGTCGTCGTAGATGATGAGCGCGTCCTGGCCGTTGTCCATGAACCATTCGCCCATGGCGCAGCCGGCGAAGGGGGCGAGGTACTGGTTGGTCGCCGAATCCGACGCGGCGGCGACGACCACGATGGTGTAGGGCAGCGCGCCGGCCTCCTCAAGCACGCGGACGACGTTGGCGATGTTCGATTGTTTCTGCCCAATGGCAACGTAGATCGAGTAAAGGGGGCGATAGCTCTTGTCCCCCGCCTGCTGGGCCGCGCGGTTGAGCCGGGCGTTGCTGATGATCGTGTCAATGCCGATGGTCGTCTTGCCCGTCGAGCGGTCGCCGATGATCAACTCCCGCTGGCCACGCCCAATCGGGATCATCGCGTCAATGGCCATGATGCCCGTCTGGACGGGTTGGCTGACCGAGCGGCGCTTGATGATGCCCGGCGCGATCTTCTCCACCGGATAGGTCTGGTCGCACGGGATCGGCCCCTTGCCGTCCAGCGGCAGGCCGAGCGTGTTCACCACGCGGCCCAGCAGGCCCATGCCCACCGGCACTTGCAGCAGCTTGCCCGTGGTGCGGACCTCCTGGCCTTCCTTGATGCTGGTGTAATCGCCCAGGATGATCGCGCCCACCTCGGTCTCTTCCAGGTTCAGCACCAGTCCGATGACGCCGTCGCCGAAGTCGAGCATCTCGTTGTACATCGCGTCGGTGAGGCCCTCCACCTTGGCCACGCCGTCGCCGATTTCGCGGACGACACCGACGTTGTGCCTGGCCACCGCGGTCTTCACGCCGGCGATCTGGCTTTCAATTTCCTGCAATATCGAACTCATGACTGTGTTCTGTTTTCCCGCGTCAAACTCCTGATCGTGCTGTCGCTAAGCCGCTAAAGGTTCTCTTCCAGCGCCGCCAGCCGGGCCCGCACGCTGCCGTCAAAAACGTCGAAGCCCACCCGCACCCGCAGCCCGCCGATCAACTCCGGGTTCGGCGCGAAGACATGGATGAGACCGGGGCCATAGCGCCGCGTGAGGTTGGATTTCAGCGAATCGAGTTGCGCGGCGGGCAGCGGCCCCGGGCTTTCGACACGGGCCATGCGGCGGTCGAGGTCCAGCTTCACCAACCGCTTGAAGTGATCCAAGACCGCGAGGTATCCGCGCGGTTTGGCGGCAATCACTCGCGTCACAACGGCGCGCACCTTCGCCTCGTCGAGCACGCCCTGGACGCGGCAACCGCGGAACAACTCCTTCGCGTCGCGCCGGGCTTGTTTGGAAGTCTTCATTCCCGTGTGGAATGCGGAGTGCCCAGTGCGGAGTTAAGCCGCCAGTTCGCGGCTGGTCTCCTCGGCCAGCCGCTGCTGATCTTCGAGCGTCAGGATCTTGCCGGTGACCTTGGCGGTGGTGGCGACGACGAGCCGGCCCACTTCGTGGCGCAACTCGGCGAGCATCCGCGCGTGCTCCGCTTCGGTGGCCTGGCGCGCCTTGTCCACGATGGCCTGGGCGGTGGCAATGGCCTTCTGCGCCTCCTGCTCCTGCACCTTGGCGGCGGCGGCGCGGGCCTCCTCGATCAGCCGGGCGGCCTGCTGGCCAGCTTGGCCGATGATGTCCTGCGCCTTGGCCTGGGCGCCGGCCAAATCCTGTTTGATCTTCTCCGCGTTGGCCAGCCCCTCGGCAATGCGCTGCCGGCGCTCCTCCAGCACCGCCAGGACCGGTTTGTAGGCAAACCGGTACAGCGCGAACGCCAGGACCGAAAAGCTCAGGCATTGGGCGATGAGGTGCGGCGCGTCCACGCCGAATCGCTCGGCGGTCTCCCGCCCCATCTGGGCCAAGTCACCGCCGATGCCCGCAAACATCCAAGGGGATTGCATAATCATGGCCGGAAAGGCGGGGCGCGGAGCCGCGCGGACTCCGCGCCGGCGCCCTACTTCACCAGGAAGATGGCGTAGAACACGATGGCCTCGGCAAAAGCCATGCCGATCAGGGCCAGGGCGAGGACTTTGCCGAACGCGCCGGGATTGCGTCCCACCGCTTCGGCGGCCTTCATGCCGACCAAGCCCACGCCGAGGGCCGACCCGAGGCCGGCCAAGGCGACGTGAATGCTTCCGCTCATCTCCGCCAACATAGGCGTTAACATGTGTTTCCTTTCGTTGCTCAGCGGCTCCCGCGATCGAACACGGTCGAACCGCTGAAATTCGTTCCGGCTCAAGGGTGCGCCGTCTCGTGTTCGTCGTCGTGCAAGCAGATCAACATGGTGAACACCGCCGTCAGCAGCATGAACACCAGCGCCTGCACGAACCCCACCAGCAGTTCCATGAAGTAAAACGGCACCGGCAGCGCCACGCTGAACACCGCCTTCGCCCAGGCCGGGTGTTGGACCATGTTCGACATGGCTTCCAGCAGGTTTTCCCCCGCGAAAATGTTGCCGTAGAGACGGAAACTCAGCGAAATCGGCCGGAACGCGATCGAGATCAATTCCAAAATCCCCACCGCGAAGAACACCACGATCATAAAATATTTGATCGCGCCCGTGCTGTCGCCCTTGGGACCGAAGATGTGGAGCAGAAAACCCTTGGGGCCGTTCACCTGAAGGGCCCAGAACAGCCAGCAGACCATGAAAATCATGGCCATCGAGAACGTCATGTTCAGGTCCGCGTTACCGCCGCGCAGCAGCGGCCGGGTGACTTCGAAGCCGTGCCCGCCATCGACGCCCCAGCCGACGGTCCCGATGCCAGGAATCAGGCCAAACCAATTGGTGGACAGGATGAAGATGAAAATCGTGGCGAAGAACCAGAAGGTCGCGCGCACCAACTCGCGGCCAATGACCCCTTCCAGGAAGTCGTAGAGCGTCTCCACCAACCATTCCAGGAAGTTCTGCGCCCCGCTGGGGACGGCCTGAAGGTGACGCGTCGCCGCCCGCGCAAAGAGGATCAGGCCGGCGGCCACAATCCACGTCACCAACATCGAGTTCGTAACCGGGAGCGGACCCAGATGAAACACCGTTTCCGCCGCGGCCGGCAGGCCCTTTTCCCCGGCGCCTTCGCCCGCGCCGGCTGGGGCGGCCACCGCTGGCATCGCCGCTGCCGCCACCCCGGCACACCAGCCCAAGGGCGGCGCGCAGGCCAGCAGGACCACAAGCAAAACGGCGCGGCTAAAACGCATGGTTGTTGTTAAGCAAAAAAGGCCCGGCGGAATCCGATCCGCCATCTTCGCCCCGGCGTTCCGGCCGGCGAGCCGGAGACTCTGCCTCAAGAGCGCCGCTTGAACAAGGACTTTTTTGACCGGTTTTGCGCCCTCCCGGATGCTGCGGACCGATTCGTCCTTGACCTCCGCGCTCGTCGGGTTTCGACTCTGTCCATGAACGCAAAGTCCCCCTCCGTTTCCCGCCGGCATTTTCTTAAAACCTCGACCGCCCTCGCCGCCGCCACCGGGCTGCCCGCCTGGTTTGTTGAGCGTGAGTTGGCGGAGGCCGCGCCGGCTCCAAAGCCGCTCGGCCCGAACGACCGGCCCGGCATCGCGCTGGTCGGCTGCGGCGGCCAGGGCAGCGGCGACTGTGGCAACGCCGCGCGCTTCGGCGACGTGGTGGCCGTGTGCGACGTGGACGCCGGGCACGCCGAAGCGGACGCCAAGCGGTTCACCAAGGACGGCAAGACGCCGGAGAAATACCATGACTTCCGCAAGGTGATGGAGCGGGACGACGTCCACGTAATCATCACCGGCACGCCGGACCACTGGCACACGCTGGTCAATCTCGCCGCGGTCAAGGCGGGCAAAGACATCTACAGCGAGAAGCCGCTCACGCTCACCATCGACGAGGGCAAACACCTCGTGCAAGCCGTCAAGCAACACCACACGGTCTTCCAGGTCGGCAGCCAGCAGCGCAGCGACGCGAAGTTCCGGCTCGCCTGCGAACTGGTCCGCAACCAGCGCATCGGCAAGCTGCAGCACATCATCGTGGCGCTCCCGACCGGGCCACGCGAAGGCCCGTTCGCGTCGGTCCCGGTGCCGGCGGAATTGGACTGGCCGTTCTACGTCGGCCAGGCGCCCGCCGTGGACTACAACGGCCACAACTGCCATTGGAACTTCCGCTGGTGGTGGTATTTCTCCGGCGGGCAGATGACCGATTGGGGCGCGCACCACGACGACATCGCCCAGTGGGGCAACGGCACCGAACTCAGCGGTCCCAGCGAGGTGCAGGGCAAATCGCTCATCGACATGATCCCCGGCGGCTACACCGCGGCCTCAAAATACCGCGTCGATTTCAAATACGCCAACGGCGTCACCATGACCGTCGTGGATGAAAACACCGGCACGGAGCGGAACAAGGTCGGCGACGCCAGCCACACGCCCAACGGCATCCAGTTCCTCGGCGCCGACGGCTGGATTTTCGTCACCCGCGGCGACATCAAGGCCAGCAAACCGGAATTGCTCGATGAGCCGCTGCCCGCCGGCGCGCTCCGGCTCTACCAGAGCGACGACCACATGGGCAATTTCTTCGACTGCGTGCGCAGCCGGAAGCCGACCATCTGCCCGGCGGAAGTCGGCCATCGCTCGATCAGCGTGGCGCACCTCGGCGTGATTTCGGTGCGCCTGGGCGGAGCGAAACTGCAATGGGATCCGGCGATGGAGCACTTCGTCGGACCCGACGCGCAGGAAGCAAACAAGTGGCTCGTGCGCGAGATGCGGAAACCGTACGACTATTCCTTCATCGCGTGAACGAAGCGGATCGTGGCGCGGGCCTCACGCCTGCCGACCCGCCGCCAGCCGGGGCGGCGGCTCCACTATCGCATGGGTGACCTGAACGAATTCTCCTTGCCCGTCCGCCTGTTTCTGAAGGCGTACCCCTGGCGACGATTGGATCCGGTGCCGTGGACGCCGCTGCGCCGGCCGCTTTCGCAGTGCCGGCTGGCGCTCGTGTCCTCCGCCGGGTTTGTGCTTCCCAACCAGCCACCGTTCGACGACTCCATCAAGGGCGGCGATCCCAGTTTCCGGGAAATCCCGGCCGACGCGGACGCGACGACCCTCCAGGACACGCACCGGAGCGAGTCGTTCGACCACGCGGGCCTCCGGCAGGATCCCAATCTGGCGTTTCCGTTGGATCGCGTCCGTGAATTGGCGGCGGCTGGCCGGATCGGCTCGGTGAACCGTCGTCATCTGTCGTGCATGGGATCGCTCACCGCGCCAGGCCGATTCGTGCGCGACTCGGTGCCGCAGGCCGCGAGTTGGCTGACCGAAGACGGCGTGGACGTGGCGTTGCTGGTGCCGGTGTGACCGATGTGCAACCAGACCGTGTGTCTGGTCGCAGCGGAACTGGAGCGGCGCGGCATCGCGACGGTTGTGATTCAACTCCTGCGGGAAGTCGCGGCGAAAGTGCGGCCGCCGCGGGCGCTGTTCGTGCCGTTCCGCCACGGGTATCCGCTCGACGCGCCGGGCGATCCGGCGCGGCAGCTCCGGGTCATCGTGGCAGCGCTGGCGCTGCTGGAAGACGCCACGCTCGCGCCGCCAGCCTTGGTGGAGTTGAAACCGTAGGAACGCCGGCTCCAACCCGCCGATCAAGGCGCGAACGTTGGGGAGCGCCCGCGCTCCTGGCGAACTTCCTCCTTGGCACCGTCGGCCGGTTTTTTTACGCTGCGGCCATGCGGCCCCTGCGGTCACTGCTGATCTTCGTCGCGGTGGTGTTTTTGGGCGGGGCCTTGCTGGCGCCGTGGCTCTACTGGCTGACCGCGGCGGTCGCCCCGAGTCTGGCGGAAAAGCCCTTCCACCGCTTCGTCAACCGCTCGCTGCTGGGGCTGGCGCTGCTAGGGCTGTGGCCGTTCCTCCGCAGTCTGGAATTCAAATCGCTGCGCGACCTGGGCCTGGCGCGGCCGGCCGGCCAGTGGCGGAAACTCGCCGCCGGCTTCGCGCTCGGCTTCGGCTCGCTGGCGTGCGTCGCCGGGCTGGCGCTCGTGGGCGGCGCGCGCCACTGGGGGACCGACCGGGCCGGTCTCGCCGGCAAACTCATCGGCATCACCGCCACGGCGCTCGTCGTGGCCGGGCTGGAGGAGATTCTGTTCCGCGGCGCGCTGTTCGGCGCGTTGCGCAAGGTCTGGCACTGGCGCTTCGCGCTCGCGCTCAGCAGCATGGCCTACGCAATCCTGCACTTCCTGGAGAGCGCGCGGCTGGCCGGGCCGGTCCACTGGACGTCCGGGCTGGCGTTGCTGCCGCTGATGCTGCGCGGCTTCGCGGACGGACACGCCGTCATCCCCGGCTTCTTCAATCTCACCCTGGCCGGCGCGATCCTGGCCGTGGCCTATCAGCGCACGGGCAACCTTTACTTCTCCATCGGCCTCCACGCCGGCTGGATCTTCTGGCTCAAGGCCTACAACGCGCTCACGGTGGCGGCACCCGGCGCCGCCGTCTGGTTCTGGGGCAGCGGCAGGTTGATTGACGGCTGGCTCGTGCTGCCACTCCTGGCACTGGTGCTGGGGATCGTGCGGCGGCGGTTTCGCGACCGTAAGACCTCCTCACCCTATGGCAACGTCTGTGGTTGACGGTCCCTGGACGCGCTGGCGTGAAGCCGGGTTGAGTTTCTTCTACCCGGAGACGTGCCAGCTCTGCGCCGGCGCGCGGGCGACCGCCGGCGAGGGCTACGTTTGCGCCGGCTGCTGGCAGCGGGTGCGCTTCATCACGCCGCCCTTTTGCGAACGCTGCGGCCTGCCGTTTCCGGGCGACCTCACGACGCCGTTCGAATGCGCCAACTGCCGCGCAATGGAGCTGCACTTTTCCTCGGCCCGCTCGGCCGTGGTGGCCAAGGATCCGGTGCTCGACGTCATCCACCGCTACAAATACCAGCGGGCGCTCTGGTTCGAGCCGTTTCTGGCCGACCTGCTGGTGCGCCAGGCCCGCCCCGCGCTGGCCGGGGGAGAATGGGATTTCCTGGTCCCGGTGCCGCTGCACCCGGCGAAACGCCGCGAGCGCGAGTTCAACCAGGCCGAGCGCCTCGCCCGCCCGCTCGCCGCCGCCACGGGCATCCCGCTGAACACCCAATGGGTCCGCCGGGTGGCGCCGACCCGCACCCAGACGCTGCTCTCGCGCCCGGAACGCGCCGCCAACGTCCGCCGGGCGTTCGCCCTGCGGCCCGGCGTGCGGCTGCAGGGCGCGCGGGTGGTGCTGGTGGACGACGTGTTCACCACCGGGGCCACGACCAGCGCCTGCGCCCAGGTACTGCTCGCCGCGGGCGCCGCCCAGGTATGCGTCTGGACCGTGGCCCGCGGACTGTGAACTTGAAACCTGGACGCCCAACCCTGAGACTCCCCGAGCTTATGGCTGACACCACCTTCACCAAGAAGTCCCTGGCCCTGGCCACGCCCGAGGCCGTTATGGCCGGACCCTCGGCCGCGGACGTCGGCACCACCTTCGTGCGCAAACCCAAGATGGCCGGGAGCCGCTCCCGCAAGCGCGACATCCCCGAGGGGCTTTGGTGCAAGTGCCCGAAGTGCAGCGCCATGGTCTTCGACAAAGAACTGGACGAAAACCTCAAGGTGTGCCCGCAGTGCCAGTATCATTTCCCGATCCGCGCCCGCGAACGCATCCACTCGCTGGTCGAGACCTGCACGTTCGAGGAGATGGATGCCGACCTGACCAGCGTGGACGTGCTGCACTTCACCGGCGTGGCGTCGTATGCCTCCAAACTGGAAGACTACCAGAAATCAACCGGGCAGAAGGACGCCGTGCTGACGGGCATCGGCACGATCGGCACCCACCGCACCGCGCTGGGCGTGATGGACTTCAGCTTCCTGGGCGGCTCGATGGGCTCGGTCGTCGGCGAGAAAATCACCCGCCTGATCGAGGCGGCGACGGCGAAGGGGCTGCCGCTCATCATTGTGTCCACCAGCGGCGGCGCGCGGATGTACGAAGGCATGTTCAGCCTGATGCAGATGGCCAAGACCTCCGCCGCCCTCGCCTACCACGCGCGGCGCCACCTGGCCTACCTCAGTGTGCTGACGCATCCCACCACCGCCGGCGTCATGGCGAGCTACGCCTGCCTGGGCGACCTCATCATCGCGGAGCCGGGCGCCATGATCGGCTTCGCCGGGCCGCGGGTGATCAAGGACACGACGCAGGCCGAACTGCCACCGGGCTTTCAAACCGCGGAATTCCTCCTCGACCACGGCCTCATCGACGCCATCGTGCCGCGCAAGGAACTGAAGCAGCGGCTCGCCGGCTATCTCGATTTCCTGACCGGCGCGCCCAAGCGCGCCGCCGCGGCCGGCTGAAACCACGCCGGAAATAGAATGGGGCACGCCTGCGGCCCATGTGCGGATTTCGCCGACCCGCCGAAATCTTTCCGTCCACGAACGCGCCTTGCCCGCCGTGGACCAACGCATTACTCTGCCGGGCGTCCCGTGCGGGCGCGATGAACAGCAAGGCATCAAACGGTCTGGCCGAACTGGAAAAGAGGCTGTGGGCTGCCGCCGATCAACTGTGGGCCAACTCCCCGCTGCGACCCTCCGAATACTCCACCCCGGTTCTGGGCCTGATCTTTCTCCGCTTCACCGACAACGCTTTCACCAAGGTCGAGGCTGAGTTGAAGGGCAAGTCCACCGGGCGGCGCACCATCGGCAAGACCGATTATCAGGCCAAGGGCGTTGTTTACATTCCCACGGAAGCCCGGTTCTCGAACCTGCTCCAACTGCCGGAGTCCGCCGACCTGGGCAAGCGGTTGAACGAAGCCATGAAGATCATCGAGCGGGAAAACGATGACCTCAAGGACGTGTTGCCCAAGTCATATCAGCGCATCGAGAACTCCACGCTGGTTGAACTGCTCAAGATCATGTCCAGCATCCCGGCGGACATCCCCGGCGACGCGTTCGGCAAGATCTACGAGTATTTCCTCGGCAGTTTCGCCATGAAGGAAGGCCAGAAGGGCGGCGAGTTCTTTACCCCGCCGAGCATGGTGGACCTGATCGTCAACATCATCGAACCGTTCCACGGTCGGCTGTTTGATCCAGCCAACGGCTCCGGTGGCATGTTCGTGTCCAGTGCCCGGTATGTGCTGAACCACCAGAAGAATCCCAACGAGGAAATTTCCATCTTCGGGCAGGAGCGCGTGGTGGAAACCATCCGGCTCTGCAAGATGAACCTCGCCGTCCACGGCTTGAGCGGCGACATCCGCGCCAGCAACACCTACTACGAAGACGTTCACGACTGCATCGGCAGGTTTGACTTCGTGATGGCCAATCCGCCGTTCAACGTCTCCGGCGTGGATAAAGAGAAGTTGAAGGACGATCCGCGCTTCCGACTGGGCCTGCCGAGCACGGACATTGCGAACTACCTCTGGATTCAGCTTTTCTACCATGCCTTGAGCGCCAAGGGCCGCGCCGGGTTCGTCATGGCCAACTCGGCGGCGGACGCCCGCGGCTCCGAACTGGAAATCCGCAAGAAATTGATCCAATCCGGTGTCGTGGACGTGATCGTGTCCGTCGGGCCGAACTTCTTCTACACCGTCACGCTGCCCGCCACGCTCTGGTTTTTCGACAAGGGCAAGCCGGAGGCGCTGCGGGACAAGGTGCTGTTCCTCGATGCCCGGCACATCTACCGGCAGATTGACCGCGCCCACCGGGAGTTCACCCCGGAGCACGTCGAGTTCTTGGCGAACATCGTACGGCTCTACCGGGGCAAAGAGCCGGAGTTCGTGTGTGGGTCCGAGAAGCTGCTGAAGGAGACGTTCCCGAAGTTCAAGCACGCCGACGTGGCGGGCCTGTGCAAGGCGGCGACCCGTAAGGAAATCGAGACGCAGGGCTGGAGCTTGAATCCGGGCCGGTACGTGGGGGTGGCGGCGGGAGTGGAAGTGAGCAACGAGGATTTCATCGAGCAGTTCGAGCAACTGACCGAAGAACTGGAAACGCTCAACGCGGAGGCGCGGGAGTTGGAGGAACGGATCGCCAGCAACGCGGCGAAGATTCTGGAAACATGAACCCATCCAACGAACCCAATCTCACGGCCAAAGGCCAATTCAAGCGCCGTTGTTTCCGCGCCAAAGGCGCAACCACTCACCAGCCCAGGGCAACGCCCTGGGGACTCGTCCAGCCAACCATTCATCAGCCCTGAAGGGGCGATACTCGCCATGCCCCAATCCCTCTCCAAAGTCCTGGTTCATCTGATCTTCAGCACCAAATACCGCGAACCGTTGATTGGCTCGGACATCCGCCCGCGACTGCACGGCTACATCGTCGGCATTCTGGACAACCTGAAATCGCCGTCCCTCCAAACCGGCGGCGTGGCGGACCATGTTCACAGCCTGTTCCTGTTGAGCCGGACGATTTCGCAGGCCGAACTGGTCGAGGAGGTAAAGAAGAGTACTCCAAGTGGATGAAGGCCGAGGGTGGCGTGCCGGCGTTCACCTGGCAGGCGGGCTACGGCGCGTTTTCCATCGGCGCATCGCAGGCCGACACGGTCATCAAATACATCCAGAATCAGGAAGAACACCATCGGAAGGTGACGTTCCCGGAGGAGTTCCGCCGGTTTTTGGAGCGATACAAGGTGGCGTATGATGAGCGGTATGTGTGGGATTGAATCAACCAACGCGAAACAGGCGAGTGCCTGGCGCACGGCGGACGATTATCGGCGGCCGTCCACGGCGCGTTTGGGTGCGGTGGCCGGCCGAGTTTTGCCCTTGCAGGGCAGGGATGGTTTGGTGGGGCTGGGTTCCCAGGGCGTTGCCCTGGGCTGGCGAGTCGTTGCGCCTTTGGCGCGAAGGTCGGACCCGATCATGGTGTTGTTGGCGCGAGGGCCGGGCACGATCGTGGCGTCGTTGGCACGAAGGCGGGGCGCGGACGTGGTGCCATTGACGCGGAAGAGAGGCGCGGCGTGGATGGGTTGGTGCGCCAACGGCGCAAGACTCGTCAGCCCGGGGCAACGCCCCAGAAACGCCACGTTGCGCCAATGCCCCAGCCCCAACGGGGTGCGACCCGTCAGCCCAGGGCAACGCCCTGGAAACCCGGCCACACACGAAATTCCCCGCCCTGAAAGGGCGGCACAGGCAGCGCGCAACGCCGAAGTGGCGGGCCTGTGCCGGGTGGCGACGCGAAAAGAAATCGAAGCCCAAGGCTGGAGCCTGAATCCGGGCCGCTACGTGGGCGTGGCTGCGGGTGAAGACGTAAGCAACGAGGATTTCATGGAGCAGTTCGAGCAACTGACCGAAGAACTGGAAACGCTCAACGTCGAGGCGCGGGAACTGGAAGACCGCATCGCCAGCAGTGCGGCTAAGATCATGGAGAGTACTGCGTGAGCCGAGACGGTAAACGGCGTGGATGGCGGCAGGTGAAGCTCAAAGATGTTTGCCGAGAGATCACCGTCGGTCATGTCGGCCCTATGGCCGACCAGTACGCCGAGAGCGGGATAACCTTCCTTCGTTCGCAGAACATCGAACCGTTCCGGTTAAACCTCGCGGACGTGAAATTCATCACCCCGGATTTTCACGCAAAGCTCAAAAAGTCAGCGCTCAAGCCGGGCGACGTAGTTGTTGTGCGTACTGGCTATCCGGGGACGGCTTGCGTCATTCCCGACGAGCTTCAAACGGCGAATTGTGCAGACTTCGTTGTCATCCGCCCAAGCAGTGATTTGGACTCATGGTTCTTGACCTGCATTTTTAATTCGACGTGGGGACGCGGGACAGTTGCCGGAAGCCTCGTTGGCGTCGCGCAGCAACACTTCAACATCGGCGTCGCAAAGGAAATGGTGGTTCACCTTCCTCCGCTGCCCACCCAGCGACAGATCACCACCATCCTCTCCGCCTACGACGATTTGATTGAGAACAACACGCGGCGGATCCAGATTTTGGAGCGGCAGGCGCAGGCGCTTTACCGGGAGTGGTTCGTCCACTTCCGCTTCCCCGGCCACGCCAAAGTCAAACTCATCGGCTCCCCGCTGGGAAGAATTCCGCAGGGATGGCAGGCCAAGAACCTTGGGGATGTGGTGGAACTTGCTTACGGCAAAGCGCTCAAAGCAGAACAGCGTGTGGACGGCCCGTATCCGGTTTACGGTTCGAGCGGAGTCGTCGGCCTTCATAACGAAGCGCTTGTCAAAGCGCCCGGCATCGTCGTTGGCCGCAAGGGCAACGTCGGCAGCGTCTTTTGGTCGGACGATGATTTCTATCCAATCGACACAGTTTTCTTCGTCCGCACCGAAGTACCTCTTCACTACGTTTTCTTCAACCTCAAGCATCAGACTTTTTTGAACAATGACGCGGCGGTGCCCGGACTAAATCGCAACGCTGCCTACATGAAGCCATTCATCGTGCCGGACACCAGCACGCTCGCGGCATTCCAAGATTTCGCCGCAACCGTCTTTACGCAACTGCGCCTCCTGAACCTGAAGAACGCCAACCTCCGCCGCACCCGCGACCTGCTGCTGCCCAAGCTGCTTTCCGGTGCGTTGGACGTGTCGAAGCTGGAGCTTGAAACCGCATGAACGCCCAAGTCAAAGCGGATGCGGGCGCGGCTGGTTGGGCGGGGAGCTTGCCGGTGTCGCCATGCGTGGCGTATAGTGGCTTGGAGAAACGACGATGAGCGAGACGACAGCCATTGAGTTCGCGCTTCACGGCAAGGTGGAGGGGGTGGAGATCACGCCGCGCACCATCGGCCTGTCGCAGTTCAATGAGTTCAACCAGCAGGTTGAGACGTTCATCGGCGGCAGCCAGAGGGTGAAGCTCGATCAGGTTCACGTCGAAATCACCCAAAGCTCCTACGTCCTCAAGGCCATCCTCCCCGTGGTTGTTTTCGCCAGCCTCGAACCGGATTTGAAGTTGTTGGCGCGGCAGGATGTGCTGGGTGAGTTGGACATCCAGCGGGCGGAAGTCGTGCAGAAGTGGCAGGCGCGGACGAAGAACAACCCGGACCTGTTTTACGAAGTCCGGCCCAAAGACGACGGGCTGCCGAAGGTGCGGGTGAGCCGGGAGACGGATTATCGCGTCGGCGACATTGTGCCGTGGGTGGCGGTGGAGAAATACCTGTTCGGCGAGATCATGGACATGGGCGGCACGCAGCGGGCGAACGTCCATCTAAAACTCGACCGGGGCGGCAAGACGCTGCTGGTGGGGACATCGCAGGGCTACCTGCGTGAACAGGTGGAGAACCGGCTCTACCACAAGGTGCTGTTGCACGTCCGGGCGGAGCAGCATTTTCGGACCGGCGACCTGCGGAACATCCAGTTGATTTCCTTCGTGGACTACCAACCGGCCTACAACGAGGAAGCGCTGGACCGTTTCACGGCCAAGGGCGCGGCAGCGTGGGCCGACGTGCCCGACGCCGCGCAATGGGTCAGGGTAGTGAGGGGAGGATAGCGCATCATGGCCGCCGGGGTACTGCTCGACACCAGCTTCCTGATTACGCTCGCCGACAAGAACCGGGCAAACCACGAGACGGCGCGGTGTTGTTGGCAGCATTTTCTGGAGAATCAAATCCCCATCTACCTCTCGACGGTGGTCGTGTCGGAGTTTTGCATCAAACAGGAGATTCCGCCGGACATGCTCCGCTGCTGCGTGGTGCTGCCGTTTAATTGGGATGATGCGCTGCGAGCGGCGAAGCTCGACTGGAAGCGGGTGCAACCCACGGGCGTCAAGCGGGACGCACTGAAGGACGACATCAAGATCATCGCGCAGGCGGCGAGGATAGATGCGGAGTTTGTCATCACCGACGACACGGAGTCGTTCCACCGATTCTGCAAGACGTTCAAGGACGCCGGGGAAGTTCAGTTCAAAGCCATCAAGCTGGACGACGGTTTCGACCGCGCTTTCTTCGACGCGAACGGTCAGCGCGATTCCGCGGACGATCTGAACGCGGGGAGCGACGCGCAGTCGTAACC
The DNA here is from genome assembly GCA_021780115.1 of bacterium. Taxonomy (GTDB): domain Bacteria; phylum Verrucomicrobiota; class Verrucomicrobiia; order Limisphaerales; family JAJXZI01; genus JAJXZI01. Next base: position 2,903 of record JAJXZI010000301.1, on the reverse strand, counting down.
GCTGCGTGCGTTCGAGTCCGGCGTGGCCGTAATCAGGCTGACGAGCTTCCCGCCGGGTTGGGGCACTTGACCGATACTTGACCGACACTTGACCCACGGTTGACGCACGGGCAGACTTGTTTCCATGAGCTACCAACCGGAGTTCACCGTCAGCCCGGCGCTGCTGACGCGGGCGGAGAGCATTGCCGCGCTGCGGGAGCGCATCCAGAACGCCACGGTGCAAGTGCCGTGGATTCCGGCGCTGCAAAAGGACACGCGGGCACGCAACACCCACAGTTCGACGGCCATCGAGGACAATCCGCTCACGTTGGAGGAAGTCCGGGCCTTGGAGGAGGGGGCCACGGTGGCCGCGCCCACGCGGGCGCGGCGCGAGGTGCTGAATTATTTTGCCGCGCTGCGGCACATCGAGAAACAGGCGGGGAAGAAACGGCTGACGCATGAGGACATCTTCCGCTTGCACGCCATCATCGCGGGCAGAGTGATGGATCAGGGTGAGGCGGGGCGCTATCGGACGATGCGGGTGCGCGTGGGCCAATTCGTGCCGCCGCCACCGGAGGACGTGTCGGGGTTGATGTTTGAATTGCTGGAGTGGTGGAACAAGGACGCGCCGGGACTTTCGCCGGTGTTGAGTTCGGCCATCGTGCATCATCGGTTCGAGACGATTCATCCGTTCGCCGACGGCAACGGGCGCACGGGCCGGGCGCTGGCGTTGTGGGAGCTTTACCGGCGGGGTTTCGATTCGCACCACATCTTCGCGGTGGATGAGTTTTATTGGGAAGACCGGTCGCGCTATTACGCGGCACTGGACGCGGTGCGGCACGCGGGCGACGACCTGACGCGGTGGCTGGAATACTGCGCGGAAGGATTGCAGCAAACGCTGGAGCGGGTGTGGGAGCGGATGGGGCAGTTTGCGGCCTCGGCGACGCGTGAGCGGCTGGTGCTGCGTCCACGCCAAGAGCAGTTGTTGAAGGCGCTCGGCAAAAGCGGCGGGATGACCCCGGCGGAAATCTGGGCGGCGCTGAAAGTCTCCAAGCAAGGGGCGATGGATTTGCTGCGTCCGCTGGTGAAGGCCGGGCTGGTGAAACGCGTGGGCACGTTGAAGTCGGGACGCTACGTGTTGAAATGAGCGCCCACGACTACACCGAGGATGCGTTGGTCGAACAACCTGCCATTGAGCTTTTCGCGGGGCTGGGCTGGCAGACAGTCAGCGCCTTTCACGAAGTTTTTGGTGGCGCTGACCCCTCATCCCCGGCCCTTCTCCCATTGGGAGAAGGGGGAGGGGTTGAGGGGGCGGTCAGCTTAGGCCGGGAGCACGCGGGCGAGGTCGTGCTGTTGCGCCACTTGTTACCGGCGCTGAAGAAGCTGAACCCCAAAGCGCCGTCGGAGGCGATTGACGCGGCGGTGAACGAATTGACGCGGGACCGCAGCGTGATGTCACTGGCTGCCGCCAACCGGGAGGTCTATGCGCTGCTCAAGAACGGCGTGAAGGTGGAAATCCGCAAACCGGAGGGTGAGTTGGTGCCGGAGCGCATCCGGGTCATGGACTGGGATTCCCCGGCGAACAATCACTTCCTGCTGGTGTCGCAATTGTGGGTGACGGGCGAGATGTACAAGCGCCGCCCGGACTTGGTGGCGTTCGTCAACGGGTTGCCGCTGGTGGTGTGCGAGTTCAAGTCCATCAAGGAGCGCGTGGAAGCAGCGTTCAAAGACAATATCACGGACTACAAGCAGACGATCCCGCAGTTGTTCTTTTACAACGGCCTGATCCTTGTCTCCAACGGCATCGAGGGCCGGTTAGGCAGCGTGACGGCGGCGTGGGAACATTATTGCGATTGGAAGCACTTGCGCGAACCACACGCGGCGACAAGTGGCGCGCAGGCCCTCACCCCCGTCCCCTCTCCCATTGGGAGAGGGGTGGCCGAAGGCCGGGGGGAGGGTGCGCCCCGCTTGGAAACACTGGTGAAGGGCACGTGCGACAAGACCCGGCTGCTGGACTTGGTGGAGAATTTCACGCTGTTCGAGGAACGGGCAGGCAAGATCAGAAAGGTCGTGGCCAAGAACCACCAGTACCTCGGCGTGAACAACGCCATCAGGGCCCTGATGGCGACCCTCGCCCCGGCCCTCTCCCAGCGGGAGAGGGAGAAAGGCTTGCAGTACCGCGGAGGCTTTGAGTTTTCTGGCCTCGTCGAGCGTGCGCGCGAGCTTCGCAAGAAGCAAACCCCGGCGGAGGATGTCCTGTGGGAACTGCTGCGCGCCCGGCGCTTTCGCGGATTGAAATTCCGGCGTCAGCACCAGTTCGGCGACTACCTCACGGATTTCTACTGCCACGAGGCTAAGCTGGTCGTCGAAACTGACGGTGAGATTCACAGCACCGCCGCAGTTCAGAAGAAAGACCACAAGCGGGACACCTACCTCAAGTCTTTAGGCTTGGAAGTCCTCCGCTTCCCGAACGAACTTGTGCTTCAGCAGCCGGAGGTTGTTTTGGAGCGCATCGCGGCCCACCTCCCTTCTCCCCTTGGGAGAAGGGCCGGGGATGAGGGTAAGACGCACACTCGCCTCGGCGTCTTTTGGCAGACGCAGGGCAGCGGCAAGAGCTACTCGATGGTGTTCTTCTCTCAGAAGGTGCTGCGGAAGATACCGGGCAACTGGACGTTTGTGGGCGTCACCGACCGCAACGAACTGGACGATCAGCTTTACAAGAACTTCGCCAGCGTGGGTGCGGTCACGGAGCCGGAAGAACGCGTGCGGGCCGACAGCGCCGAGCATTTGAAGCAGTTGTTGACCGAGGATCACCGGTACGTGTTCACGCTGATTCAGAAGTTCAGAACGGAGAAGGGCCAGCGGTTTCCCAAGCTGTCGAGCCGCGATGACATCATCGTGATGACGGATGAGGCGCACCGCAC
>JAJXZI010000045.1 GCA_021780115.1 bacterium | reverse complement strand
ACGCTCGCGCCGCGGCGCGGCCTTTGATCCAAGCGCGGGGGAGTAGGTAGGGACGACGGCAACTCCTTGGGGCGGACGGCGGTTATCGGGGAGCCTTGGGCAACTGGGGGGAAGCCACTTCGTCCCCTCGGTCAATTGAGACGGGAGATTGTGCGCCGTTGCGACGACGTCCAAGGCTTCAAGGGGTCGCCCAGACGCTGGGGGGGAACGCACTTTCGGCGGGTGGTTCAATGCGCGGCAATGGTGCCGAGATGATGAGGTTGGCCTGGACCCTAGCCAGCGAGTTCAAACAGTATGCGAACGCGGTGTGGGATCTGGCGTTGGCTGCTGCTCCGGCCGGAGCGCATCAACGCCTCGGACGTTGCCGGCGGACGAGCATCAGCGCGGCTGCCTGATAGAGGAGCGGGTGTTGACGGGCGACCTGGCGTATGAATCCTCGCTGCCGCGGCTCGCCGGCGACGAGGAACGGTTCTCCTGCAGGCGATGCACCAGACGTTGGTGGAGCGCGGCCCTTGCCTGCGGCCGCCAAGGGTTTCCCCCGCCACTTACTCCGCCCGTCCAATCAACTGCGGCCGCTTGGTGGGACCAAAGGCCACGTTGGTTTCGGAGTCTAACGTCACCTGGTCGCCGTTGAGCTTCAGCGTGAGTGTCGTCTGGTAGGGCGTCTCGTAGGCGCAGAGCTTGATCAGGCATGTGTCGTCGGCCGGCCACGCGAATGTGCCGGCGGTCGGTTCGGCGGGAAATTGCGCCAGCGGGCCGCCCAGGAGCGGCGCCCGTCCCTTCTTCCATTCGTGATAGCCGCACGGAACCGTCATGTCTTTGCCGTCCATCCGGGCCGTGAGCGTCAGGTTCTTGCCGGAATCGGACGATGAGAGCGCCAGGCCTTCGATCTTTTGATCGTTGGCGGGAAAGACAAACTTGCGGTTTAGAACCTCGCCGGCGAGGGGAGACGTCGCCGCGCCTTGGGCGGGGCGGACCTCGAGGCGCGCCAACGTGTCCGTGAGTTGCGCGCTGGCGGCGGCGTCCAGTGGCAGGGCTTGAGGTTGGAAGGCCGGCAGCAGCTTGTCCCAAATCACGTTCAGCACGGCCTGCATGTCTTTGACGCCGCTGGTGATTGCCACCACCGCATCCTGGTCCGGCATGACCAGGCAATACTGCCCGAAGGCGCCGTCGCCGCGAAAGGCGTTGTGCCGGCAGCGCCAGAATTGAAAGCCGTAGCCCTGGTTCCAATCGCTCTGCGGATTGCTGCCGTTCGAGGTCTGCTTCGCCGTGGCCATCGCCACCCATTCGGCCGGGAGGAGTTGCTGGCCATTCCACTTGCCTTTTTGGAGGTAAAGCTGGCCGAGTTTGGCGATGTCCTCCGTGCGGACGCGCAGGCCGTAACCGCCCAGCGAAATGCCCTGGAAGTTCGTGTCCCAAACCGGGTGCTCGATGCCCAGCGGCGCGAACAGGCGCGGCCGGAGAAAATCGAGCACGGTCTGGCCGGTGACCTTCTGGACGATCGCCGACAGCATGAACGTGGCGGCGGTGTTGTACTTGAAGTGCGTGCCCGGCAGATGCGGCACGGGCTGGGCGAGAAACGACTTCGGCGAGATCGCGTCCGGCGCGGTGGGCGGCTCGTCCTGGTGGCCGGTGGACATGGTCAGCAAATCCCGCACGCGCATCGCCTTCAGGTTGCTGCTCGGATTGGCCGGCGCGTCCTCGGGAAAGAACTTCAGCACCTCGTCGTCAATACTCAGCTTGCCCTCCGCAACGGCGAAGCCCACCGCCGTCGAAGTGAAGCTCTTGCTCAACGAATAGAGCACCTGATTGCGTTCCGCGTCGTAAGGCGCCCACCAACCGGCGGCGATCACCTGGCCGTGGCGCACGACCATCACGCTGTGCATGCCGTCAATCTGCCGATCGAGCGCGTTCACGAATTCGCGCAGCGCGGCGGAGGAAACGCCCTGCGCCTCGGGAGTGCTGCGCGGCAACGCGCCGGCGGCGTGCGCCGCGCTCACCGTTCCGGTCAGGACCAGGACGAAGCCGATTTGGATCCAGTATTTCATAGGAAATCCCGGCGTTCTTACCCGGGTTGGAGCGGGCTGTCACGAACGGAATGTGGTAACTGAAAACGATGGCAGGAAAACGGTGGGCAAATTGTCTTGGCGGGCGGGCAGTTCGACGCGATGAGCGTGAGGTGGCGGCGGGAGAAATGTTGGCTTGCCGCTGGTGGCCGGTGGCGCACACATTGGCACTCCGACATGAAAACAACCTCAAAACTTCTCGCTGCCGCCTTGATGTTTGGTGCGTCTTGCCGCTCGCTGCCGGCAGGCATGACGCTCGCGGGATCGGGCACGGCGCACTGCGTCATCCTCCGCCAAGCCGGTGCGACGGCGTCGGAGCAGACCGCGGCGAAGGAGTTGGCCGAGCATCTCCGGTTAATCACCGGCGCGCAATTCGCGGTCGAGGACGCCACCGACATCTCCGCGGTACCGAAGAACGCCATCATCATCGGGCCGGGCGCGGCGGCGCGGACGCTGTTCCCGGACGTCGCGCTGGACAAACTGGGGCCGGAGGAGTTCGTGATGCGTACCCAAGGCCAGCGGTTGCTGCTGGCGGGCGGCCGGCCGCGCGGGACGCTTTACGCGGTCGATCGCTTCCTGCAGGAGCAGTGCGGCGTGCGCTGGTGGACGCCTTGGGCCACCAACGTTCCGCAGCGCGCCACGCTGCGCATCCCCAACCTGAACGCGCGCTACCAGCCGCCGTTCGAATACCGCGAGCCGTACTGGTTCGCCGGATTTGATCCGCTGTGGAAGGCGCGCAACGGTCCCAACGGCGAGATGCCCCGGATTCCCGCCGAGTTGGGCGGCTGCATTATCTACAAGGGATTCGCCCACACCTTCTATCCGCTGGTGCCGCCGGAGAAATACTTTGCCACGCATCCGGAGTGGTACAGCCTCATCAACGGCCAGCGCACCCACGAGAACGCGCAGCTTTGCCTGTCGAACCCCGAGTTGCGCGGCTTCGTCGTCGGCCGCGTGAAGGAGTGGCTGCGCGAGGCGCCGGACGCCAGGATCATTTCCGTCACGCAGAACGATTGCCAGGGCGCGTGCCAGTGCCCGAACTGCAAGGCCATCGACGAAGCCGAGGGCGGTCCATCCGGAAGCGTGATTGCCTTTGTAAATTACATCGCCGAGAAGATCGAGCCGGAGTTCCCCAACGTGGCGGTGGACACGTTCGCCTACCAATACACGCGCCATCCGCCGAAGACGCTCCGCCCGCGGCCCAACGTGATCGTGCGGCTCTGCTCAATCGAGTGCAACTTCCGCGCGCCGCTCGACGACCCGTCGAACGCCGCGTTCCTGAGCGACCTCGCGGGCTGGTCGAAGATCTGCCATCGGCTCTACATCTGGGATTACACGACGGACTTTGGGAACTACGTGCTGCCGCACCCCAACTGGTTCACCCTCGGCGCGAACATCCGCCTGTTCCAGCAATACGGCGTGCGTGGCGTGTTTGAGCAGGGGGCGTATCAGGGCTTCGGCGGCGAGATGGGCGAGTTGCGCGCCTGGGTGCTGGCCCAACTGCTCTGGAACCCGCGGCAGGACGACCGCGCGTTGATCCAGGAATTCCTCGACGGCTACTATGGCCAGGCCGCGGCCCGGCCGATCCGCCGTTACCTCGACCTGATGTATGGCACCTCGAAGGGTTTCTACCTCGCCTGCTACACGCGGCCCAACGCGCCGTTTCGCGCGTTCAAGGTGCTGGCGCAGGGGGAGGGACTTTGGCAGGAAGCCGAGAAGGCGGCGGCGGATGATCCGGAGAAACTGGCGCGGGTGCGCGAAGGACATCTGCCGGTGCGCCTGGCCTTCCTGCGTGACTGGCCGCGACTCCGCTACGACTGCTGGGAGGAGAACGGCGCCTGGCCGTTGCCGGAATCGCGCGAGTCCGCCGCCGGCGAATTCGCCGAAGTCGCCCGAGGCGTGCCCGGCAAGCCGTGGACCGTGGTGAATCCGCTCCGGGAATCCGGCCTGACGGTGGCGAAGTTCATCACTGACTTGGGGCCGGACAAGCCCGGCACGCTCGGACCGCCGCCACCACCGCGATTGGCGAAGGCACTGCCGCCCCCGGATTTGAAGGGAATGAGCCTCCGTGGTGCAGTCGATTTGCAGGACAACGTGGCTGCCTTGGCGAAACCCGGCGAATGGGCGGAAATCCGGCCCGACCCGGCCGCGTCGGATCGACGGGCCGTCTGGATGCCGGGCACGCACAAGGAATGGGCGTTCGTCATCCCGCCGGGCCGCCTGCCGGAGAAGGCGCGGCACGGTCGCTGGCGGGTGTACGCCGTGGTGCGCGTCGAGCCGGCGGCGGGCACGAAGCCGACCGTGCCGGTGTTCAGCGCGGGCGTTTACGACGAGACGTCGAGGAAGTCGCTGGCGAGCGTGACCGTGAACCTCGGCGCGGCGGGCGACGCCTATCGCTCGCACTGGGTCGGCACGGCGGAGATGAACCCTGGCTGCGAGATCTATGTGGCGCCTGCCGCAGACGGCGCCGCCAAATCGGTCTGGGTGGATCGCGTCCTTCTGCTCCCAGCACGGTGATCCGCTTGTCGGTTGGCAATGTCGTCTCCGCAGTCGGGGCCGGGAGCCGCGCTGGCGTTCTGACGCGGCACACGAATTCCCAAGTTGGGCCGCACACGCCGCTGGCGCTGGGGCGCGAACCAGCCGCGCCTGGCCCCGGCTCGATTCGAGACCACCCAAGGCAGGATTGGTAATTGCCAAAAAACGCTTGGCACGACCGTCGTTTTTCTGGCATTAGTCTGCGCCAATAAAGACTATGCGAAACAACCGACTCCTTTTCAGAGGCGCGCTCCTGCTCGCCTTGATCGGCGCTTCCGCCGGCGCGTTCGCCGGCGAGGCCGACATCAAAATCCCCGACCTGACGCAGGTAAAATTCGACGGCTTGGGCGGGGTCAGCGGCGTGGCGCTGATGTACTTCGGGATCGTGATGTGCGCGATCGGTGCCATCTTCGGCCTGGTGCAATACAAGCAAACCAAGGCCCTGCCGGTCCACGAGTGCATGGGCAACGTCTCCAACACGATTTGGGAAACCTGCAAGACGTATCTCTTCCAGCAGGGCAAGTTCCTCGCGATCCTTTGGATTTTGATCGCCGCCTGCATTTTCTTTTACTTCAAGGTGCTCGAAGGCAAAGGGATCGGCGACGTCATCGTGGTGCTGCTCGCCTCGATTCTCGGCATTCTCGGGTCCTACGGCGTCGCCTGGTTCGGCATCCGCATCAATACCGTCTCCAATTCGCGCACCGCCTTCTCGGCACTGAAGGGCAATCCCTTCGCCACGCTCGGCATCCCGTTGCGCTCCGGCATGAGCGTCGGCCTGTTGCTGGTCTGCGTGGAGTTGTTCTTCATGATCTGCATCCTCGTCTTCCTCAAGGATCTCGCCGGCCCCTGCTTCATCGGGTTCGCCATCGGCGAATCGCTGGGTGCCTCCGCCTTGCGTATTTGCGGCGGCATCTTCACCAAGATCGCCGACATCGGCTCCGACCTGATGAAGATTGTCTTCAAGCTGCCCGAAGACGACCCGAAGAATCCCGGCGTGATCGCCGACTGCACCGGCGACAACGCGGGCGACTCGGTCGGGCCGACGGCGGACGGCTTTGAAACCTACGGGGTGACGGGCGTGGCGTTGATCGCGTTCCTCGCGCTGGCGCTGGCGGCCAGCACCGACGTCTGCGCGACTCTCATCATCTGGCTGTTCACCATGCGGGCGCTGATGATCGTGACCTCGCTGGTGTCCTATTTCGTGAACGAGGTTTTCAGCAAGGCCAAGTACGGCCACCAAAAGGACTTTGATTTTGAAGCGCCGTTGACGCACCTCGTTTGGATTACGTCTGGAGTTTCAATTTTAATCACTTTCGGCGCAAGCTGGTTGATGCTTGCGAAGCAGCCCGGCCTCGATAGCCAACTCTGGCTGGTGCTCTCCGCCATCATCTCCTGCGGCACGGTCGCCGGGGCGTTGATTCCGGAATTCACGAAGATTTTCGTCAGCACCACCTCGCGCCACGTCCGCGAAGTCACCAATTGCTCGAAGCACGGCGGGGCGTCCTTGAACATCCTCTCCGGTTTCGTCGCGGGCAACTTCTCCGCCTTCTGGATGGGCCTGGTCATCCTCCTGCTCATGTTCCTGAGTGTTCTCCTCGCCACCTACTCCGGCTCGCCCATCGTGGCCCTGATGCCCGACGCGTTCAAGTTTGCCGCGCCGATCTTCGCCTTCGGCCTGGTGGCGTTCGGCTTCCTCGGCATGGGACCGGTCACCATCGCCGTGGACAGCTACGGCCCGGTCACGGACAACGC
>JAJXZI010000310.1 GCA_021780115.1 bacterium | reverse complement strand
CGTCGTCTTGACCGTGCCGAGGTAATCCTCCGGCAGGGCGCGGGAGTCCGTGCGCGGATAGGTGAGGACCTTGTGCTTCTCGTAAAGCGCCTGGGCCAGCCCCAGCGTATTTTTGGCGGAGAAGCCGAAGCGCGCGTTCGCCTCGCGCTGGAGCAGCGTCAAGTCGTAGAGCGGCGGCGAAAGCTGCGTCGTCGGCTTGCTTTCCTCCGTGACAAGGCCCGGCTGGCCGAGGCACTTCTCCCGGAGCGCTTCCGCCTGCGCGCGGTCCCAGAGCCGCTCCGGCTTGAGTTCAGCGTCGCCGTCTTTTTTCTCGAATTTCTCCTCGAACCACCGCCCGCCGTATTCGCCTGACTTCGCGGCGAACGTGCCGTGGACTTCCCAGTAATCGCGCGGCGCGAACGTCTTGATCCGCTGCTCGCGCTCGACCAGGATCGCCAGCGTGGGCGTTTGCACGCGGCCGACGGTGGTGAGGAAGAATCCGCCGCCCTTGGAGTTGAAGGCGGTCATGGCGCGGGTGGCGTTGATGCCCACCAGCCAGTCGGACTCGCTGCGGCAGACCGCGGCGTCGGCCAGCGGCCGCATCTGCTCGTCGGTGCGCAGGTGCGCGAAGCCTTCGCGGATGGCGGCGGGCGTCATCGACTGGAGCCAGAGCCGCTGGACGGGCTTGTCCGTCCGGGCGTGGCGCGCGATGTAGCGGAAAATCAACTCGCCTTCGCGTCCGGCGTCGCAGGCGTTGATCAGCGCCTCGACGTCCTTGCGTTTGATGAGCTTCTCCAGCAGCCGCAGCCGCGGCGCGGCCTTCTCAATGGGCTTGAGATCGAAATGCGGCGGGATGACCGGCAGGTGGGCGAACGTCCATTTTCCCCGCTGGACCTCGAACTGTTCGGGCACGGCCAGCTCCAGCAAATGGCCGACGGCCGACGAGAGCACGTACTGGTCGCTCTCGAAGTAATCGTCCTGCCTTTTGAAGCCGCCCAGCGCCTTGGCGATGTCGCTGGCGACGGACGGTTTCTCGGCGATGATCAATGCCTTGCCCATAACAACTCTCCGCAAGACGAGCGTGGCTTCACCCGCGGCCCGGCCGTTCTTCCAGAGAAAACGCTCGGAAAGTGGCGCATAGAATTCCCGAAGTCAAAAACGAATCGCGCCGCCGCCGGCCGCGAGCGCCGGCAACTCCCGCCTTGAGTGGGACGGGGTGTCCTGGTTCAAATGGCTTCGTGCGCTCCACGCCCTTGGTCAGCGTCCTCCTGCCAGTCTTCAACGCCGCGTCCACCGTGGCGCGCGCGGTTCAAAGCATCCGCCAACAAACGCGGGCCGACTGGGAAATCATCGCCGTGGACGACGGTTCCACCGACGGCACGCGGGAACTGCTGGCGGCGCTGACCCGCCAGGAGACCCGCTTGCGCCTGCTGGCACGCCCTCACGCGGGCATCGTCACGGCGCTCAACGCGGGCCTGGCGGAGGCCCGCGGCCGCCTGATCGCCCGGATGGACGCGGATGACGAGGCGCACGGCGAGCGATTCGCCCGCCAGGTGGCGTTCCTCAACCAACGTCCCGACGTCGGCGTGGCCGGTTCGCTGGTGGAATTCGGCGGCGACCGGACGCAGGCCGGCGGCTACGCGCTCCACGTGGATTGGATGAACGGCTTGATCGAGCCGGAAGACATTGCGCTCAATCGCTTCGTCGAATCTCCGTTCGCGCACCCGTCGGTGATGTTCCGACGCGAGTTGGTGGAGCGGCACGGCGGCTACCGTGACGGTGACTTCCCCGAAGACTACGAACTGTGGCTGCGCTGGCTCGACGCCGGCATCCGCATGGCCAAAGTGCCGCGGGTGCTCCTTACCTGGCACGACGCGCCGGCGCGGTTGTCCCGCACCGAGGCGCGCTACGACACCGAGGCGTTCTATCGTTGCAAGGCGGTTTATTTGGCGCACTGGCTGCGTCGGCACGTCCCGCCGTCCCGCCGCGTCCTCGTCTGGGGAGCGGGTCGTCCGACCCGCAAGCGCGCGGAGCACCTGGTCGCGCAGGGCGTGACGCTGGCCGGCTACCTCGACATCGACCCGCGCAAGCAGGGACGGCAATTCAGCGGTCGGCCGGTGATCGCGCCGAAGGAACTGCCGTCGGCGGAAGAAGTCTTCGTGCTTGGCTACGTCGCCAAACGCGGCGCGCGGGAACTGGCCCGCGCCTGCTTGCGTGCCCACGGCTTTGCCGAGGGCCGCGACTTCCTGATGGCGGCCTGAGACGAGCCTCCGGTCCACCAAGCGCGCGGCGCCGGCCCAAGAATCCGCGTGCGTTCCCAGCGAGTGGTTCCTATTTTTCGCGGTCCATTATGGCAACCATCAAACCTTTTGCCGCGTTGCGGCCGCGACCGGACCTGGCGGCGCGGATCTGCGAACTGCCGTACGACACGCTTTCGTCCGCCGAGGCCCGCGTGCTCGCGGGCGGCAATCCGTTGAGCTTCTTCCACGTCAGCAAACCGGAGGTTGATTTGCCGGTAGGGGTCGATCCCCACGCGCCGGCGGTCTATGCCCAAGGACGGGAGAACTTTGCCCGCCTCATCACGCAGGGCGCGCTGCGACCGGACCGGGAGCCGGCGTTCTACCTGTACCGGCAGGTGATGGGGCGCCACGCGCAGGTCGGCCTGGTCGCGACCGCCAGTTGCGAAGAATACCTGCTGGGCCTCATCAAGAAGCACGAGTTGACCCGGCCGGACAAGGAAGACGACCGCGTCCGCCACGTCGAGGCGCTCAACGCGCAGACCGGCCCCGCTTTCCTGGCCTATCGGGCCGCGCCGGCGCTCGACGAGATGGTGGCGGAGAAGATCGCCGGCGCCCCGGACGTGGACTTCACGGCCCATGACGGTGTCCGCCACACCTCGTGGACGATTGCCGACGCGCCGACGATCCAGCGCTTCCAGGCTGAATTTGAGCGCGTCCCGTCGCTCTACGTGGCGGACGGCCATCATCGCACGGCGGCGGCGGCGCGCATTTACCAGAAGCGCCACGGCACCGGCGGCAGCGCGAATTTTCTGGCGGTGATTTTTCCGCACAATCAGTTGCAGATTCTGCCGTACCACCGGGTGTTGAAAGACCTCAACGGACTGACACCGGAGGCGCTGCTGCAGAAGCTCGGCGCCATCGCCGCCCTCCGCGCCAACGGCGCACCGCAGCCGTCCCGGCCGCGTGAACTTGGTCTCTACCTGGGCGGCCGGTGGCACGCGCTGGAATTCCGGAAGCCCAACTCCGGCGCGACCAACCCGGGGGAGAACCTCGACGTGACGCTCCTGCAGAATCTCATCCTCGGACCGCTCTTCGACATCGCCGATCCGCGCACCAGTCAGCGGATCCATTTCGTCGGCGGCATCCGTGGCCCGGCGGAGTTGGAACGGCTCGTGAACAGTGGCGAATGCGCCTGTGCCTTTTCACTCCACCCGACGAGCATGGAAGACTTGATGACGATCGCCGACGCCGGCGGCCTCATGCCCCCCAAGAGCACCTGGTTCGAGCCGAAGCTCCGCGACGCCATGTTCTGCCACCTGCTGGGGTCGAAGTGATGATGCGCCCCGTTCGCGGAACCGTCGCGGCTTGAGCCGGCCGCGCGTTCCGCCCGGTGGTGGATTGCTGTTTCCACGGCGGGGCCGTTCTGCTTCAGTTGGCGCGTGGCATCGAGACGACTCGAGCTAGGGTTGCGGGCCACCTTCCTCGGCATGGCCGTCAATCTGGTCCTGGCGGGCGGTAAGATGGCCGCCGGCCTCCTCGGCCATTCTCACGCGTTGGTCGCGGACGCCGTCGAGTCCCTGGCCGACATCTTCAGTTCGGTGATCGTCTGGCGCGGGCTGGTCGTGGCCGGTGCGCCGCCCGATGCCAATCATCCGTACGGCCACGGCAAAGCCGAGCCCATCGCTTCGGCGATCGTGGCCACCATGCTCCTGTTGGCGGCGGTCTGGATCGCTCTCCAATCGGTCCAGGAAATCCTCGCCCCCGTCCACCTCGCCCCGGCGCCCTTCACGCTGGCGGTGCTCGTGGCGGTTATCGTCATCAAGGAAGCCCTGTTCCGTTTCGTCCTGGGTGTGGGGCGCGAGGTGGGGAGCCTCGCCGTGCGCAGCGACGCCTGGCATCATCGCAGCGACGCCATCACCTCGCTGGCCGCCGGCATTGGCATCGGCGTCGCACTCATCGGCGGCCGGGGTTACGAAGGCGCGGACGACGTGGCGGCGATTGTGGCGGCCGGCATCATCGCTTGGAACGGTTGGCGGCTGTTGCGGCCGGCGCTGGATGAGTTGATGGACGCCGCCCCCGGACCGGAAATCACCGAGCGCATCCGTCGCAGCGCGGCGGCCACCGCGGGCGTCAGGGGCGTCGAGAAGTGCATCGTCCGCAAGATGGGCTTCGAGTACTTGGTCGATATGCACGTGGAGGTGGATCCGCAGATGACGGTGCTCCGGTCGCACGAAATCGCCCACCAGGTCAAGGACAACGTCCGGCGTGATCTGCCGGCCGTGAGCGACGTGCTCGTGCATGTCGAGCCTTGCCGGACCCCCGGCCCAGCCCAACCCGCCGCGCCAGGGAGTTGAGCCCGGGGCCGCGCTCCGAACAGGAATCCAGCCGCAGCCTGCCGCCGGGCGGCCGGCACCGGCGTCACACGGATGATGTCGGATTCGACGGGCGAGCGATCTCCCGTGCGCGCCGGGGCGGGGCGTCCGCTTTCGGATTTGCCTTTGCCGCCGCGGCCTCCGCCTTTAACGTGCCTGCCATGAAAATCGTTTTAGCGTATTCGGGCGGGCTCGACACGTCGGTCATTTTGTCCTGGCTCAAAGAGAAGTATCAGGCTGAGATCATCGCCTTTTGCGCCAACATCGGTCAGGAGGAGGAATTGAAGGGTCTCGACGCGAAGGCCCGGAAGACCGGCGCGTCGAAGTGCCACATCCTGGATCTCCAGAAGGAATTCGCCCGCGACTTCATTTACCCGATGATGCAGGCGGGCGCGGTCTATGAAGGCCAGTATCTCCTGGGCACCAGCATCGCCCGCCCGCTCATCGCCAAAGGCATGATCGAGGTCGCCCGCCTGGAGAAGGCCGACGCGCTGGCCCACGGCGCCACTGGCAAGGGCAACGACCAGGTCCGCTTCGAGTTGACCGCCGCCGCGCTCGCGCCCGACTTGCAGGTCATCGCCCCGTGGCGCGACGCCTCGTTCCGCGACCAATTCCCCGGCCGTGCCGAGATGATCGCATATTGCGCCCAGAAGAAGATCCCCGTGCAGGCCAGCGCCAAGAAGCCGTATTCGATGGACCGCAACCTCCTGCACATCTCCTTCGAGGCCGGGATCCTCGAAGACCCCTGGATGGACGCCTTTGCCCCGTCGAACAAGGACATGTTCAAGCTCTCCGTCGCGCCGGAAGACGCGCCGGACAAGCCGGAATACGTCACGCTCGATTTCGAGCAAGGCAACTGCGTCGCCGTGAACGGCAAGGCGCTGATCCCGCTTGGCGTGATGCAGGCGCTCAACAAGCTCGGCGGCAAACACGGCGTCGGCCGCGTGGACATGGTCGAGAACCGCTACGTCGGCATGAAGAGCCGTGGCGTTTACGAAACCCCCGGCGGCGCGATCCTGCACTTCGCGCACCGGCAGATGGAAACGCTCACGATGGACCGCGAAGTCATGCACCTGCGCGACTCGCTCATCCCGCGTTACGCGGAGTTGGTGTATTACGGCTATTGGTTCGCGCCGGAGCGGCTGGCGTTGCAGGCGCTCGTGACCGAGAGCCAGAAGAACGTGACCGGCACCGTCCGTGTGAAGCTCTACAAAGGCAACATCATGGTCGCTGGCCGCAAGAGTCCGGTGAGCCTCTACAATCCCGCCATTGCCACGATGGAAGCCGACCCGACCAGGGCGTACAACCAGGACGATGCGACCGGTTTCATCCGCCTCAACGCGCTGCGGCTCAAAGTCGCGGCAGGGGTGCGGAGGAAGCAAAACCAACATGAAAACACGTGAGCAACTCAACCCAATCTGCCTCGGCATTTTCCTCGCTCTGCCGATGGGCGTGGCCGCGGAGAGCGGCGATAAGCCGCCCACCCCCATGCAAGTCGGCGTTGGCGAAGTGACCGACCATCGCACAACGGGGACCTTCAATTCCGAATGCAAAGTCGAATTGCTGCTCACCGGCGACGCGGCGGCGGATGCCGACAGCGTGCGGCAGGTTCGCCTCAGTGAGGCCACCGACGAAGTTGGCCGCAACCTCATCTTGAAGGAAGAGAACGGATCATCCGCGCTCCCCTTCAATTCGGGACGCTCCAGTGGATCGCTCAAGGCCGAGGTCAAGTTGCGCAACCCATCCCGCAACGCCACCACCATCAAAATTCTCAAAGGCGAGATTGAGTTGTTC
>JAJXZI010000288.1 GCA_021780115.1 bacterium | reverse complement strand
GCGGCCTCGACTTCCATCGGCTTGGTCGGCGGCTGGAGGGTGATGAGCACGCCCATCGCGGCCCGCTCGCGGTCCAGCACGCCGCGCAAGTCGCGGACGTGCTCCACGCCGGCCTTGCCGCCTTTGACCGGCACGATGACCGTCTCCGGCTTCACGGATTTCGGGTCGTCGCGGAAGAGGATCTTGCCGTCTACGCCGTGGTCGGCCCCTTTCTTTTGCTGTTCCGGGCGGGCGTCCACCAGCCCGAGCGCCCACTACTGAAGCTGGTGTATCTCTTTCAACGAGGCGACAGCCTTCTGCCTCGGATCAGCTTCATTGGGCTGCTTCCCGCTCCAGGTACGACAGGGCATTCTGCTTGAACTCATCGAGGGAGGTGAATTGTTTGTCGTAAGCGTTGGTCAGGCGATTGCGGTCTTTGCGCCCAGGCCTGTCGATGTCCTCATGCACGGCAATGCTCTTGAATTTTAAGAGCGTGTCTGACAATCCAAGTGCGACCGTTGGGATGGGAACCCGGATGGTGGGCTGAAGAAAGTGCGCACAATCGTGAAGACAATCGTGAAGAATGCTCTGGACATGAGCGGACGGCAGGTGTGGCCACCCTCTCGGCGCAGCCGCCGTCGGGCGGTGACAACCGCTATCTACGACTCCGATCTGACGAACGCCCGGTGGGCATATCTCCAACCCAAGCTGCCTAAGCCTCGCAAACGCGGCCGCCTGCCAATACAGGCGGCAGGCCTGCTACTGCTGCTGCTGTTGTCTCAACCGACAGTCACTGGCGGCGCGGCCACGAACGCGCCGAAGCACGTGCTGCTCTTGGAGTCCTTTAACTGCGACATGGCCCCTTGGGACACAATCACGCCGACATTCACCACGGAACTAGCTGAAGAATCGTCGAGGCCGGTACAGTTTCACGAAGTCAACTTGGATACGGCGCTGGCCACCGACCCTCAGTCGGAGGCGGCGATGACAAACTATTTACTCGCGCAATATGCCGGGCGGCCGCCGGATCTGGTCGTTCCTGTTGGGGCTGAGGCGGCACGGTTTTGGTGGCGGTATTGGCAGTCCTTGTTTCCATCCACCCCGGTGGTAATCGCCGGGATCGAAGACCGGATATTACAAACGCCGCACCTCAATTCAAATGAGACGGCCGTAACCGTCCAAATTGGCATCGCGCGCACCTGTTTTGATCCGATATTCGAACTATTCCCGGCCACAACGAATGTCGTGATGGTGATAGGGAACTCGACGCTCGAACGGTTCTGGTTGGCCGAGTGCCAGCGAACCTGGACAGCACTCAACCACAGCGGTCATTTGGTTCCGCTCAACACCTTGTCCTTCCCTGAGATCTGCCGTCGTGTCGCAACCTTGCCGCCTCGATCCGTCCTAGCGTATTGGATCTTTTGGGTGGATGCCGCGGGAGTGCCTCATGAACAGACGAGAGCGCTGGACCGGATTTGTGCCGTGGCCAATGCCCCCGTATTTGGCGTGTTTGAAGACCAACTCGGCCATGGAATCATTGGCGGCCGACTCATCTCTAGCGAATCCATCGGTCAGGAGGCCGGCCGGCTGGCGGCGCGCGTGTTGGGTGGAGAACCGGCCGGGAAGATCCCGCCCGTGGTGCTCAAACCCGGTCCGCCTGCGTTTGACTGGCGCCAGTTGCAGCGCTGGCACGTCCGCGAGAGCCAGTTGCCGCCCGGCAGCATCGTGCGTTTCCGGCGGCCTTCCACCTGGGAGCGCTATCACTGGGTTATTGTGGGCGCACTGGGCATCATGATACTGGAGGGGGCGACGATCATGGGTTTGCTTCTTCAACGCGCGAGGCGACGCCGCGCCGAGGCCACCGCTCTCAACCTTGCCGGGCAATTGATTACCGATCGGGAAGATGAGCGGCGCCGCATCGCCGGCGAGTTGCACGACCAGTTGGGGCAGGACTTGTTGGTCATCACCAGCCAGGCGCAGTTGAGTCTGGGCCAACCGGCGAATCCTCCGGCCACAGTGACAGGGTTGAACGAGATCGCCCAGACCGCCAAACAGGCTTTGCAACAAACCCGGCGCATGGTGCATAATCTCCGTCCGGGGCTGCTCGATGAACTGGGATTCACCAAGGCTATCCGGGCGTGTGCCGACAAGGCCGCGCACGCGTCGGGGTTTTCCCTGGCCGTCAATCTGGCGGAGGTGGAGGGTCTGCTGCCGGACGCCTTTGAAGTCAACCTGTTTCGGATTGTCCAGGAAGCCTTGAATAACGTCCTCAAACATGCCCGCGCGTCGGCGGTCAAGGTCACCCTGACCATGGAGCGCGCCCGGATCCGCCTGCTGGTGGAGGACAATGGCTGCGGTTTTGATCTCAGCCGCCTGCCAACCGCCGCGCCGGGCCAGCGCGGGATCGGCCTGCGCGAAATTGCCGAGCGCGCCAAAATCATGGGGGGAAGAGCAGACATCCAGTCGCGGCCCGATCACGGCACACGGCTGATCGTGGACGTGCCCTGTTCCAATCTGAAGCCCCAAGCTTCCCCCACCAATTGCTCCCCCACCTAACAAGCGCCATCCGGTCCACCATTCTTTGCCATGCCTTCGACCCGTTCCATCAGCTTGTTGTTCGCCGACGACCACCCCATCTTTCGCCGGGGCTTGCGCGACGTCATTGCCGGCGACGCCACGCTGCGCCTGATCGGTGAGGCGGACGATGGCGAGCAGGCCTGGCAGTTGATCCGCGAACTCCAGCCAACGGTGGCCGTGCTGGACATCCACATGCCCAGGCGCAACGGCATCCAACTCGCCGGCCTGGTTATGCAGCACCGCCTGCCCGTCGAGTTGATCATCCTTACGATGGACCCCGAGGAGGGGTTGCTCCATGAAGCCTTGAACCTGGGGGTCAAAGGGTATCTGCTCAAAGAGAACGCCATTGCCGAACTGCTCGCCGCCATTCATCGCGTGGCCGGCGGCAACGGCTTTATCTGCCCGGCCCTCTCGACGGCCCTGCTGCGGCGCAATGCCGCCTGGGAGGCCTTGCGCGAACAAAAGGTCGGCCTGAGCCGGCTGACCGCCGCCGAACGGCAAATCCTCCAACTGATCGCCGAAGACCGCACCAGCAAGGAAATCGCCGAACTGTTGGAATGCAGTCCCCGCACCGTGGAGACCCACCGGCAGAACATCTCCCATAAACTGGAGTTGAGCGGCACTCACAGCCTGCTCCGCTTCGCTTTCGATCACAAGGCCCAGTTGTAGCCGCGGCCCGGCGGACTTCTGAATCAGATTTCGGTCTTCAGCCCTCGGGGGCTTTCTCTACGTATTCACCCGTAGCCGGTTCTGCGTGTTCACTCGTATTCACAGATTATCTGTTTTGGGAGAGAAATGGGAGTTGCATGCAGAAGATTCTGATTGTGGACGACGACGCGCGCATGCGCCGGGCGATCAAGGAAATCTTGGCGGGCCTGGCCGGCAAGGTTTCCGAGGCCGGCGACGGCGGGGAGGCCATCGCCATCTGCGCCACGGAGCGGCCCGATTGGGTGCTGATGGACGTGCGCATGAAGCCCGTGGACGGCCTCCGCGCCACCGCCGCCATCAAAGGCCGTTTCCCGGAAGTCCGCGTCGCCATCGTCACGCAATATGACGATGCCGAGTTGCGTGCCGAGGCGGCCCGGGCCGGCGCCGGCGCCTATGTGCTCAAGGAAGACCTCCACGAGTTGCCACAAATTCTCTTGGAGTCCGCACAAGAGAGCGCCGCCATGCCGGATGCCCTGCCGCCCCCGCCTTCGGCAAACCACACTCGGCCGGACCACCGCAGCCGCCTTTGAATCCGAAGCGAACCCATGCAAAACCTCCTGAAACAATACGCAGCCCCCTCTTGCTCTCCCCGGCGCGGCACAACCCTCCACCGCGAGGAAACGGTGAATGGACCGCTCTCCTTATCGTCTTTTTCGACGCTGGTGTTTCGCGAGCAAGCTGAATCCAGGAGAAACATATTTCTGCCCGTCCCTCCGACTGTTCCAGACGTGGCAGCACGACAGTCAACCGGAGCGGCCTGTGACGAACACGAAACAAAAGAAAGGCAAACGCAAATGAAACTGAAAACTAAAACAATAACGTGGACTATCGCCTTGGCGACACTCCTCACACTCGCCGTGACGCGGCCTTGCGCCGCGGGCATCCCGGCAAACGCCCTGCCCCTGCCCTCCGGCTACCCGGCCGGCCTCGCGTATGCGGTCAACGCCAGCGGGCAAGCGGCTGGATGGGGCATGGACACGAACGGATTGCCGGCCGCCGCGTGCGTGTGGAAGGCGGATGGCACGCCGGTCGTCCTGCCGCTACTGGCCGGCTACGGATCGGCGGAGGCCAACGCGATCAACGACAGCGGCGTGGTTGTGGGCCACTGCGCGAGTGCGGCCGACCTCTATATCTGGCACGCGACCGCCTGGACGCCCAATGCCGACGGCAGTTACACCGCCACCGACCTCGGCGTTCTCGAAGGTCAAACCGGGAGCGCCGCGGTGGCCATCAACGCCCAGGGACAGATCCTTTGCAACAATGGCGACGGCGGTTCTTATCCCTATTTCCTCTGGGAGAACGGCGTCAAGACGAAGATCGCGCTGTCAGACGGCACCCCAATCCATGCAGGCGGAATAGGTCTTTTTTTTGGCAACGGACTCCTTAGCTCCGATGGCCGGGTGGCCGGAACTGTTTATTGGGACGTTGAGGACGAAGGAGTGGTGCTTTGGCAGAAGACCAGTTCGGGCGACATCGTCATCACCTCCCTCACGGGCGGACCAGAAGACACGGCTTTCGCGGTCAGCCCGAACGGGGTGGTCGGGTATATGCACAACGACGGTCTTTTCCTTTACGACGCGAACACCGCGATCACCACGCCTGTGGATTCGACACCCTGGACCAGCGCCGATGGCTCCATCACCAATACCCCGTATTGGATCATGAGTGTGAACGATCAGGGGCAGGCACTCGTGGGCGTCTTGGCCTACGACAGCATGACCGATGCAACCTCCCTCGTGCCCTGGGTCTGGCAATCCGGCAACTGGACGCAGATTCCGATAAACAGCCTCCTCCCGGCCGGCAGCGAGTTATATGAGGCCATCGGGGTCATCAACAATAGCGGGCAGGTCGCGGGATTTGCCTTCACCTACAACCCCTCCGTGACCGTTACTGGCTTTGGCTGGAGCGCCGGCACGGGTATTGTAGAACTTGCGCCTCCGTCCGGCACTGACATGGGGATTCCGTTAGCCCTCAACGACTCCGGGCTTGCAGTCGGCGGCGGAGAGTTGTCCTCTGACAATAGCGTCATCCTCCCCGCCACGTGGAATCTGACGGCCCCGGCTTCCGCCCTGACTATTTCGGGCGTGACCGTGTCCTCCCCCAGCCCCAAAAGCCCGAACATCACCGTCACGGTGCAGATCAGCAATCCGAGCACGACGGCTACCGCCTACAACGTGACCGTGACTGCCGCTAGTCTGGGCGGGGTGAACACCAAGTCGGCGCTGCCGCTGGTCTATGGCGCGATCAAGCCGGGCGCGAGCAAGAAATGCACGCTCCAGTTCAAGAACGTGCCCTCGGGGCAGCAGACCCTCACGATCAACGGCACCAGCTCGCTGGGCGACTTTTTTACGACCCAGACCGTAAACGTGCCCTATTGACTCCTGCATAATATAGTGAACGTATTTGAGGGGGTGCTGTCTGATCTGGCATGGGATTTCCCAAAGGACAAAAACGCGATTTTAACGCACTGCCACGGCGGCGACTGAAAGCCGCCACCCGGTTCGATAAAGGACTGGCTCCCGCCGAAGTGGCGCGCCATCTCGGGGTCTCCTGCCAGTCGGCCAGCCGCTGGCACAAGGCCTGGGAAAAGGGCGGCAAATCCGCGCTCAAGAAGACTTCCAAAGCCGGCCGACCACCTCGCCTGCGGCCGCGGGATTTGCCGATTCTCAAACGCGCGCTCAAGGCCGGGCCGGGCGAACAGGGTTTCCCCACCGAACTGTGGACCACCCAGCGGGTCGCCCAAGTCATCCAGGCCCGCTTCGGCCTCGCATACCCCCCCGACCATGTGGGACGGTTGCTCGGCCAAATCGGCTGGAGTTGCCAGCGGCCCACCACCCGTGCCCTCCAGCGCGACAAGGCGGCCATCCGGCGCTGGAAACAGGGAATCTGGCCGCGCCTTAAAAAAAGCCCTGAACGAAGACCGGATCATTGTCTGCATTGATGAAAGTGGCCTGAGCCAGAAACCCCACCGGGTGCGCACCTGGGCCCCGCGCGGGAAGACCCCGGTGCTGGAATTGGACTTCAACTGGAAGCAGCTTTCGGTCATCGGCGGGATCACGGTCGGGAATTTCTATTTCCAGTTTTACCCGGGGGCCATCAAAAGTCCGCAAGTCATCGAGTTCCTGAAACACCTCCAGCGCCAACTGCCCGGCAAGCTG
>JAJXZI010000018.1 GCA_021780115.1 bacterium | reverse complement strand
CGGCGGCCTTGTGGCGGTGGCGCTCGTGACAGCCAGCCTCGCAATTGTTCCGCAGTATACATTCAAACTGGTCGCCAGTTTCATCCTTGGAGTTGTCCTGGAACTGTTCTCGGTTGTCCAGAACAGCCTGATCACCACCCTCGGTCCGGCGGAGACATACGGTCAGCGTGGCAGCGCCTTCGAAGTTATCGTTACGCTGGGTGATCTTACGGCGCCGCTCATTCTCGGAATCGGGCTCGACATTCTTGGGTTCGGCAACGTCGTCTTAATCGTTGCGTGCGCAGCCATCGTATTGGCCGCGGCGTATCATCGCGTCAAGACCATTGGGGGACTTGGCACCGCAGGATGAGGTTCTATGCGACAGACCACGGGTTCATGGCAACGTAAGCTGCGCCGACCGGCTAGCGCCTGCCGCGCATCGTTTCCGCAATCGTGCGGACCGCTTCGTCTTTTCGCTGTTTCCGCTCCTCCGGCGTGAGCGCCGGCAGCGAGCGCTTGATTCTATAGCCGCGGCGTGTCTCCGGCGCCGCGGTGGCTTTCGGGGCGGGTGCCGCCAGTGTCTTCATGTCCGCAATGAAATTGTCGGGACGGTAATAGACCGTTCGTCTGGCAGCTTCATGGCCGAAGCTCCCGGACACCGCCGCCGCGATTTTCCGCAGCCGGTCTTCATCCACGCACACCCTGTCAAGACGGTGGAGCGTATTACCTGAATCCGGCGTGAATTTCGGCGAATCTTGCTCAAAGTGCCCTGAAATCGCTCCTTCGGCTTGGAGTTTTTGCAGCAGTCGATGAGGTTTTTCATTTCAACCGCGTTACTCGTGCAGCGGCTTGAGCTTGTGGACGCGGCGCCGGATCTGGTCTGTCCAACCTTGGATGGCCACCGGGTGGGCCAAGCGGAGAGTCGGCCGGTTGCGAGGCCGAGTCAGTTGCCCGGGCGGCCAGAACAGCCGGTATCGCAGTTTGCTCAACGTGATCATCGTTTCTTGGACTATGGCTTGGACGCGCGAGCGGGGCCGCGCAGTTTCCCTGAAGGAATACCGCGTTTCTTCCCCAGCGGATCCACATACCACCGGTAGTCGCCCGCGTCCGAAAAAAACAAATAGGGGCGGTTCTCCTTGAGCCACTTCTCCCAAGTCTCGGCCGTGTCGATTGGGGCCGCTTCCACGGGCGCGTAGCGCGTCAGGAGACGCGCGGCACACGCGGACCGGTCACTGCCCGCGCGCAATGCCTCGATCACCTTGTCAAAAAACTCCACCCGGTCAATCGACGCCCCCAACGTGCGGGCGTCCTCGTCCACTTCCAATTTCAAACCGTTGCCGGGATGGAGATATGCCCGCCGCGCCGCGTACCACTGACGGACTTCCTCGCGGCTCTGTTTTTGGAGCCGATCAACCAACTGAGCGCTGAGCAGCCACGCCGCGTCGCTCGCGTCGCCGTTCTGTCCGAGGCGCCGGTCCAGATACGCGCGCGGATAGCCCACCGGGCCGGCAAAGACGGAGGGCGTGACGGCGATAGGGCGGTCCTCGGTGAAACGGCTGATGTAGGCGATGCAGTTGAGCAACAGCCGCTGGCCCGCTTCATTCAACTCCGCCGGCGATTGCTCAAAGCCAAAATGCAGCAGGTTGCCCTGCCGCCAGCAGGCCGCGCCGCGGGCCGTCTTCTCATTCTCGCCGCCGCAGAAGACCTCGATGTCGGGATTGTCCTCGAACCCGTCGGTGTAGCTGCACCAGCCCGGCTGCCACTGCCGACTTGTGTCGCGCACCAGGGGCAGCATGGCGACCGTGGCATTGGTCTCCAGGGGGCGAAACGCCGCCGGCGTCGGACGCTGGATCGCCGCCTTGGTGTCGATTACAAACGGCTCGCGGAAGATGCTGTGGTCGCGTAACCCGTACGCGAAAGGCGTGAGGCACGTTCACCCAGACCCGCCGCGAACTTTCCAGACGACGGCCAGGTTCAGCCCGGCGCTGCCGAGCAACACGGTGGGCTGGGTCCATTGGCCGCGCTCTCCGAGCGGTGCATGGCCGGTCTTCCATTCCTCTCGCGTCCGCTCCGACTGTGGCCAATCGAGGAGTACCACGTCAAAATTGTCAGCCTCGGCGGGCTTGAAAGCCCCGCGCGAGCCTACGGCGACCTGAGCGACTTTCTGCCGGAGAAAACCTTCGAACTCACCGGCGCGGGAGGTCCCCGCGTCGCCGACGTAAAGCACCCTCAGTTTGTCGAGGTTGGTGGCGTGCGCCGCGCAGAAGCTCCATCCGGCGAGCGCAAAACCCACGAGGATGGTGAGGGGCTGCTTCATAGGCTCACGGGCGGGAATCTACCACCTCCAGCCCGGCTTCCAAAGCAATTGTTTCGGGCGGCCAGCACGCCGCCTCGTTGCACACCTGAAGACTGACTTTCACCGGCACGACATAACGGCCCGGACGCGCCTGTGCCCGCACCAGGAATCGGCGCTCAAAAAGCACATCACCGGTGAGAATTCGCGAGCCGTCATCCTGCGCCTTCGGCTTCGGGCCGCGCCACGCGCTCCCCGACTCGAGAACCTGCGAGAGCGCGACGCTGATCGAAGTCGGCACATTATTGCTGTTACCGCCGTCGTCCAGGCCGTAGATGTGGAAGCCCGGCGCCAGCCGCACTTTTACATACACCGTGACTTCTTCGCCCAAACGCGCGCGGCCGGGCTGAACGGCGACTCCAGCCGCCAAGCGCGTGGCGTCCGAGGGCGCCGGCACGGCAATCTCCGGCGGCGGCTTCCCGGTCTTGGTGTCGGGCACGGCTCCGCTCACGCGAAAATCGGGACCGGGCGTCGCCGCCTGCTCAACCGCCAAGAGGGTGAACTCCAACGACAGGAAGATCCCCAGGCTGAAAACAAAAACCAACGCACGCATAGCGGGCCATCGGGTGTTGTGAGCGCGCATAGTCGGATATGGCGGATTCTGCCGCCACAAGCGGTTCCGGTCAATGCGGCGCCGGATGAGCCAACGTGGCCCGTTCCGAATTTTGCGGCCCTCCCCGGAACCAATCTCCACAGGCCAAGAGGGTCAAACCAAGCGAGGGAGGGGTATAATGTAACAGCCGTTCGCCGACAGGCTGGCAGAACCTGCGGCTTTGCGTTCAAGGGCGTCGTCTACCTTTCGTCGTCTGACCAGCAAAGGAAGTGTTCCGCGGCCGAGGCTGAATGTCGGCGGCCGTCGTGCCGGAGGCGACTCCAGGCGTAGCCAAAGCGCTCTCGACGAATCGGACAAACGGCCGGTCTTGCAGGTCGCGCACTTGATGCCAGACCGCCCGCGGGATAGGTAAGGTGAAGAAGATCTGGACGTCTCGGGCCAGTCCATGCGGCTGCTTCAGGAATCCGCTCCGCACCGTGTAGTAGGTGTTGGCCAGATGCAGGATCAGAAAGATGACGAAAAGCTCCTCCTCCGGCGTGATACGCATACGTTCGGGATCGGCCGTCGGATCAAGGATACGCGCCAATTTTGGGTCAGCGTTCATTCGTTCCCACAGTTCGCGGTGCCGGTCGGTGAGCGCGATCAAGTTGGCGACCCGCCGCGACCGGGCATCGTAAAAGAAGCCGAACGCAACGCCAGCGAGCGCAGCAATAATTCCTCCGGTCTGGACCAGGGTGAACCAATTGTGACCGATCCAATCAATGGCTCCCATCCTCCGATTATACCGCGCCCGGCCCGTTCTTTTCCACCTCGATGCCTTCCCCGCACCTGCCCAATTACCTCCGGACTCACCGCAAACACTCCGGCCTTTCCCAAGTCGAGGTTGCCTTTCTTCTGGGTTCGAAGAACGGCGCTCGGGTCTGTCGCCATGAACGGCGGGCGCAAACCCCCAACCTGCGGACGCTGATCGCTTACGAGCTCCTATTCGGGACGCCGATTCGCGAGCTTTACGGCGGCGTGCGAGGCGAAGTCCAACGAAGGCTCACGAAGCGGGCGCGGCTCCTGCTCCAAAAGCTTCTGCGTCGGGAATCCGGCCAGCGGACCACGCGCAAGATTCAGACGCTATATGCCTTGCTTGAACGCTGGGCCGGACGCTGACGAAACTCTTTGACAAACGCTCGAAACGACAAGGCGTCACTCAGTCAGCGCGCGGAGGCAACGCACTGCCAAAAACGGCCGCCGTTAGGCGTTCTCCGGTATATCCGGCTTGGCCGAAAGCAGCGTCCGGCGCGGGACGACGACAACCCGTTCCTCCGGCCCGCAGGTGACTCCGGCAGGCAATTGGGCAGTGGCTTCCGGAGTGATGTCCCGCCCGATGACGGCGAAATCGCCATTGGTGAGCTCCCAAACGTCCGGACAACCGCGCAGACCTGGGGTGGCATTACCGCCGGTGTGGGGATCGAGTCCGAGTCTGCGTTTGAACATAACCGCATATTCATGCAGGGCTGCCTCGCTGTCAACGGCTAGCCGGATTCCGGCTCGCCACGAGTCCAGGGAGACACAATTCACAAATCTTGCCGATTTCGGCAAATCTTCCCTCCGTGTGCCGTTTCAGGGCTCCGGTAGAGTGAGGCTACAGCAACTCAATGTAATCGCCTCACAATGCCTTCGCCCGTTCACAATCATAAACTGCCCAATTATCTCCGCACCCACCGCAAGCGCGCCGGGTTCTCCCAGGACGAAATTGCCCGCCTCCTGGGCACCCGCAGCGGCGCCCATGTCTGCCGCTACGAACGGTTTACCCGCCAGCCCACGCTCGCAACCGCGTTTGCCTTGGAGGTGATTTTTCGCGTGCCGGCCCGGGAACTCTTTGCCGGCGCGTATCGCAAGGTCGAACGCCAGGTCGCTGCACGGGCGCGCCGCCTGGTGCAAAAGGCGCCTCTACACCCCCATCGCCTCAGTTCCGCCAAGCTCCAAGCGTTGCGCACCTTGGCCGGAGCCGAGGCCGTAAGCCTTGAAAACTCATGATGAAATCAATCCAGGAATTACGCGTGCTCGCGATTGATCCCACCACGCGGGGCTATGCCTTCGCCGTGTTGGAAGGCCCGCACCAGCTCATTGACTGGGGCGTGAAGAGCGTGCGGCCCGCCCGGCAGGACCTCTGTCTGGCCGGCGTGACCGCCCAAATCCGCTTCTTCGCGCCCGCAGTCATTGTGCTGGAAAACGCCTCCGGCGCCGATTCCCGACGCTGCGCGCGGGTGCGCCGTCTGGTCCAAGCCATCCGCACCCTGGCGGCCAAGAACAGAGCGCGGACCCGCCTGATCTCCCAGCGGGAGATCAAGGCCGCATTTGCGTCGGCAAGGGCAGTGACCAAACACCAAATCGCCGTGGCCATCGCCGGGCTGCTTCCCGAACTGGCGGATCGGCTGCCCCGCTACCGCAAACCCTGGATGAGCGAGGACTACCGCACCAACATCTTCGACGCCGCGGCCTTGGCCCTGACGTATTTCCAACTCCGCGACAAGCGGCGCCAGTCCCGCGCCATGGATTCACGATGACGCCCCACAAACCACCTCGCATATTGGCCATTGACCCTGGCACCCGCGAAATGGGGATCGCCCTTCTGGACGGCCCCAAGCTCATTCATCACGGGGTCAAGGTGATCCCCAAGGGCAAGACGCCGCACCGGAACACTCCGGCGGGCCATCGCCGTGGTAACGCGGCTCCTGGCAGACTTTGCGCCTGACATATTGGTGGTGGAGAAGGCATTCATCGCCCGCAACCGCAGTGCGACCCTGCTGGAATGTCCTGGTGGACGAAATCCGGGCCATCGGCCAACGGCAGTGCCTCCAGGTGCTGGCTTTCGCCCCGGGCACAGTGCGGAAGGCACTCTGCGGCAACGGCTGGGCGACCAAGGAAGACGTGGCCAAGACCGTGGCGAAGCGCTTCCCGGAACTCAAAGCGTATCTGGGCCAGAACCGCAAATGGAAGGACCGGTTCCACGCCAACATGTTCGATGCCGTGGCGTTGGGGATGATCGCGGCGTTGCACAATCTCTCGCTTGAACAGGCCCGGTCCGGTTGACACGGCTCTTGGTGTCTCCGCACATGCATGGGGAGAACGTCATTACGGGCGGCGACGGCCAGCAATATACCGGACCATCCCCACACGCGTGGGGAGAACGACGGCGCGTTGGCCCTTGGTCCCTCTAAAAGCGGACCATCCCCACACGCGTGGGGAGAACCCACACCGGCCAGCCGGCGCGGAGCGAGCGCCCGGACCATCCCCACACGCGTGGGGAGAACTTTCAGTTCGACGTGAGTTACAACGGCACCACCGGACCATCCCCACACGCGTGGGGAGAACCGGAGCAAGCGCGCTCCCTGGCCGAGCGAGTACGGACCATCCCCACACGCGTGGGGAGAACGCCGCCACTCCCGCCGCGGCATAAAGCCGACTCGGACCATCCCCACACGCGTGGGGAGAACTAGCGGAGGACGCTGCGCCCCCCCCCGAAAGCCGGACCATCCCCACACGCGTGGGGAGAACCTCTTCCCGCCAGGCATCACACCACAAGAC
>JAJXZI010000221.1 GCA_021780115.1 bacterium | reverse complement strand
GCCGGTTTCGCGGGAACTCAGCAGGCCGTCAAGCAGGTCGCGGACCTCGCGGACGGGCAACGTCTCGTTGTCGGTGAACCCGGCGGCGAGGGAAATGAGCTTGGGCCGGGACAAGGCCCGTTCCATCAGCCAGGAGATGTGCGGTGCTTGGCAGCGCCGCCCCAGGGTCGAGAGCGCCGAGGATTTCATAAGCGCACGTTCCGCACAGTTA
The DNA here is from genome assembly GCA_021780115.1 of bacterium. Lineage (GTDB taxonomy): Bacteria > Verrucomicrobiota > Verrucomicrobiia > Limisphaerales > JAJXZI01 > JAJXZI01. The sequence goes on along the minus strand of JAJXZI010000221.1, from coordinate 26,474 downwards.
GCCGCGCCGGGCGCACGGATGCAAGGGAACAGTGGCCGGCGCCGACGCGCCGGCCTTGATGCCGGTGGCTGCGGCAACTACGGCGTGGGCCGCGCTTCAATCCGATGGAGAAACGGCTCCAGCGCCCCGGCGAACGCCGGCTCGTCGTAAACCGGGTCGTTGTGGTCGCCCTGCAATTCGCCGAACGCCTTCGGCTCATGGGCGGCGGCGAAATTCTCCGTCGCGTGACGGAACGGGATCAGACCGTCCCCCCGGCTGTGCATCACCAGGACGGGCACGCGGACCCGTGGCAGCTTGCGCCGCGTGTCGTATTTGATGGTGCTCAACCACCGCACCGGCAACCACGGAAACAACTCCGCGCCCAAGTCCGGCACGCTGGTGAACGTGCTTTCCAGCACCAGCCCGCCGGTTGCTTCCCGCACCGCCAACTCCGTCGCCACGGCGCCGCCCAGGGATTCGCCGAAGGCGATGATGTGCTGGGCGGCGAAACCTTTCTGCCGCAACCAGGCGCAGGCCGCTTGCGCATCGCGATACGTCCCTTCCTCGCTCGGCTGGCCGCCGCTTTGGCCGTAGCCGCGGTAGTCGAAAATGAAAACGCCGGCGCCCGTCTTTCGCAGCGCGGCGCACAGCCCGAGCCGATGGCTGATGTTCCCGCCGTTGCCGTGGCAGACGAGCAGCGTCAGCGCGCGGCGCGGCGAATCGCTCCCAGCGGGGAAGAACCAACCATGCAGCGCCACGCCGTCGCCGGCCTGGAATCGCGCCTCCTCAAAAGCCATTCCCAACCCGGCGGGGCTGGCCTCCAGTTCCCGGGTCGGATGGTAAACCTGACTGTATTCAAACCACCGCAACATGCCGTAGAGCGCCGCGAGCACGACGAGCGCCTTCGCTCCCGTCTTCAGCCAACGCTTCCGGCGGCCCGCAGCCATGCGCAACGCTGCCATGCCGCAGCCCGCGGCGCGAGCCGGCATTTGTCCGCGCTGGGACTCGCGGCAACGACGACCAGCGCCCGGCTTGCCTGGCGCCGCGATCTGGGCCGATAGTCGGGCGGTGACGCCCGATGAGAAAAAACCTGAGCGCGAACCGTGCGACGCACTGCCCGACAGCAGCCCGGTCCCGAAGGAGGACGCCGCGGGTGAGTACTGGCGCTGGTGTCCCCGCTGCGGACACGAACTGGTCAACCAGAAGTGCAAGCTGCGCTGTCCGCGCTGCCACTACTTCTTGAGTTGTTCGGACTTCGATTGAGGCGTGCGGCGTGAGCGGGAGATCGGGCGTGGGTTCCGACTTCCCGATTAGCGCGGCCCGTTTCATTGCGCCCCCTGCGCCACCCGGCTCACCGTCAGATCGTCAAACCGGATCGGGGTGCCGGAAAACGGGCTGCCGAGGACGGACGCCCGGCCTTCCGGCGGCTCGGTCTTCGCTTCACACCCCACCTGCCATTGGGCCGGCTCGGCGGCGCCTTGCGTCCACGCCTTGCCTTGCATTTGCCACTCGCCGTCCTTGACCTTCCGGCTTTGCAGGCGGAGCAGCGTCCAGGTGCCCGGTTTCCAGGCGAACGGCACGCTCGCCAGGACTTCGTCGTCCTTGACCAGTTCCACGGCCTTGCGGCCGGGCGCAACTCTCAGCGTGTAACCGCTCACGCCGTTCAGGCCCACGCCGAAGGTCGGATACCGCCGGCCTTTGGCGGTGCCGAAAACACGCGCCGACACCGCCACGCCCGCGGTTTCGGCCGGGCCGAATTGCACGCTGAACGTGTCGAGCGGCGAGCCGGGCAGCTCCAGGAACTTGTTGCCGCCCTCTTCCTTCACCGCGAACTCGCCGTTCAGCGCCATGAAATCGTCCGGCAGTTTGCCGACGACGGCCTGCTCAAAATCGTTTTGGTAAAGCGGCTTCGGGGCGGGCGTGGCCTCGCCCGCCAGCACTGCCGCCGCCGTCGCGACCGCCAGCCACGCGGCCCAGCCGATTTTGCGGATGATGGTGTTTCGTCGTTTCATGGTTGCCACAGTTGAACCGGCCCTTCGGGGCCGGCCTGGCTCGGGGCGTGGTTCGTCAGGGAACTCCGGCGCGCGCCGTCACTCATTCCTCAGCGCTTCCAACAAAGACCCCCGCAGCGCGTACCGCGTCGCCAGCCAGGTCCACCCGACGCCGCTGGCCCACACGCCGGCCAGCGTCAGCGCCAGCGAAACCCAAGGTAATTGGGCGGCCGGCGAAAGCAAACTCGGCAGCACCGCGACCGCCGCCGCCACGCCGCCCGCGCCCAGGCCCACGGCCAGCAACGCCGCGTGCTCGGACAGCACGAGGCGGCGCAGCGTCCGCCGGCGGAAGCCCACCGCCAGCAGCACGGCCAGTTCGCCGCGCCGCTCCAGCACGTTGCGCAACACCACGACTCCCAGGCCGGCGCTGCCCAGCAGCAGTCCCAGTCCGCCCAGCACCTGGAACGTGCCGAGGTAAGTGTTCTGCACGGCGTTGAACGCCGCCAGCCGGCGCGCGGCCGGCGTCACCTCCAGCCCGTAATCCGCCAAGGCGCGCGACAGCGCGGCGGAGACCTTCGCCGTTGCGTTCGTCGGCGCGTCGATGAGGAAGAACCGGTGGCCGCTCTCGTCCGGAAACCGCTTCACAAATTGGGCCTCGTCGATGATGAGACTGCCCTGCAAGATCGAATTCGCCACCGCGCCCACCAGACGCACTTTGAATGGCCGGCCGCGTTCGTCCGTGAAGTCCAGCGTGTCACCGACGTTCTTGCCGAGCGCCCAGAGGATCGAGTTCAGGTCGCCGACGGCCGGAATCTCATCGGAATTAAGGATTGGCGGCGGCGCCGCGTTCCCACTTCCACGCTCCGCCTTCAGCAGTTTCCAGCCTTTGTCCCGGTCCAGGCCCTCGGCGACCTGGGCAAAAGTGAACCGCCCGGCGAGCAATTCCGGCTTCACGCCGAGCAGCCGCGGCTGTTGCGCCCGGTTCAAGTTCAGGCAGCTCGCCTCGTCGCCGTCATGCACGCGAAACGGCGCCACCGAAACTCCGGCGAGTTCCTGGTCGCCCAGGCCAAACGACTCCCGGCCCGCCTTGGTGTTCAAATCCTTGACCACCGGCAGCGTCGCCTCGCCCAGGAGCGCGAAACCGCCGGTGCCGGAGGAACGACGCGTGGCGTCGCGGTCGGCGTCCAGCCGGAAGACGCCGATGGACACGATCAGGAAGCAGCCGCAGGCGAGCACGCCGGCCGTCGCCAGGCTCCGCTTGCGTCGGCGCGCACAACCGCTCCGGGCCAGGGAGCCGAGCGTCGGGCCCGCATTCCGCCCGCGCCCGCCCGGCCGCGACGCCTGGCCCACCCTGCTCAGCCACGCCGAAACGAACGCCAGACTCGCCACCAGCAACAACGCGCCGGCGCTGAAGAAAGTCGCCGCGTTCGCGGTCTCGCCGCGCGCCACCGCCCACGCCGTCATTCCCACCGCGCTCGCCAGCGCCGTCCCCGCGACCCAGCCGCTCCACCGACCGGCCTTGGACTTTGGACTTTCGGCCTCGCCCGCCAACAGCTCCCGCGCGGGCCGCTTCGCCAGACCGCGCAGCGTCAGCCCGATCGCCACCGCCGCCACCGCCACGCTGGCGACGATGCCGCCCGCCACGCTGCCGACGGTGGCGTGGAATTGCAGCGCCGACGCGCCCACCGCGTCGCGCCAGATGGTGGCCAGCCCGAGCAGCATCGCCTGGGCGTAGCCGACGCCGCCCAGCGCGCCCAGCGCGGCGCCGAGCGCGGCCAGCGCCACGCCTTCGGAAAGCAGGAGCCGGCGGACCTGCCGGGGCCGGAAACCGAGCGCCAACAGTGTGCCGACTTCCCGCCCGCGCTGCTCGACGCCGAGTTGGAACAACAGCGCCATCAGCAGCAGCGCCGCCGCGATGAGGAAGAAACTGAAGCCGAGGAACAGTTGCCCGAAATCCTGCGACTGATCGGCCGCCCGGAGCGCCTGCTCGCGCACCGGCTCGAAGCGCAGGCCGACGTCTTCCGGCTTAAGCGTGGCGAGAATCTTTCTCTCGAGGGCGGTGCGATATTCCTCGGCGGTGACGGTAGCGCGGCCATCCTTGGCTGCGGGTTCTGGTGGCACCGGAAACCGAATCGCCGTCAGGTTGCCGAACCGGTTGCCCCACATTTTCTGCCCGGCGGCGAGGGTGACGAACGCCTTGGGTGTGCCGCGATACAGCTTCCAATACAATTCGTCCTTGGGCCGGATTTTGTGGACGAGCGGAAACGCGGTGTCCCAGTCCGCCGGGCTCTCGGCTTTCTCGAGGCCGGGAAATTCCGGCATCAGCGTGCGGTCCGCCCACGGCAGTTCCATGGGCACAAGGGCGCGGACGCGGAACCGGTTCGTCGCTTCGGTGAGCCGCGCGCCGGACTCCGGCAGGAAGTAGGTCAACTCGACCATGTCGCCCGGCTTGACTTTCAGATCATCGGCGAGCCACTGGCCGACGAGGATTTCGTCGTCGCGCAGGTCGGCGGGCGTCCACGGCGGCCCGGCGGCGGTGACCAACGAGTACGGCGTGGCGTTCGTGCCGGCGCGGAGGAGGTTGGCGAGGTAGGTGAGCAGGGGCTGGGCGTTGGCGGCGATGCTGCTCGGCCAGTTTGCATCGAGCGAAACCCAATGCTCCTGGGGGAAGTCGCTGTCGAGAATCTGTGTCCGGTAGGGCGTAGCGGCGATCGATCGCTCGACGGCAGGTTCAAGAAACACGCGCGGACAGCGCAATTCCACGGCGTTGAGGTTCGTCAGCAGTCGCAGACCGAGTTCGGCGTCGGCGAGTTGCCAACGCTTGCGGAGCAGCCAGGGAAGTTCGTATCGGTTGAACGGCACGTAATGACCTGGCGTTCGGACAAACCAGCGCCGGTTCGTTCCGTTAAGTTCCAATTCCAGGGGAACGGGCTGCTTCCGCACCGATCCCCAGACTTGCCGGAGAAGACGCTCCGGCGTGGAGACCGTCCGTTCGCCTTCTACCGAGCAAAGCTGCATCAGAATCAGGTTCGCCTGACCGCCGACGCCCGCCGCGTTTTCCAGTCGCTCGATCGGCAGGAACGCATTCAGCGGCGGAACCTGGCTGGCCTGCAGATTGAAATCTCCCAACGAAGCGTCCGAGACGATCCCCTCGACTGTGAGTCGCAATGCGAAAAGGCCTGTTGAGCGCGGCGAGACGGGCGCTTCCAGCGGCAATGCAGCCGGCTTCCGTCCGCGAAGCAAAATCACGTCGCCCACACGGACGCGCAGTTGCCTCGCCAGAGGCGCATTGAGGAAGACACCCGTTTGGGACAAGGGCGGGAAGAGTCCGTTCCCGCTGAGCGCCGCGAAATTGGGCTCCACACCAAGGATTTCGACGTGGTTGGCGCGGGCGGAGCCGTCGGCGGATGTTGCGGTGGCGGGCAACCGGAGCGCCGCCACCATCGTTCCACCTCGTTTGGGGAAAAGATAGTGCCGCTGGAAGCATATCCCTATATCGCTGGCGAGTTCAGCCCGAAACAGCCGCTCCTGTGGAGCCATCGCGAACTGAATCTGGCCAAGCCGCTCCAGCGCCCGGTCGCGCAAGCTCCCCCGCACCGAATCGCCCACCACCAGCGCGCCGATGAGCGCCGCGCTGCCCACGGCCGCGCCCAGCAGCACGCCCAGATGCGCCCGCCAGTGGAAACGCAGGCTGCGGAGGAGGAGCGTGCGAAAGGTCATACGGGGAAATCCGAAATCCGAAACCCGAAAGCAGCCCAAAGCCCGAATGACGAAATCCAAGAAATACCGGATCGGGCCCGCACCGATTCGGGCTTCGGATTTCGGTTTTCTTTCGGTCCTCGGATTTTCATCGCTCTTGCGCCAGGAGTCTTCCGTCTCGAAGTTCCATCACGCGCCTCATTCGTCGCGCCAATTCGAGCGCGTGGGTGACGACGATGAGCGTCACGCCTTCCTCGCGATTCAGGTCCACCAGCAGTTGGCCGAGCGCTTGCGCGGAGGCGTGGTCGAGCGCGCCGGTCGGCTCATCGGCCAGCAGCAGTTGCGGCTGGTTGATCAAGGCGCGGACGACGGCCACGCGCTGGCGCTCCCCGCCGGAAAGCTGGCCGGGGTGATGCGACGTGCGCTCGCCGAGGCCGACGCGGGCGAGCAACCGGGCCGCCCGATCCGGCGCGCGGGCACGCCGGTCGGCGTCGGCGCAGACGATGGTGGGGACGAGGACGTTTTCCAGGACGGTGCATTGCGGCAGGAGGTAGTGCGCTTGAAAGACAAAGCCGAGCTGCTGGTTGCGCACCGTGGCAAGCTGGCGCTCGTCCAGGCGGCTCAGGTCCTGGCCGGCGAGTGTCACGGCGCCACTGGTGGGGCGGTCGAGGGTGCCGATGATTTGCAGCAGCGTGCTTTTGCCCGAGCCCGACGGGCCGACGATGGCCAGCGACTCACCGGACGCGACTTCGAGCGCGACGCGGTCCAGCACCAACAGGCCGTCCCCGCCGGCCACCGCGTCGTAGCGTTGGGTGACGGCGGCGAGTTTCAGCAACGGTGGCGGCGGCATGACGATACTTTTGCGCGAAAGCCGCCGGGGGGCGAATGGAAAATGAGCCAGGAAAACTGAAACGCGAAGTCCGAACATCAGCGGCGTCGGCCGCCGCGATTCCTCAGTCAGAATTCGGATTTCCGCCTTCGGATTTGCCGGCGGACGCTTCGCCGGCTGCCAGGGGGAGCTTCTCCCCGCGGAGGGCGCGCAGCGCCGCCAGCGCCGCCTCGCTTTCGGCCGCCTTTTTGCTCTTGCCGGAGCCGCGCGCCAGCTCGCGGCCGCCGTGGTGGACGGTGCATTCGAAGATGCGGTCGTGGTCCGGCCCGGTGGCGGACACGACATAATACTCCGGCGGCTCGGCGGTGTCCGCTTGCAGCAGCTCCTGCAGCTCGCCTTTGGGATTGTCGATGATGGGCACGCCGTCGAGTTCGTGGATGGCCGGCTGGAATTGGCGGAGGATGAACTCACGCGCCGCGTCGAACCCGCCGTCGAGGAAGATCGCGCCCACCAGCGCCTCGAAGGCGTCGGCCAGCGCGGAGCCGCGGTCGCGTCCGCCGTGGAGTTCCTCGCCCCGGCTGAGGATGAGGCAGGCGCCCAGGCCGAGAGCGCGGCCATGCACCGCCAGCGCGCGGCGGTTGACCAGCTTGGCGCGGGCCTTGGTGAGCGGGCCCTCGTCGAAGGTGGGGTACTTGGCGTAGAGCGCGCCGGTGAGGGCGAGTTGCAGGACGGCGTCGCCCAGGAATTCCAGCCGCTGGTTGTGCTGCGCGGTGTGGCCCTGCTCGTGGGCCACGGACGGGTGCGTGAGCGCCAACTGGAGCAGTCCCGCGTCGCGGAACGTGTATCCGAGCCGGGTCTGGAAGGCGTCCAAAGAGGCCACAGGCGGCGTCAGTTGCGAGATTCGGCCAGCGCCGGAGCGGGCGCGGGGTCGGCGGCGGACGGCGCGGCCACGGTATCTTCGGCCTGGGCCGGGGCTTTGGCCGGCGGCGGGTTCAGGCCGTGTTCGAGCAACGTGGCGACGTCGCGTTGCACTTGCTCGAGTTGGTCGAGCTTCAGGTCCGGATCCGCGATGGTGAAGACGTCGCCGGATCGGGCGTGCTCGTAAATGAACACGCGCTGGCCGTCGCGGACCAACTGTTCTTTGATTTTGAGGATGCGCTTGCGCTCGAGCATCACGGCGAGGATGTAGCCGGCGGCGGCGTGGCGCGGATCGGCCTGCGCGATGAGCTTGCGGAGGAGCGACTCGGCGTTCTCACGGGGGATCGCTTCGGTCACTGGCGGCGGGGCCTCATAGACGCCCTGCCAGTAGGAGACGAAGCCCTGGCGGTCGCGGAGGTTGGCCGTGTTCTCGTTCTGCCAGCAGGCGTGGCAGACATCCATGCGCTGGAGCGCGCTCTTCTCGTCGAAGAGCAGCGTGTGGTACGCCTGCTGGTGGGCAAAGGGATTGCCGCAGGCGCCACAGGCGTGCGCACGGGATTGGATGTTCCATTCGTTCATGAACCTGGCCGGCCGTTGTGCCGGTTACACCGCGGAGTATTGTCAACGGGGGTTCAAGTTCAACTTCAATCCGCCTCGTGAAGCGCAAGAACGCCGAACAGCACGCCGCGCCCGCCTGTCGCCACGGCCGTCGGGACGGACGCCCCTCGTTCTCCGCGGACGCGGCACGCCGTTCGTGCGTTCACGCCTTCAGTCCGTCGAGTTGGGCCGTGAGTTTTTCGTTGGCGCGGAGCATTTCCTCCCAGGTCACCTCCGTGCCCCGGTAGGCGGCGGTGCGGCCAAGGATGGTGGTCAGATTGCTCCGCACGCTCGGGGCGACGGTGGCGTTGGAGACGTCCCCCCGGGTGACGCACTTGTGGAAGGCGGCGATGTTGTTCACGGCGCCGTCGGTGTAGAGGTTGGCCATGCGCCCGCCGTTGAAGCCGTCTTCCCGGGACTTCACCCACACGTCACCGAAATAGTGCGTGTCCGCCGTGCCGCCGGTGCCATAGACCCGGCAGAGAATGTCGTCGAACGCGGCGCCCACTTGCTTCGAGCTGAAGCTCACGATCACATCGTTCGGGAAATAGAACACCACGGCGAAATGATCCCAGCAGTTGCCGACAAACGGACGGGTCCGCCCGCCGGTGCCGTAGGCCTTGAGCGGCGCGGCGTCCAGGAACCACGTCGCCACGTCCAGCGCGTGAATGTTCTGCTCGGTGATCACGTCGCCGGACAGGGCGCGGTCGATGGACCAGGCGCGCAGCCGGAGCTCGGGATTGTTCGGATCCTTGGCCAAGGCGTCGTTCAGACCCTCGAACATCAGGCTGCACTGGTAACCCGCGTCCACCGACACGATCCGCCCGATCATCCCGTCTTGCACGCGCTTCACCACTTCCTGGTAGGACGGATGGGCGCGCGTCTGGAAATCCACCAGGAAACACTGCTTCCGCTCCGTGGCCTTCCGGCCGCTCTCGGCGACGCTGTGGCAGCCCGGCACGTCCACCGCGATGGGCTTGGCCAGATAGACGTGCTTGCCCGCCGCGACCGCCGCGCTGGCCTGCTCGGGGTGGAAGTAGGGCGGGCTGATGATGGCCACGGCGTCCAGTTTCTGTTCGAGCAGGCGCTGGTAACCGGACAACCCGGTGAAGCGCCGCGCGGCGTCCACCTGGAACTTCTGGCCCGCCTCGTCCACGCGGTCCGGAAAATAATCCGCGACGGCGGCGATGTTGTAGCCGCCGTTCTGCGCGAAGAGATTGGCGATCCATTGGCCGCGCCCGCCGCAGCCGATCAGGCCCAGGTCCAGCTTCGCGTTGGCTTCCGCTCCGCGCACCCAGGCGGGCTTGAGCACGGAGAAGCTGACGGCGGCCGCTCCGGTTCCCGCGAGGAACCGGCGGCGGTTGAGGGGTTGGTTCTTGCCGTCTGCCGCGGGGTGTGATTTGTCTTTCATAGTGTCGGGCCAATTGCAACGCAATCTGGTGCCGTCCGCCAAGCGGACGCTGGGCTACTCGTACGCCTTCGGCTTGGCGGCGGCAAGCGCAATCTGCGCACCGGCGCCCGCGAGGGCGGATCACGGCCGCGCCGACTGAGGCCAGCATGTTTCCGCGCGACCGACTGGTCCTGTTCACGCGGTATCCGGTCCCCGGCGCGGTCAAGACGCGCTTGGTGCCCGCCTTGGGCCGCGAGGGCGCCGCCCGGCTCCAGGAAGAATTGACCGGCCACGCCGTGCTGGTGGGCCGCGCCTTCTGCGCGTCGGCGGGAACGCCGTGGGAAGTGCATTTCACCGGCGCTTCGGTCCGGCGGATGCGGCGCTGGCTCGGACGCGAAATCCGATTTGTCCCGCAAACCAAAGGCGACCTGGGCCGCCGGATGCAGTGCGCGTGCGAACACGGATTCCAGGAGCGGGCGGCCAGGGTGGTCGTAATCGGTTCGGATTGTCCGGACTTGGCGCCGGACGTTGTGGCGGCGGCGTTCGCCGCGCTGGAGGACCGCGACCTGGTGCTCGGTCCGGCGCGGGACGGCGGTTACTACCTGATCGGGTTGCGCCGCTCCGTGCCGGCGTTGTTCCGCGGCATCGCCTGGGGAACGGGGAGCGTGAGACAACAGACGCTGGCCGCGGCGCGGCGGCTCGGCCTGACGTTTCACGAATTGCGCGTGATGCCGGACGTCGATGTGCTGGAGGACTTGGCCGCCTGCCGTGCCGAGTGGCCGCGCGAGCGGTCGGCGACGGCCAGGAAGATTTCCGTCATCATTCCGGCCCTCAATGAAGAAGAGAACCTCGCTGCGGCCCTGGACTCCGCGCGCTCGGGCGCCGCGGAGTTGATCGTCGTGGACGGCGGCAGCCGCGACGCGACGCGCGAAATCGCCCGCCGCGCGGGGGCTCGGGTCATCGGTTCGCCCCGGGGACGCGCCGTCCAGATGAACGCCGGGGCGCTGGCGGCGTCCGGAGACATTCTGGTGTTTCTGCACGCGGACACGCGGTTGCCCCGCGGCTACCCGGAGGAAGTCCGACAGACGCTTGCAAAGGAACGAGTCGCGGCGGGCGCGTTTTCCCTCGGCATTGACGGCCGCGGCGCCGGGCTGCGCTGGATCGAACGCGCCGCCAACTGGCGCTCCCGCCGGCTCGCACTGCCCTACGGCGACCAGGCGCTGTTCACTCGTGCCAGCGTGTTCCGGCGCTCGGGCGGCTTCGCGGCGCTGCCGATTATGGAGGATTTTGACTGGGTGCGGCGGCTGCGGCGGTGGGGGCGGATCGTGACGCGGTCGAGCCAAGTCCAGAGTTCCAGCCGGCGCTGGACGACGAGCGGCCTCCTCCGGACCACGCTGCGTCACCAACTGATTGTCTGTGGTTTTGGCCTCGGCGTGCCGCCGGAGAAACTGGCCGCGCTCCGGGAGAGTCGCCGGCCCGGGGAGTGAGCGGGGCGCGGATCGCCAGAGCGTTTTCGCGTCACGCTCGGGAATTGCGCTCGGCTCCGCGCGCCTACAAATCTTCACCGAGTTTCTACTTTCCAGCTTCGCCGTTTGGGCGAATGATGGCCACAAAACCGAAAGGCACCCAATGAGCTTGATGGACTATCTGAAGACGCAGTTCCTGGAGATCATCCAGTGGCAGGACGACTCCCGCGACACGATCTCGTTCCGGTTCCCCGACCTGGACAAAGAGATCAAGAACGGCGCGCAACTCATCGTCCGGGAATCGCAGGTGGCGCAGTTCGTTTATCTCGGCCAGTTCGGCGACACCTTCGGTCCCGGCAAATGGTCGCTGACGACGGACAACATCCCCATCCTCTCCACGCTCAAAGGCTGGAAATACGGCCTCCATTCGCCGTTCAAGGCGGACGTGTATTTCGTCAACACCCGCCTCTTCACCGGCAACAAGTGGGGCACGGCCAACCCGGTGATGATGCGCGACCCGGACTTTGGCATCGTCCGCGTCCGCGCCTACGGCACCTACGACTTCCACGTCACCGACGTGAAGCTCTTCCTCAAGGAGGTCGCCGGCACCGACGACCATTTCCGGCTCGACGAATTCGCCGACACCATGCGCTCGCGCATCGTCAGCGTCTTCAGCGACGCACTGGCGTCGGCCAAGATTCCGGTGCTCGACGTCGCCGCGCGCTACAATGACCTGGGCGCGGCGCTGCTGCCGCTCATCAATCCGGCGGTGACGGCCAAATACGGCCTGGAAATTCCAAGCTTCATCGTCGAGAACGTCTCGCTGCCGCCCGAAGTCGAACAAGCCATCGACAAACGCTCGAGCATGGCGGCGGTGGGCAACCTCAACGATTACGTGAAATTCCAGATGGCCGAGGGCATGACCAAAGGCGGCGGCGAAGGCGCCGGCATGGCCAGCACCGCCGCGGGCCTGGGCGCCGGCCTGGCGATGGGCCAGCAGATGATGGCGGCGATGGGCGCGGCTCAAGCGACGCCACCCGCCGCGCCGCCGGGTGCCGTCCCACCGCCGCTGCCGGCCGGGGGCGCACCTCCGGCCGCGGCCGCGAACGGGTTGCCGGAATTGCTGGGCCCCGCCGACGCGGCAAAAGTCCTCGGCGTGAGCGAAAGCGACGTGTTGTCGGCGCTGGCCGACGGCTCGCTCAAGGGCAAGAAGATCGGCACCGCCTGGCGCATCACGCGGTCGGCGCTGGAGGAGTTTTTGAAGAACTGACAACTGGAAACTTGCCGTGAATTCGGCACGCAACGAAGACGCCCAAGCGAACCTGGCCAGGATATTGGGGATCGTGTTTGTGGCACTTGTGGTGACGATTCTGGCGGTCGGGCTCTTGAGGAGCCTGGTGCCGAATTGGGTTCGGTCCCGCACGTCTCCTATCCGCGGAATCGAAATGACACTGGAGCAAATCGACAATGCAAAACTGGTGATGTCTTTGGAGCGCCACCTTTCGGCCGACACGACTCTGACGCGCGAGCAATTGCAGTCTTATCTCGTGCAGGACTTCTGGCGGCGAGCGTCACGATCAGGCGCGGAGTACCGGATCAACCCCATTGGGATCCCGGCTGAAGCCGTGCTGAAGAAGCGATTGGTCAAACCTCTCTCAGGATCGCTTCCACCGAGGACGATTATTCGATTCAGCACAAATCTCAACGACTATGAGGTCGTGCAGCCGGGTGTGCCCACCAGAAAGTGAGAATCGCTCGTGTCTTTCGCTCCGTAAATGCGAAGTCGTGCAGCGCGTTTGGGACGTGGCGCGGCACCTCGTCTTGCCGAACCCATGAACCTCCGCGCTCTCTTCCTCCTCGCCGTCGGCGTTCCCGGACGGGTCTTCCTCGACCACGGGCTGACAGCCCTGCCGAAGGCGCGCTCAAGGGCAAGAAGATCAGACTGCCCGGCGCATCATCTCCCGGCGGCGGTTGCTCACCCTGCCGTTAAACGGCGCACGCAGGAGGTTCACATCAGCCCGGCCGTCTCCGGGAAGCCGCACATGATATTCATGCTCTGCACCGCCTGGCCGCTGGCGCCTTTGAGGAGGTTGTCCTCGGCGCTCATGACGAGCAGACGCCCCGTGCGCGGATCCAGCCGCCAGGCGAGCTCAAGGACGTTTGTGCCGACGACGTTCTTGGTGTCGGGCAGCGCCTTGCCGTCGAGCAGGCGCACGAACGGCTCTTTTCCGTAAGCCGCCTGGTAGCAGTCCCGAATCTCCAGGTTGAGCGCGGGATTATCGTTGGGCGCAGCAAGGCCGCGTGTCGGGGCAAGGTAAAGCGTGGTGAGGATGCCACGGTTGACCGGGATGAGATGCGGCGTGAACTGGATGGTGACGTGGCTGCCGGCGGCGAGCGAGAGTTGCTCCTCGATTTCCGAGAGGTGCCGGTGCTTGGGCACGCTGTAAGGACGCGCGCTTTCGTGGCACTCGCAGAACAGGTAGTCCACCTCCGCCTTGCGCCCGGCGCCGCTGACGCCGCTGAGCGCGTCCGCGATGATGCCGTGCGGTTGGACCAGTCCCGCGCGGAGCAGTGGAATCGTCGGCAGCAGGACGCTCGTCGGGTAGCAGCCGGGGGAGGCCACCAGCAGCGCGTCCTGGATGTGCGCACGGTAGATTTCCGGCAGCCCGTAAACGGATTTGTTCAGCAGGTCGGGCGCTGGATGGTCGTGGGCATAAAACTCCCGGTAGAGTTCGGCGCTCTTCAACCGGAAGTCGGCGCTCAGGTCAATCACCTGGCAGCCGTGCGCCAGCAGTGGCCCGGCATATTCGGCCGCGACGCCGTGCGGCAGGGCCAGGAAGACGATCTGCGCCTGCTTGGCGAGCAGGTCGGCGTTCGGCTCGGTGAAGCGGACCGCTTTCGATTTCGGATGGCTGGCGAACTTCGGGAACACCTGGGCGACGGTTTGCCCGGCGTAATGGCGGGAGGTGACGGCGGCCAGTTCGGCGTGCGGATGGTTCAGCAGCAGCCGGACGAGTTCCTCGCCGGAGTAGCCGGACGCGCCCACGATGGCGACTTTCACAGATGGCTTCTTCATGTTCGACCGTCTCAGCAGTCTTCCGGCAATGGAGTAGTGGAGCGGCGGCGTTTTGCAATCCCGCATTGCGCCGGGTCTCTGCGGCGTCGGGGGCGATCGTCGGCCTGGCTTTCGCCCGATCCGCGCTTGGAAATCCGGGTGGGCCGGTTTAACAAGGGGGCGGCATGACGACGTTTCCTCACATCAAGCCTTACCGCCCCGGCCTTTCAGTGCATGTGTTCACCGTATTGGCCGTCGTGAGTCTGGCCGCGTTCGGCCGCGTTGCCGCCGGTCCCCTCGACGACCTCGCACAACCGCACTCCGGCCGCAGCATGCGCGCCACCTCCACGTTCCGCGAAGGCGCCAATGGCCAATATGACCCGAAGGCCGATCCCAAAGGCGATTACGACGAAAAGAGCAACTCGGACAACTTCCGCGTCGCGCCGGGCCAGACCCACGTGCTGCTGGACGCGAAAGGCCCCGGCGTCATCACGCACCTTTGGCTGACCTTCCTGGGGCCGGAACCGCAGGCCTGGGCGAAGAACGGCTCGGCCAACCATCAGGAAATGCTGTTGCGGATGTACTGGGACGGCAGCGCGCGACCGGGCGTCGAGGCGCCGGTCGGCGACTTTTTTGCGAACTGCTTCGGCCAGCGCCGCGAAGTCATCAGCCTGCCGGTGATCGTGGCGGACGGCGATTCCTACAATTGTTTCTGGCCGATGCCGTTCCGGAAGTCGGCCCGCATCGAGATCGTCAACCAAAGCGAGAAGCCGATTAGCCTGCTCTACTACAACATCGACTGGATCAAGAAGGACAAGCTGCCGAAAGACACGCCCTACTTCTACGCCCAGTACCGGCAGGAATACCCCTGCCAGCACGGCAAGGATTACGTGATTCTCGACACCAAAGGGAAGGGCCATTACGTCGGCACGGTGCTGGCGGTGCGCACGCGCAGCCCGTCGTGGTTCGGCGAAGGCGACGAGAAGATTTACCTCGACGGCGAGGCCAAGCCCTCGATCTGGGGCACGGGCACCGAAGACTACTTCCTGTCGGCCTGGGGGCTGAAGACCATCAGCACGCCCTACTTTGGGGTGCCTTACTTCGACCAATGGGGCATCGTCGGCGGACACACCAGCGCGTACCGCTGGCACATCCAGGACCCGATCGTGTTCAACACCGGCATCAAGGTGACGCTGGAACACTTCGGCTGGATTTCACCGGACGAGAACCCGAATTACCAATCGACCAGTTGGAACGAGCGCGAAGACGACTACGCCAGCGTCGCCTTCTGGTACCAGACCGGCACCCCGACGTTCACGGCCCGCGCGCCGGATGCACGCGAACGCAAGCTGCCGAGCCTGGGGCGCGTGATCGCTTACGCCCGCGATTTCGCAGATGCCCGACATCACGGCGCAGGCGAGGTGACGACGCAGCAACTCGATCTGTACGACGGCCCCCAACTGCTCTACCAGCCGCCGCGGGCCGAGGGCGCGTGGCTGGAGATTCCCTTTGAAGTGCAGCGGAAGGAACCGCTGCGCCTGCTGCTCAACCTGACTTGTTCCTACGACTTCGGGAAATACCAGGCCTTCCTCAACGGTGTGAAGCTGGGTGCGCCGATGGACCTGTACAGCGACAAGGTCATCCACCGCGAGTTCCACCTGCTCGACTTCTGGCCGGACCCGGGCCGCTACACGCTCCGGCTGGAATGTGCCGGCCGGAACCCGCTTTCCTCGGGCGATTACCTCGGCATCGAATCGGTGCGCCTGCGCGAGCGGCGGCCGCGCGTCAGTGAATACGGCCACGACAAGAATAAGGATTGGCGTCAAGCACCGATCCTCTACCAATAGCCCTGCCCAAGCAGGGCACAATCCACCGACAGGAAGGCGGGCGCGCTTCGGCGTCTGAATGCTACAGCCAAAGGTCCCGTCCTTTGATTCACCACTTCTCATGGTGTGTGCGTTTGGCTTAAAATAATCGGATTGACTTTTCGCCCGGCACGGAGTTTGATGGGGCCGTTCGGCGGGCGGAATTCGTGGAAGAATCCCGCTCGCGCCTGAGGAGAACGGAAGCCATGAGAAGAATAGGACTGCTGATCGGATGCGGGGGTGCGGTGCTTTGTTTCCCGCCCGTCCGCGGGGTAATGTCAACGGCAGCGTCTTCCCCGGCTCCGGCTCGCGCCACGCCCTCAACCCTCAACCTCTGAACTCTTGTGCCAGCCAAAGGTCTCTCATTGCACATCGGACTGAACCGCGTCGATCCCGCCCACTACGCCGGGTGGGACGGGGCGTTGACGGCCTGTGAAGCCGACGCGAAGGACATGCACGGCATCGCCCGGGCGTGCGGCTGTAGCTCGCATCGGCTCCTGGGGAGCGAGGCAACCGCCTGCGAGGTGATGACTTTCATCCTGCGAGCGGCCGACAAGCTGAAAAGGGACGACTTCTTCTTCCTGAGTTTCTCCGGCCACGGTGGCCGGGTGCCGGATAGCAACAACGACGAGGTGGGCGGCCAGGACGAGACCTGGGCCCTCTACGACCGCCAACTGGTCGCGGATGAGTTCTACACCCTTTGGGGCAGATTTGTCCCCGGGGTGCGCATCCTCGTGGTGGCGGACACGGGCTCCAACGCCACGGCGTTGCGGGTGTCGGCCGGCCCGCAATTCTACCGTGCCCAGACCCGCTACCGCGTCCTGCCGGAGGAAGTGGCGCGAGCGACCTACGCGCAAAACACCGGACTCTACGACGGCATCCAGAACGTCCACTTCAAGGGCGACACGACTCCCGTCACCGCCACCGTTCTGGTGCTCTGCGGGTGCCAGGACAATCAACTCGCGGGGGAGGGTTCGCAGAACGGCCTGTTCACAGAGCAGCTCAAGAAGGTCTGGGACGATGGCCGATTCACCGGCGGATACCGGGGCTTCCGGCGGCAGATCGCCGCGCTCATGCCGCCGATCCAGAGCCCGGGTTGCACTCGGATCGGTGCTCCCCACCCTTCGTTTGAGCGCCAGAAACCGTTCACGGTCTGAACGACGTCACCGGTTCTCCCGCCAACGCAACCGCTGGTCGGGTGCGCCGTAAAGTTGCGCTCCCGACGGCGGGCCAAAGACTGGCTCGCGCCCGGGAGTTCCGGGGAGAATGATTTGACACACCGGGTCGTTCGCTGCTCCGTTTGCGATGGAACAAGAAGGAGGCGCGTGGAACGGAGCGCGCCCCGCTCAAAGCCGACACGAACAACCAATCGCCAGGAAAGAAACCATGTCCCTCCCCATTACTCCGCCGTTGGCCGCGCCCGCCCCGGGCGCGAGCGTGCAATTCCAGTCCACCGCCGCCGCCGCGAAATGGGAACTCGTCCGTCCGGCTGACGCCGGGACGCTCGACGTTGGCCAGATCAACCTGGACACCGGCCTCTACGTCGCGCCGGCAACGATCCCCAGGGATCTGCGCGTGACGGTGCGCGCCACCGACAAGGCCAACAGCACGCACTTCGGCGACGCGATCATCCAGTTGACGCCCCCGCCCTTGAAAGTGCTCCCGGACACGGTGGAACTGGCCGCGCGGCAGCAGCAGCAATTCACCGCGGAACCCGCCTGTTACGCGCGGGACGTGGTGTGGCAGCTCAGCCCGTCGTCCGCCGGGCGGCTCGACGCCGCTGGGCGTTACACGGCGCCGTGGTTCGTCTGGGCGGCGCGGAACGTGGTCGTCACCGCCACATCGGGCCAGGCGCGCGGCGCCGCGACAGTGACGCTCTCGGACAGCCGGTTCAAAGTGCCGGTGCTGGCTGGGTATTTCGCGGGACTCACTTTGTTGTTCCTCTTCCTGCTGTTCGCGCTTTGGCCGCAGGTGAGCGTGAACCTCCGCCAGCCCCAACTCCTCATCCTGCCCCGGGCAGCCACCGTGCTGGCGGGAGAAAAATTTCCGATGGCCGTCCGGCTCTCAGGCGCCACAAATGCCCCGGCGGATTCCGTGGTCTGGTCCGCCACGGCGGGCGGCATCTCCCCCGAAGGCCGGTTCACGGCCCCGACGAACGGCCTTCATCCCGACGCGGTCGTCACCGCCACGCTGGCGGCGGCGCCGGACCATAGCGATTGCGCAACACTCTGGATTTCCACCAACGCCAGTCTGTCGCTGCATCCCGAAGTGGTGACGCTGACCGGCGGTCAATCCGCGCTGTTCCAAGCGCGGCTGCAGCCCGCGGCGGGCAACCCCCACGCGCCGGCGGCCAGCAACCTGGTGTGGACCGTGTCCCCGGCGGGGGCTGGCTCCATTGCCTCCGATGGCGCCTACCAAGCGCCGGCTTCGGTTTCCGCCGCGCGCCTGGTTACGGTGCGGGTGCGGCACCGCGACGATCCTTTCCTTGAGGCGGCCGCAGTGGTGCAGTTGACCAGCCCAACTCCCGGTTGGATGCGCGTGTTGCTGCCGCAACTGGGCCTGATCTTGCTGTTGGGCGCGATTGGTGGCCTCATGCATGCCGGCGGCAGTTTCACGTATTATCTCGGGGTCGGGCAGTTCAAGACGAGTTGGTACTGGTGGTATATCTTCCGGCCACTGCAAGGCGCGGGCCTGGCGCTGGTGTTTTTCCTGGTCGTCGGCGCCGGGTTGCTCAACGTGGAAACCGGCCGGGACCTCGTGGGCCTCGGCGCGCTCGCCATCCTGGTGGGATTGTTCTCCTACGCCGCGATGCACAAACTGGCCCGCGTCGCCGAAGCGATCTTCGGATCTCAAAACGTGGAACCCCGGACCGGCCAGGCGGGCCAGCCGGGACCAGGTCCGGGCCAGACCCCGCCGGTCGCGCCCCACATTCAACAGGTGACTCCGGCCACGATGGTTCCCGCGCAGACGCCGCCGCCGGAACTGATTGTCCGCGGCTCGGGTTTCGACCCGAACTGCCGGGTGCGGATCAAGTCGGTGGAACATGCGCCGGACTCCGCCACCGCGACGGAGCTGCGAGTCCGCCTCACCGCCCAGGACGTGGCCCAGCCGGGCAGCCTGACGGTGGCGGTGGTCAACGCGGCCCAACAGGTTTCCAACGAAGTGCGGGTGAAGATCGCCTGAGCGGCGGGGCCGTCCCGCCGCGGACGCGGTGAAGCCCGGAGCCAAGGCGCTTCGGAACGGGCCGCCTGCCTCGCCGTGAAACGGCCTGACCTGGGAATTCATCCGCCGACGGAGGCCGCCTCAGCCGCCCCGCCAACACGAATCGACTCCACCAAACCGCGGCGGCCATTGACCGTTTCGGAGGGTCTTGAGTTCTTCGCCATCGACCTTGTATCCGAGGTGGCCGGACTCGCGGTCGTAGGCGACCTTGAACGCCTTGAAGGCGGCTTCCTTGGCGTCAATCTCGTCGTGGCGGCTGCTCTTGGTCAGGCGCGGGAACTGCGGGCCGTATTTTTCCAGCAGCGCCCGCGTCGAGAGCAGTGATGATCTCGATTTGGGGAAAAACGCCTTTCGGTGACGCTCAGGCAAATGCGAAGGCCGCTGGCGCTCACCGAAGAATAAATTTGTCGGGCAGTAGCGTGGCGAAAAACCGGTCCGGTCAAAGCTCCAAGGCCTTGAGCTTCATCGCGTGGGCGGCTTCGCGGTTGAAAACGTCCACAATGGCTGACGGGTTCTTTTCAATCGAAGTCACGTCGCGTCCGTCGAGGAGAACGATGCACAAGTTGGAATCAGTCATCACCTTGTTGGCGTAGCGCCGGGCCGCAGGGCCAATTTCGCCAGTGCCCACGACCACGATGACGTTGCTCTTGAGCATGTGTGTCAGCCCGATTTCCTTGGCGACGTCGTCGAGCGCGACGCTCGCGGTGTTCTTGCACTGGACTTGCCAGCGTGAGAAAACCAATCGGCTGGACTCGAAAATGAGATCTACCTCAGCGCCGCCAGTCGCCGTTCCTCGTAGGCGAGTAGCGACGTAGGTCATGTCGAGGAACCTCATCAGCTTGAACGCCAGCGCTTCTAAGGCGAGGCCGCGCTTGTGTTTGTCTGCGACGCCAAGTTCCATCCTGATTTCAGTCAGTGGCTGGCGCAGCAGAGTACGAAGGTCCGACTCGGTCTGTTTTTCCAGCTGCTCCAGCAACGGCCCAATGACATCTTTCACGAGTTTCTCGGTTGGTGAGACGAGAAACGGTTTTGCGCCGCGGCCGAGCTCGCGGGTGCCACGTTGCAGCTTCACGTAGCCAGCCACTTCAAGTGGGTAGAGCACTTGCTTCGGCAGGTTCTTCTCGTTGAACTTCACGCCGAAAGTAGCGGTGGCGAGCCTCTCGACATCGTTCGAGGCGTGCGGTCCCGGCGCGCCCATGTTCGCCAGCGTTTTCAGGAAGAGCCGTTGCTCCCGACTCAGCGTTCCCAAAGCGTCGAACTCAGCGCTGCCTGCGCCGGTGAGTTCTTTCACTCGCGCATCATCGACGTGCCAGCGGTCCGTAAACACGCCCGCTTTCTCCAGCCAGAGTCGCATCATGCTCGGATGCTTTCCACCGCGCGGGAAGTGTACGCCGCGCTCTTCGAGCCATTCGCGGAGTTTGATCAGGTCCACTTCCTCGCCCGCAGCCACGATGTCCTGAACGCACTGAACGAGCGTCATACCGTGCAGATTCAGGAGAATCTGCCTGGCCAGTTCGTTGTGGAGTTTGGCTGTGTCCGCGCGAACCTCATAGAGCCTTTGCCCAAGCTCGGTCAACCTTGCGTCGCGGTCGATCAACCCATAGGCGATCATCCCGAGCTTCGTGTTGTTCGCTAGCTTGCCCTTGTTGTAGTCGCTCGTGGGATTCCGGCTGAAGTACCGCTCTTTCACTGCTGCCTCGAACGCGCGCCAGTCCCCGCCGTGCTGCTGCGCGAATTCGAGGACGAGCGGGAGCTCGATTTGCGATGGTGAAAACTCGCTGCCGAACGGAAGATCGCTGCGCCGGACTTTCGTTGCCGCGCTTTCAGCCGTCGAGTCGCTATCCATTCTTGCCTTCCTTGAGCCGGCGCGCCTTCGCGCGCTTTCGTCGGCCAACTCGATACGGCGTGGACTCCTCCAAAAGCGCCATCTGCGCCGATCCGGGAGTCACCGCGCACTGCTCCGGTGGCTTGCTGACATTCGGCTTCAAGGCGGGCGGGCGCTTTGCTCCGCCGTCTTTCGGCAGCGCGTCTTCTTCGACGCCATTCCACATCAATCCAGGCCGGTAGGCGCGGTAGAAAGCGTCCTCGCTGGCTTTGGCAGACTTCACGGGCGCCGAATACCGCTCACCTGCCTTCCGTTGGAATCGGCCGAGCGCGCCTTCCAAATAATCCGGCACCAAATCGCAGCAAATCCAGCGACGCCGAGCCTTCTCGGCCGCTTCGCCTGTGGCGCAGCTCCCGGCAAACGGGTCCACGACCAAGTCGTCCGGGTCCGTCAGCATCCGAATGAAGAACTCAGGGATTTCGGAGGGGAAGCGCGCTGGGTGCGGCGTCAGCCCCTTTTCCTTGCAGAAGCGGATGTACGCGGAGTTGCTCTCCGTGTGTGCCAGGGCAAGCAGGTTCGGCGGGATGGCGGCGCCGTTGTCGGTCCCGAACCTGTCCGAAATGTCGTGGCCGGACGGTCGGAGCATCGGCTTGTAGCCCTTGGCCAGAAGCACGCGCATGCTGTCCGAGTAGGGCTGCAAAACGCGCCGGTTGCTCGCTTTCGGCCACGGCGTCGGGGACAACCACCAGATGCAGTTGATGGCGTCCTTAACGCGGATGCGCCTCACCGTGACCCACTCGGCGGGCGTCGGCAGCCGCGCCGGATTCCACCAGAAAAACTCTTGCGCGAGGTGAAAGCCGAACTCATGGCAAAGCATGATGAGAAGCTCGTAGTGGTAAAGGCTCCGTGTGGGCTGGCCGGGAATCCACGAGCCGCCGATGTCGATGACCAGCGAGCCAGCGGGCTTGAGGGCGGAGCGAAACGCAGCGCCGAACGGCTTGAACCACTCGACGTACTCATGCGCGTCCACGTTGCCGTAGTCCTTCTTGCGCACGAGGCCGAACGGTGGACTCGTCATAACGAGGTCAACCGAGCCTGGTGCAACGGTGTCGCGGAAAAGCGCGAGCGCGTCCCCAAGGAAGATTCGCCCCCATTTCGTCGGGTGAAACAGCTTCGCCGGTGGCGGCTCGTTCTTTCGGTTCGATTCAGGCATCAGGTCTCGAAGGCGGCATCTTCGTCGCTCACGGATTTAAGTCCTCGGCAAGCGGGGCCGCAACAGATTTTCGCCGTGTCGCGTCAGGCCATGGTGAAAGTTCACGCAAATACCACCTTCGTCGTTGGTGCTTCGGGGTCCCAGCCGCGGGTGGGTTCGGCGGTGACGGAACCGATGTCCTTGATCGAAATCTGCCGGCCACGCGTCTTGGCGCTTTTGACTTCGACTTGCGAGGGGTCGCAGGTTTGCTGGTTGATCTTCTGATACGGCGCGGGTTTGTAACGGATGTAGAGCATCGGCGGCGTGCCGGGCGCGAAGAACAGCACCTTGCTCTTGCCGCCTTCCGGCACGCAGAAATATTCCTTGTCCAGGATGTAGCCGCCGAAAGTGAACCGCTTGAGGTAATTGGCGTCGCGGTCCGAGTAGGCCAGCGTGAAGACTTGCTCGCGGTCAGGCAGGCCGCAAAAGATCAGGTCCGGACCGACGAAGAGTTTCTCCGGCAATTCGATGACCTTGTAGCGGCCGTCTTTGAACACCATGAGAAGCTTGTCGAACTTGGTGCAATCGTTCTTGAACTCCTCGCCGTTGACCTTGTAGCCGAGGTAGCCGGACTCGCGGTCGTAGGCGACCTTGAACGCCTTGAAGGCGACTTCCTTCGCATCGATTTCGTCGTGCCGGCTGGACTTGGTCAGGCGCGGGAACTGCGGACCGTATTTCTCCAGCAGCGCTTCGAGGTGGCCGATGGCGTACTTGACGAGGTTCTTGAGGTTCTTCCGCGTCTCGGCAAGGTCGGCTTTGACCTGCTCCATTTCCTCCCGGTGCTGGTTGATGTCGAAGAGCGAAATGCGGCGGATGCGGACTTGGAGAAGGCGATCCACGTCGGCGCCGGTCAACTCGCGGACGAGTTGCTTCTTGAAGGGCTTGAAGCCGTCGAACACAGCGGCAGTGACCGCCTCGTTGGTCTTGCACTGCTCGATCTTCTTGTAGAGGCGTTCCTCGATGAAGATGCGCTCCAGCGTGCGGTAGTGAAGTTCGTCCTGGAGCTTCTGTTCGCGGAGTTCCAGTTCGCGCTTGAGGAGGGCGACCAGTTGGTCGGTGTTGGCGCGCAGAATCTCGCTCACCGTCAACTCGACCGGGCGACTGTCGCGGATGACAACGATGCGGCTGGCGATGGTGACCTCGCAATCGGTGAAGGCGTAAAGCGCGTCCCCCAGCTTCTCCGCGTCCACGCCGGGCGGGCATTTGACCTCGATCTCGACTGCGTCGGAGGTGAAGTCGTTGATCGCTTTGACCTTGAGTTTGCCCTTGCGCGCGGCGTCTTCGATGGACTCCATCAGCGTCGCCACGGTGGTCGTGGGCGGGATTTCCTTGATGACGACCGTGCTCTCGTCCTTGACCTTGATCTTGGCGCGGACTTTGACGGTGCCCTTGCCGTCGGCGTACTCGCGGGCGTCCATGAGGCCGCCGGTCGGGAAATCGGGCAGGCACTTGAACGGCTGCTTCTTGAGGATGGCGAGCTGCGCCTGGAGCAGTTCGGGGAAATTGTGCGGCAGGATGCGCGCGGCCAGCCCGACGGCGATGCCCTCGGTGCCGAGCATCAGCGTGAGCGGCAATTTGGACGGCAGCGTCACCGGCTCCTGGTTGCGCCCGTCGTAACTCGGGACGAACTCGGTGGTCTCGTCGTTGAACAACTCCGTGCGGGCCAAGTCGGTGAGGCGGCACTCGATGTAGCGGGGCGCGGCGGCGGGATCGCCGGTGTAGAGGTTGCCGAAATTGCCCTGGCCTTCGATGAGGTAACGCTTGTTCGCCAGTACCACCAGCGCGTCGCCGATTGAGGCGTCGCCGTGCGGGTGGAACTTCATTGTATCGCCGACGACGTTGGCGACCTTGGTGAAACGTCCGTCGTCGCCGCGGTGCAACGCCCACAGGATGCGCCTCTGGAC
Source organism: bacterium (assembly GCA_021780115.1). Taxonomy (GTDB): domain Bacteria; phylum Verrucomicrobiota; class Verrucomicrobiia; order Limisphaerales; family JAJXZI01; genus JAJXZI01. The sequence continues at coordinate 2,482 of JAJXZI010000221.1, read as the reverse complement.
CGGCTTCAATCCGTCGCTCAGGTGCGGGATGGCGCGGTCGCGGATGACGTAGGAGGCGTAGTCAAGGAAGCTGCGATCCACGCGCCGGTGCAGGGGCAGGTCGATCCTGCCCGGAACGAACGCCGGGTGTGCTACCGCCGCGGGCACCGGTTCCGCCACGACTTCCGTGCCGTTGCCGCTTTTTTTGCCGTGCCCCGGGTCTCCGGCACCGGGCGCCGGTTCCGGCGCGGCGCGGCCCACCGGGCTGGCCGAGCGTTCGGGACTCGGGTCACCCGGTTGGGCGTTCTTTGCTCCGGGCATCTGGAGAGCCAGTTGATCGGCATCCTGTCTGCGTTTTTTTGCCATGGACGATTCCTCGCGGTGCGGTGTTTCGCCGCCCCGAGGCGTGGAATGCTGTCGGCGAGCCGGCGAAAAAGCAAATCCCTCTTCGCACCGGCGCGCAGCGCGGCCAGTGCCGTCGGGCCAGGGAAGGATCGCGGCCCACCGCCGGTGGCGCGCAATCCGGCAGCCAGCTTGCAGGTGGCCGCTCTGCGCTCAGGTTCCCTGCGGCGCGAGTGGCGCCGAGGGGGTCGGCGGGGCCGTCTCCTCCGTGTGGGCCACCTCGCTCAGTTCGCGCAGAATCCGCCGGACCACCGTGTGGCTGCCCACGTGGTAGCGCGCCGCCGTTTGGGCCAGACCGACCCGCACGGAACACGCCGCCGGCGGCAGCGCCCGGAACAAGTCCTCGTCCGTCCAGTCGTCCCCGACGGCCAGGATGAACTCGAACGGCCGGCCCGCGAGCCATTCGGTCGCGGCCGTGCCTTTGGTAACGCCGCTGTTGCGCACCTCGATCACTTTGTTGCCCTCCAGGACCAGGACGTCGATGTTGCGCGTGAACTCCGCCAGGGCGTCGAGCAATTCCCTGGCGCGCTCGCGGCCTTGCTCCGGATCGGCCCGGCGATAATGGAAGGCGAGCGAAAAATCCTTCTCCTCCAGCAGGGCGCCGGGCAAGCGGTCCACGTAAAGCTGGAGGATCGGGCGCACCTGCTGTTTCCATTCGGCGGTGATGACCCGCAACGCGCGCCAGGCCTCGTTTTTCGGGCGCAGCCACACGCCATGCTCGGCCACCAACGCCAGCGGGAGCCGGCCGAACCATTCCTCCAATTCGCCGCGCGGACGGCCGCTCACGATTGCCAGCTCGTTGGCGGGGTCGGCGGCCAGCGCGGAGAGGAGCCGCAGGAGTTCTTCGTCGGGCCGGGCCAGGTTGGGGTCGCCAAAGAACGGCACCAGCGTGCCGTCGTAGTCCAGCATCAACGCGCGGTGCGGCGCGGCGCGGTATTGCTGCACCAGGGCGGTGTGGGCCTTGCCGGTGAGCGACCGGGCGCGCTGCGCCGCCTGCGTTTCCTGCGTGGCCAGCAGGCCCTGGATGAAGTCCGCGGCCCAGCGCTTCACGTCGTAACGCCGCAGCCGTTCCTGCATGAGCCGGTTGCGCTGGATTTGTTCCTCGACGGGCAGCGCCAGCGCTTGTTCGATGGCCTGGGCGATTTCACCGTAGTGAAATGGATTGATGATCAGCGCCTCGCCCATCTCCTTGGCCGCGCCCGCCATTTCGCTGAGGATCAACACGCCCGTCTGGTCGGGACGCGAGGCCACAAACTCCTTGGCCACCAGGTTCATGCCGTCGCGCAGCGGCGTGATCAGCGCCACGTCACACAACCGGTACAGTGCGACGATTTCCGGAAAGGAGAGATTGCGGTATTGGTACAGCAGCGGCGTCCAATGCACCGGGCCGTGCGCCCCGATGATCCGGCCCACGAGTTGCTCCATCTCCTGCTTCATGGCCTGGTAGCTCCCGACGCCCGTCCGCGAGGGCGCCACCGACAAGACGAAGACCACTTTGCCGTGCCAGTGGGGGTTGCGGCGCAGGAACAGGTCGTAGCCGCGGAGGCGGTTGATGAGGCCCTTGGTGTAGTCGAGCCGGTCCACGGAGAAAATGACTTTCTGCCCGGCGAACTTCTCGCGCAGCCGGGCCGATTGCCGTTGGATTTCCGGCGAGGCCGCCGCCGCGGCGAATTTCTCGAAGTCGATGCCCATCGGAAACGTGTCCACCTTGACCACGCGGTCCCGCAGGGTGAGCCGGCCGAGGTTGTGCTCGTACCCCACGGTCCGGAGCACACAGTTCAGGAAATGCCGCGCGTAATCGTGCGTGTGAAAGCCGATCAGGCTGGCGCCCAGCAGACCCTCGATCAGGGCGCCGCGCCAGGCCGCCGGCAGCAACTGAAACACCTCGAACGTGGGAAACGGAATGTGCAGGAAGAAGCCGATGGGCATTTCGGGAAACCGCTCGCGGACCAACCGGGGCAGCAGCATGAGCTGGTAATCATGCACCCAATCGATGGCGTCCGGTGGGAGCACCGGCAGCAGGTCTTCGGCGACGGGGACGCCGGCCGCCACTGCCGCACCCGTCTGCATGAGCAGTGACGTTTTACCAATGCCGGCTGGT
>JAJXZI010000211.1 GCA_021780115.1 bacterium | reverse complement strand
CTCGTCGATGATGAGCGTGCCGCGGAAGGATTCGAGGATGCGGAAGATGGGCGAGACGGTGGAAGCGCCGGAGGCGAAGGCCGGCTTGTAGCAGAGGGAGCCCACGGTGAGCAGGAACCGGGTCTTGCCGCTTCCGGGGTCGCCCCGGACGCGGAGATACGGCAGTTCGTTGAACCCGTCATAGACCCAGGAGAACAGGACGTAGTAGCTCGCGATCTTCTCGAACAGCGGACTCACGTCCACGTAGCGGTGGAGGAAGGATTGGATCTCGGCCAGCAGCGTCTCTTCCGATTCGTATTCCTGCGGCTCAGACGAAAACAGAACGACCTCGTTCTTGATGAGGTTGTTGTACGGCGAATACGGCACGAGGCGGCGGTTCGTACCGGCTTCCAGGTCTTCCACGAACTGCCAGGCCCCGTCGCGCCAGAACGCGAAGCGCGTCTTTTTCGCTTCGGCGTCATAGACCGTCTCCAGGATGCCACCGTCCTTGAACGTCGCCGAGACGGTGGGAACGGCCCGGCGGACCGGGCCCTTCTGCTCGATTGCTTCCTTGATGGACTGCATGACATCGCCAGCTTACCGGACCGGCGGGACTGGCAAAGGGAGACGCCCTTGCCTGGGTCGGCAAGCGAAGCCGCAATCGCATCAACCGGAAACGATAGTCCCTGTAGGACGAGTCCGACCTTCAGGTTACCCGGCCGATGGCGCCGGCGGGCTTTCCCGGCTACGTTACGCCCATGAAGATCGGCATCGTGGGCTGCGGCATGGTCGGCTCGGCCTCGGCGTATGCGCTCGTGATGCGGGACGTGAGCCGCGAGATCGTGCTGGTGGATGTGAACCGGGCGCGGGCCGAAGCCGAGGCCAACGACATCCATATGCCGTTCGCCCATCCCCTGAACGTCCGCGCCGGCGGCCCGCCTCGCGTTGACGTCTGAACGGTGTAGATGGTATGATCGGAGAAGCATGAAAACCTTGATCTACAACGTGCATATCGAGCCCGCTGAGGAGGGCGGATACAACGTGTTCGTGCCGGCCTTGCCCGGCTGCCAGACCCAAGGCCAGACCTATGAGGAAGCGGTCGCAATGGCCAAAGAGTGCATTGAGGGATTCCTCGAAGCGCTGGTAAGGGCCGGTGAGCCTATCCCGGTCGAAGAGAACCCGGCCGTGGTCCGCGTGCAGGTGAACACGCCCGTCCCCGCGTGAGCCGATTGCCAACCGTCCGTCCCCGGGAGGTCGTTGCGGCGCTCAGACGAGCAGGTTTCCTTGAACATCACCAACGAGGAAGTCACCTGTATCTATGGCATCCCACCAAGCGCCGCATGACCGCCGTTCCTATGCATCCCGGTGATGTGCATCGTGGCACGTTGAGAAGAATCCTCACCCAGGCAGAACTCACGGAAGAACAATTCCGAGAACTGCTCTGAAGTCGATCATCACTCCGGCTTGGCCGCCCAAGCCGGACTTTTTGTGGCGCTTCGGCCCTTGCCGCCTGGGGCAGGACCGGCGGCCTTGGGCCGGCAAACCCTCGCGTTCGCCGGTTTTTTGGTATCGGAGATAATTCCCTGCCGGCGGTTCACCTTTGACACCGTGTACCGGTACGTTAGCATGGATACCCGGAGAGGGACGGAGCACACGCGCTCAGGCTGACGACTTGGCCGAACCCGGCAAGGAAACACGCCTACTCCATTTTCCCCACCTTGCCTACCTTGGACGGTATGCAACTGAAGGAGGGCGACATTATGGAGTTCACCGAAATCTGGCGGGAGGAATTTCACGAGGGGATTTCGCCGGACGAAGCGCGCCCCTGCGCCACCCTGCTCCTCGAACTTTACGCTCTCCTGGCCGGCCTGCCCGCAGCCTCGCCAGGACCAGCCTCCGATTCCTCTTCGGGCACACCGCAACCATGAAGTATTTCCTGTACTGCCGCAAATCGAGCGAAGACGAGGACCGGCAGGTCCTCTCCATCGAATCGCAACGGCGCGAGATGGAACGGCTCCTGGCGTCCTGGAAGGACGTGACCGTGGTTGGCGTGTACGAGGAGTCGAAAAGCGCCAAGGCGCCGGGCCGGCCACTGTTCGACCAGATGCTCAAGCGTTTAGAACACGGCGAAGCCGAGGGCGTCATTGCCTGGCACCCGGACCGCCTGGCCCGCAATTCCATCGACGGCGGCCGGATCATTTACCTCCTGGACCGTAAGCGGCTTCAGGACCTCAAATTCGCCACGTTCACCTTCGAGAACAATCCCCAGGGCAAGTTCATGCTCTCGATCATCTTCGGCTATTCCAAATACTACGTGGACAGCCTCTCCGAGAACATCCGCCGCGGAAACCGCACAAAGATCGAAATGGGCTGGCTCCCGAAGATGGCCCCGACTGGATACCTGAACGATCCCAAGACACGGACAATCGTGCCCGACCCAGAGCGGTTCCCGCTCCTTCGCCGCATGTGGGAACTCATGCTCACTGGCACCTACTCACCCCAGAAAATCTTGGGTATCGCCACTCACGAATGGGGGCTGCGAACAAAACAGAGGAAGCGAATCGGCGGCAACCCGCTCACTCTCTCCGCCGTCTATCGTATTCTCACAAGCCCGTTCTATGCCGGCATCTTGGAGTATGATGGCCGGAATTACCCAGGAAAACACGTCCCGATGGTCACGCTGGAGGAATTCGAGAGAGTCCAGGCGCTTTTAGGACGGCCGGGACGGCCCCGCCCCCAGCGCCACGAGTTTGCATTCACGGGCATGATCCGGTGCGGCGAGTGTGGCCTTTCCGTAACCGCCTCACAGCACAGGAACCGCCATGGTTCCCTCTACGCCTATTACCATTGTACCAAGAAGCGCCTTGATTACCGCTGCCGGCAGCCGCATGTGGCGGTAGGGGAACTGGAAGGTCGGATACTGGAATTCCTGCTCACCGTCACGATCCCGGAGAAGTTCCACCAGTGGGCGATGCGCTGGCTGACCACTCTGGCCGTTGCCCGGAATGAGGAGCATAAAGTGCAAAACCGTTCATTGGAGCAAGCCCGTGCGTCGGTTGAACGGCAACTGGACAATCTCACCAAATTGCGTGTCCGCGACATGCTCACGGACGATCAATATTTGAAGCAGCGGCGGGAGCTGGACCTTGAACGGATGAAACTCGACCAGAATCTGGCTCACGGGCGTCGGGAATCATGGTTTGAACCCGCCCGCGAAGTCGTTTTCTTCAATCAGGGCTTGGCTTCCCGTTTCCAGACGGGAAATTCTCAGCAAAAACGTCTCATTCTGGAAATCGTAGGTTTGAACCCGACGCTCACCGCCGGAAAACTCAATATCGGCGTGAAAAAACCGTTCCGACGCTGGACCGGAACGGAGAAACTTCCTGACATGTGGAGTACCGTCCAGGATGTTCGAACCCTTTATCTCGCGAACGACCCCACGTTTATGGAAACACTCGCAAAAATCCGGCAGGTCATGGAACCAGCGCAGCCGCCAAATCAATCGTTCCCAGCGTGAGAGTATCGCTGGCTCCAGGCTAACTGTTAAGGGCCGCGGTGCCGTCGTAAGGCACAGGCGAGTGCGACGGAATGAAAGCGAGGGGCTTTGCGGCAGGACCGGGCGGAGCGAAGCACCTCGAAACCAAGAGACCCGTGACGGCAGACGGTCGAGCGGAATGAGCGCCGCCCATGTCTCGCCAGTGTGAAAACTCCCGCACGGTTTGCGCCGTGGAGGGATGGCTGCGGAGTGAAGCTCAAGGGCACAAGTCGCGCCTTTTGTGGTCTTCCGCACTCTGCCGCGAAAACGACGGCGCGGTGGCCTGGGGGTGCGGGCGTTCTTTTCGCGGCAGGGTGCGACTGATTGATTCCAAGCGCGTCTTGTGTCCTTGCGCGCAACGGAGCGGCGAGCCCGGAACGGTGCAAACGGTGCGGCTGGAATGTTGGCAGGCGAGTCCTGGGCGGTGCGAATGGAGCGGGCGGCAGGAAGGCAACGTGGAGCGGAAGCGCGGATTGCTGAAAACCCGTCAACACTTTTTCGAGAAATTTTTTGCGCGTCGGTGTGGCCAGATTCGTCTTGGTGCGCCTTGGTGCGCGAATCTGCCTGTCGCGATTTTCGGGGCTGAAAAGATTTTCAAAAATGGGTGCTAAGTCTTGGCGCGCACGCGTGGTCGTGGAACTCGCCCAGCGCGCGCGCCTGAGTTGAAAACTATGAAGGCTCGTTTCGAGATCATCAGCGACCGCGTCGAGGTGGTCTTCCGGCCGGAGGACGGACGCCGGCACGTGCGGATGCTGATCCTGCGCGATTGCGATTCGCGCTGGCCGCTGCGCAACGCCGCCGAGTTCGTCCTGCCGCACGAGCAGGCCCGCGCCTTTGCGCGCGTCTTCGCCCGGTCCAGTGAGGGCCGATTCCTCACGCTGGCGATTCGCGATCTGCGGTTGGCCGGGATGGGCGGGCTGCTGCGCATCAAGGGCCAGGTGATGGACGTGCGCTGATGAACGGCTGGCGATACAGTCCCGATCTTTGGCTGCTGAAGGACCTGCGCTGGCAGTTCTTCCTGAGCCTCTCCTTTGCCTCGGACCGGCTGAGCGAAGCGGTGCGCCAGCGCAAAGCGCGCGCGTTCTTCAACAAGACGGCTGAACAATTGGGCCTGGCACCGCGGCGGCTGCCCTGGTGCCTGCGCGGCGAAAACGGTGAACACACCGGACGCCGGCACAGCCATGCTCTTTTAACCGGACTCCCTGAAACGGCGCTCTCGCCGCAAACCTGCTTCTGGCTGATGCACACCTGGGAAAAGGGGGTGCGGGGCGGGATTGCGCGAGCGCGCTTGTACGAGCCGGCGCTGGACGGCGTCGGCTACGTGCTCAAGGACTTGGCAGGCCCAGACGCCTACGAGTCCCGGAAGTTTGGGGACCCTGCGGTTGACCTGACGCTCTCGGTCGGGCTGTGGCGGGTGCTCCACAGCCTGGCCCGTGTGAGAGACAGGCGTCTGGCACAGCTCCAAAAGCAGCTCACCCGATAGACGCGGGCTGCTCAGGGACGTTCCCGGCTGTGACTTGACAAAGCGGGTCCCTGGGGCGGAGGCGCAGTGGCGCGCGCGGGCCCGCGCGCGCCCCGCGCCCCAGGGTCGCTTGAAGGGTGAGGTCGCCCAGATGAAATCAACCCTCGTGGCGCAACGCCGGCCCGTCTAAGACGGTCTTGCTTTCCGGTGGTCGCGCCCAAAGGAGAACGGACAGATACAACGCGAAGACAATGCCGATCCAGTTGGCAACGTACGCGGTCACGCCGAACTCGATGCCGACCGCAAGGATGAAAGCCAAGCAGTAGAGCAAAACAAGACGGGCAAGCTCACGCTGTTGGCGTCCACCGCATTGCTGGCCTTGCTCCTAGTGTGGTGAGTGATTAGTTCGTTTACAAAGTGAGGCGACGCGATCCAGAATGAGTTCGGTGGTCGCGGTCCAGACGAAAGGCTTGGGATTTTGGTTGTTGGCCGCAATGTAATCGTCGATGGCGGTGATGAGTTCATCCACGTGTTTGAAGACGCCGCGCCGAATGCGTTGCTCGGTAATTTTCGCAAACCACCGCTCCACCTGGTTGAGCCAGGAACTGCTGGTGGGCGTGAAGTGCAGGTGGTAGCGGGGACGTTTCTTGAACCACGTCGCGACCTTCGGCGTCTTGTGCGTGGCATAGTTGTCCAACACCAGATGAATGTCCCTGCCGGCGGGCACGGTGCTTTCAATCTGATCCAGAAAACGCAGGAACTCCTGCTGCCGGTGCTGTTTCTGACACCGGCCGATGATTTTGCCCGTGGCAATGTCCCGCGCGGCAAAGAGTGAGGTGGTGCCGTGGCGGTAGTAATCATGCGTGCGCCGCTCGGCCTGGCCCGGCCGCATGGGCAGCACCGGTTGACTGCGATCCAGCGCCTGCACCCGGCTCTTTTCATCCACGCAGAGCACCACGGCCCGAGTCTGTTCAGGCGGGTTGAGATAGAGGCCGACGATGTCCCGCACCTTTTCCACAAAGAAGGCGTCGGTGGAGAGCTTGAAGTTTTCCTGCAAGTGCGGCTTGAGGCCGAAGGCCCGCCAGATGCGGACAATGGCATTTTGATTGAGACCGCTGGCCTCCGCCATGGTGCGCGTGCTCCAGTGCGTGGCGTTCTGGGGCCGGGTTTCCAACGTGCGCGTGATGACGGCTTCGACCTTCGCATCGGTCAGCTTGCGGGGCTGGCCTGACCGCGGCGCATCTCCCAACGCTCCCAATCGGCCTTCGAGAAAGCGTTCCCGCCACTTGCCCACCGTCTGGATGGTCACGCCGCGCTTGGCGGCCACGGCGCTGTTACTCAAGCCCCCGGCGCAATCCAGCACGATCCGGGCGCGCTAGGCCGTGCGCTGATCGGTCTTGGGCCGCCGCGCCATCATACCAATTCTGCGTTATAATCATCACAATGTCTTGTTTTACGAATGGGGTATGAGATCATTCTGGCATGGCCCGCGCACATCTCAAACTAACGGTTCAACCGGCGCTCAAAGCCGAGTTGGAGCAACGCTTCAAGGCGGCAGACGAAGTTCGCCAACGGCAACGATTGCAGGCGATCCTGCTGGCGAC
>JAJXZI010000059.1 GCA_021780115.1 bacterium | reverse complement strand
CTGCCCCAGATGCTCGAGTGCAACGCCGCGGCGGAGAAGCGCGAGCGGACGAAAGCGGTCACTGCGAATCCCGGCGTGGAAGTCCGCCATCGGCTCGTTACCCAATTGCCGCCGCCCGTCGAGGAATTGGAGATACAACGTCGCTGCTTGCTCCCACTGGCTGTGGTCAAGCGCCCCCCCGGCCGCGCGCCACTGGGCGAGCTTCGGTGGGGAGAGGTTCGCGTAATCTCGTTCAGTGAGCGGCGCCGGGCGCGGTGGCCAGGTGTCCGGCGCCGGGGTGGTCAAATCGAAATGGCTGTTCACGATGAAGATGTCCCGACCCTTGGCGACCCTGAACTCCATCCGTGATTGAATCTCCTGGGGTTCGACAATCTGGAGCGTGTTTTCGGCCGCCGCCAGCATGGTCGCGGCCAGTTCGGAGACGCGGGCTTGGGCCTCCTGCTCCGCCGAACGGCGGTCCCAATGCAGCGTCCAACCCGCCAGCAGCGCCAGCGCCAGCAGCGGCAGGATGACCACGGCGAGAGGCCAGAGGATGGTGGGGCGCTTTTCTGCCGGTCGCGCCGGGCGAGATGTCCGCTTCTCCTCCGTCGCTCGCGCCTTGGTCGTCCGCCGCTGAATGAGAAGGCTCCCGAAGAGAAAGGCCGTCAGGACGAGCGACACGCCGTTGCGCCGGGACCACAGGTCCCGGCGCTGAATTGCACCGAAAACGAATGCCACCTCCGCCAAGGTGATCAAGACCAGGGCGATATTGGCCAAGGTGTAGCGGAGGTGCCACGGACGCGGGGAACGTCGGAGCAGATATTGGGTCGCCAGCACTCCGCCGACAAGAATTGTGAGCGGGATGGCGGTGTAGATCCAGGGCGCCATGATTGCTTCACGAAACTAGGTCCGATGGTGGCCGTGTCATCGGTGCGAAGCCTAGCCCAAAGTCGCGAACCGAGTTGTCATGGTTTTGCAAAATCGCGGGCCGCGGCGCGGGCGGCCCGCGGGGCGAAGACGGCGAGGCCGGACGCGCCGGAGCCGGCCCAGTTGGGTCCGAGGCCGGTGGTCCCGTCCCGGAACGCGCTCAGTTCACCACGTTCCGCGGCGTGCCGGCGAGGAAGGCGCGGACGTTTTCCACGGCCACGCGCATCAAGCGGTTCCGGGCCGCGCCGGTGGCCCAGCCGAGGTGCGGCGTGATGAGGCAATTCCGCGCCGTCAGGAGCGGATGGTCCGCGGGCGGAGGTTCCACGGAAAGCACGTCCAGCCCCGCGCCGGCGAGGCGGCCCTGATTCAACGCGTCCGCCAGCGCCGCCTCGTCCACCAGCGGGCCGCGGCCGGTGTTCAGCAGGAAGGCGCTCGGCTTCATCCAACCAAGCCGCTGCGCGTTGATGAGGTGTTGGGTTTCCGGAGTCAGCGGACAATGCAGGCTGACGACGTCGCTCCGGCGGAAGAGTTTCTCGAGGTCCACGAACTCGAGGCCGGGCGGGGGCGCGGCCGGCGGGCGGCGCGTGTGGACGAGCACGTTCATCCCGAACGCCTGCGCCAGCTTCACGACCGCGCGGGCGATGTTCCCCAATCCGATCACGCCCAAGGTCCGGCCTGCCAGCTCGACGAGCGGGCGTTCCCAATAGCAGAAATCGGGACTGCGCGTCCAACCGCCGGCGCGCACCGATTCGGCGTGGTGGCCGACGTGCAGCGTCAGTTCGAGCAACAGCGCGAAGGTGAGTTGCGCCACGGACGGCGTGGCGTAGGCGGGTACGTTGGTGACGGGGACGCCGCGTTCGCGCGCCGCGGCGAGATCCACGACGTTCGTGCCAGTGGCGAGGACGCCGACGTATTTCAACAGTGGCAGCGCGAGGAAGTGGGGGCGCGTCAGCACGGTTTTGTTGGTCAACACGATGTCGGCGCCGGCCGCGCGCGTCAGCACCTCGGCCGGCGGCGTCCGGTCGTGGATCGCGCAATCACCTAGCGATTTGAGTCCGTCCCAGCTCAGGTCGCCGGGGTTCAGCGTGTGGCCGTCGAGGACAACGATCTTCATGGTGCGGGGCGGGGGATTTCAACCCGGCGCCGGCCTCCGCGCAAGTCTGGAGCGGCGTTTCTTACGGTTCGTGTCGTCGCCGGGGAGGACAGGTTCGTTACGAGGCGGGCCGGATTCTTCCGTTCTCGTCGAAGCGAATCGGCAGAATGCCGGGCCGCTCGCGCCAGGGCGCGGTGGCATCGCTGCCAAAGAAGGTGGACCACCAGCGCCCTTTTTCATCCTGGAAGAAGGTGTTGTGTCCGGCGTGCGGAATGGCCTCGGAGCGGGCGCCGTACGGACCGTAAAGGTGGGTCGAGGTGGCGACGGCGCAACTGTAGCGGCCGTCAAAATTCTCGGAGCATGCCAGGTAGTAGCGCCCGTTGGCCTTGAACACGAACATGCCTTCGTAGCCGACGTGATCGAAGGAGTCCGGGCCGAAGATCTTCGCGCACAGGTTGGAGTGATGTCGTGGATCGGGATCCGGCGTCGTCGTCTTCAGCCAATGATACGGCTCGGCCAGGCCGCTCAGGTCCGGTTTCATCCGGGCGATTTTGCCGCTGTGCCAGAGGAAATAGACGGCGCCGTCGTCGTCCTCGAAGAGCGAGGCGTCGATCTCGTCGCCCAGGCGCGCGCCCGGCTGCACGTCCTGGTACGGTCCCTCGGGCCGGCCGGTGGTGCTGCGGAGCAGGCCGCAGCCGGAAGTCTGGGCCGTGCCGTCCCAGCCGGGCATGGAGTAGGTGAGCCAGAAGGTGCCTTTCAGGTAATGGACCTCCGGCGCCCAAAGCGGCTTCCGGGCCTGGAGGTACTTCGCGTGCCATGGACTGCCGCCGTACTTCCACACCCAGCCGAGGGGTTGCCAGTGCATGAGATCCTTCGACTTCCAGAGCTTGATGCCTTCGTTGTATCCCCAAAACGGCTCGACCGTGCCGGTCAGATACCAGGTATCATCCGGGCCGCGGCAGATGGACGGGTCGCGCAACGGGGTGTCCATGAGCTGGCGCAAGCCGGGCCAGCCAGGCAGCGCCGGCCCCGCTGCCGCCGCGCCGGCCGCGAGGTCCGCGCCGGCCGTTCCCAGCCAGAAACTCAAGAACGCCAGGCCCAGCCACCGGGCCGCCGCCGGGCGCGACCGCGCTGCTGCTGGGGACCGAGCCGTAGCGTCCGCCTGGGCCGGAAGTCTCGAATGGCTGAGGCTGGCCTTCATTTTTCCGTGGCCGCGCGGTGCCAGAGGTCGTGAAAGAACTTCCCGGTCGGGCTCAGCGAGCCGTCGGGCCGGACAAGCCAGAAGCCGCGCACGTCGTTGGGATTCTTCACCGGCGCCGGCGGGCGGGGGTTCCGCTTCGGGTTGAACTCGTTGCAATAAAGCTCCCACATCGCGACGTAGGGCACGTCCGCGGCGAGCAGGGCGCCGAACCACTCGTCCCACCGCTCGGCCACGCGCTGCGGCTGCTCGTTTTCCGGGAGGCCGATTTCGCCGATATAAACCGGGTTCGGGCCGAACAGCCCGGTGGTGCGGGCGTGCTTCTTGATTTCGGCGATGCACTTCCACAACGTCACGCCGTCCTTCAGGCCGTCGTAACTGCTGTAAGACACCAGGTCCAACTCCACGCCCGGCAGCACGTGCTCGGTCATCGTCGGAATGCCCTTCCAGAGGTCGGCGACGCGGTTGACCTCGGCGGCATGGGCCACGCGGCATTGGGCGCCCTGACCGTGCGCGGCGCGGGCCGTGGCGATGCCGGCCTGGCGCGCGGCGAGTTGTTCCGTCATCCGTTGGCAACGCGGGCGCCAATCCGCGGGGGGCGGGTTCCAGGTTTCGCCGCCGCGTCCGCGCAGGAGCCAGTCGCCCTCCCAGTGTTGGATGATGATCGTGACACGCCGGTCCCGGAACAAATCGTAGAGATAAACGGCGAGCTCGTAGAAATCCTGCGTGATCTGGGTCAGGTTGTTCGCGGGCAGCGGCGCCTCAAGAATGAAGGTGGAGAACGGCAACGCGAATAATTTTTGAAAATACTCCGAGTGCGCCAGTTCCAGCGGCGAGGTGTAGCGGCCCCAGTCGCTGTGGAAGGGATAATCCTTGGCGACGCCGTCGGGCATGAACCAGAACTTGCCCAGGCGCGTGCCCAGCGCGAGCAGCTTCTCCGCGCCCTCCAGGAGAAACGGCTGCTCGCTCAGACAGTACTTGCCGTCCACGTGGGCCGCGCCGACGCGGGCGTTGAACTGGGGTGGCAGGCGCGCGAGACGGCTGGGACGGTGCGCGTCAATCAGCTCGCGCAGTTTCGCATCGGCGTCGGTGGGGCCGGCGGCGCGCTTGACGGCGGGAGGAGGGATGGCCGCCGTCGGGTGGAGCGCCAGCACGCCCGCGCTGCCGGCCACCGCGCGCAAAAAGCGGCGGCGGTTCACTCCAGGACGACGAGGCGCGGGGCGGAGTCCGCTGGTGACCATCGCCGGCAGGCGCGAGGATGCGAATTGCGGCACACGCATACCCTGCGGCAGCGCGGTCTGGACGTTCAACACTTTTCCGCGGCGGCCGCGCGGAGAGTCGGCCGGGCCGAAGCGCGCGGGACCAGGCGCCGGTCCCGGGCAGATCGCCCGCGCCGAGCCAGCCCGAGCTTACGCGAACAGGCGTTCCGGCGGCAGGTCGCGCAGGAGCCGACCGTCGGCGTCCTTCGCCGAGAGGACCGGATTTTCCACTGGCCAGCGGATGCCGACCTGCGGATCGTCCCAGCGCAGCGTCAGTTCCTCCTGCGGCGAGTAGAACTCCGTGCATTTGTAGTGGAACAGCGCCGTCTCGCTGACCACGACGAAGCCGTGCGCGAAACCGGGCGGGACGTAAAATTGCCGCCGGTTCTCCTCGGAGAGGGTGGTCCCGTGCCAGCGGCCGAACGTGGGCGAGCTGCGGCGAAGGTCCACGGCCACGTCGAAGACTTCCCCCGTCAGCACGGAAACCAGCTTTCCCTGGGGCGACGGGTTCTGAAAATGCAGCCCGCGCAACGTGCCGCGTCGTGAAAAGGAGAGATTGTCCTGCACGAACGGGACGCCCAGGCCCGCCTCGGCGTATCGGCGCTGGTTCCAGGTTTCCAGGAAGAACCCCCGCGCGTCGCCGAACACCTTCGGTTCGAGGATGAGCAGGCCCTCCAGTTCGCAGCGCAGCACGTTCATGCCGGGCGGTCCTTCGCTTCGCCGCGCGCCTCCGCCACGACTTCGTTCACCAGGTAGTCCCGGTATTCGCACCGGGGCATCCGCTCGATGAGCGCCTCGAGTTGGGGCAGCGACAGGAAGCCGCGCCGGAACGCCGCTTCCTCCGGGCAGCCGATCTTGATGCCCTGCCGTTTCTCGATGGTCTGCACGTAGGCGGAGGCCTCGTGCAGACTGCTGCTGGTGCCGGCGTCCAGCCAGGCGAAGCCGCGGTTGAGCCGGTGGACGCGCAATGCGCCGCGGCGCAGGTACTCGACGTTCACGTCGGTGATTTCCAGTTCGCCGCGCGGGGAGGGGCGCAACGCCCGGGTGATGCCGACCACCCGCGGGTCGTAGAGGTAGAGGCCGGGCACGGCGTAGTTGCTCCGCGGCTGTTTCGGCTTTTCCTGGATGGAAATGGCGCGGCCCTGCGCGTCGAACTCCACCACGCCGTAGCGTTCGGGATCGTGGACGTGGTAGCCGAAGATCGTCGCGCCCGTCTGGAACTCCGTGAAGGCCCGCGCGAAGCCCTCGCCGCCGTAGAAGACGTTGTCCCCCAGGATCAGCGTCACAGCGTCGCCGGCGATGAACGACTCCGCGATCAAGAACGCTTGGGCGATGCCTTCCGGCCGGGGCTGCTCCCGGTACTCAATGGCCAAGCCCCACGCGCTGCCGTCGCCGAGCAACTGCCGGAAGCGCGGCAGGTCGTGCGGCGTGGAGATGAGACAAATCTCGCGGATGCCGCCTTCGATCAGCGTCGTCAGCGGATAATACACCATCGGCTTGTCGTACACGGGCTGGAGCTGCTTGCTGGCCACGAGGGTCAGCGGAAACAAACGCGAGCCGGCGCCGCCGGAGAGAATGATGCCCTTCATCGGGGGCAGAAGTTAGGAATCCCGCTCCGGGATGCAAATCCGAAGTCGCTCATTTCAGTCCGGAAATCCAGGCCGCGATCTCGTCCTCGGTCAGCCGGCGGCGTTCGATGCGCAGGCGTTTCGACTGGCCCAGCGCGGCGTAGGTGGCCTGGAGGTCCTCCGTCGGGAACCGGTCGCCCACGTTGTGCAGCAACAGCGGATGCGGCGCGGCGAGCATGGCGGCGCCTTGGAAGGTACCGATGTTCCGGACGCCGGGACAAAGCAACTCCGGCGCGAGTAGCGCGTCGTCACTCGCCACGTCGAGTCCGTCACAGTCCGCGACGACCGCATCGGCCGCCGGCGCCGCCAGGAGGCACCAAAGGCCGGCGCGCCCGAAGCCGCACAGGACGACGCGCGACCGCGATGGGGTCCTTTGGCCGTCTGGAGAGATGGTCCTGGCGGCAGTCAGCAAATCGCGCACTCCCATCTGGAGTCTGGTTCGGTTGTATGTGGTGTAGAAATTGGCGAACGGGTCCGGTGGCACGGCGGGGGGCAAGTAGTACGG
>JAJXZI010000254.1 GCA_021780115.1 bacterium | reverse complement strand
TTGACACCTCGTCCATCAAAGACAGCGAGAAATCGAAAATCGACTCCGTCGCGTCGTACTTGAAGAGCAACCCGGCGAGCGCCGTGAAGGTCGAGGGCCACTGCGACGAGCGCGGCACCGAGGAATACAACCGCGCGCTCGGGGAGCGTCGGGCGCTGGCGGTGCGCGAACTACTCATCGCCCAGGGCATCGTGCCGGACCGGGTGGACACCATCAGCTACGGCAAGGACCGGCCGGCCGACCCCGGCCACAACCCAGCGGCTTGGAGCAAGAACCGCCGGGGGGCGTTCATTCTGCTCACCCCGCCAAAGTAAGCCCGCCGGAGCGCGGGTGTGCTCTCTTCGCGAGTCAGTGTCGAGCCGCCGCCAGCTCGGTGTGGTGGACGTGGTGGGGCGCGAGGGCGCGAAGTGGTCCGTTTTGGCGCTTTACTATCCGAGGGCCACGGCCTAGCTTCCTGCGTAGAAAGGCACGAATTTTATGACGAGCATGTTTGCATTGTTTGACATGGGCGGCGGCCAGATCGTCCTGATCCTGGCGTTGATTCTGATCTTCTTCGGCGCCCGCCGCATTCCGGAGCTGGCCAAGGGACTGGGGCAGGGCATTAAGGAATTCAAGAAGGCCACCCGCGAGGTCACCGACGAGATTCACAACGCCGCGAACGACAACAGCTACTCCGCGCCCCGCAGCCCCGAACAACCGAAGCAGCTTGCGGAGAGCGCCCCCGCCGAAAAGCCCGCCGCGGTCCCCCAGTCCGCCGAGCAAAAGGCCTGACGTAGCCGGTTTTCCGCGCCTCCATGCCCACCGAGACCGACGAACCGCGTACCGATACTGACAGCGAGCAGGAGGAAGAAGGCGGCCCGGTCAAGACCTTCCTGGAGCACTTGGAGGATCTCCGTTGGGTGCTCATTAAAAGCCTCGTTGCCCTCGGGGTAGCCTTCGTGGTCTGTCTGGTCGCTGACAACTACGTCGTCGCCGTCCTCACCCGCCCGCTCACCAAGGCCAAAATCCGCTATCCGGACACCGCCCAGGTGGTCACCTTGCTTTTTGGGACCAACCGCCTGGGCGTTTACCAGCTTCCGTCGGCGCAGGGCGCGGCGCTCGGCTTGGGCACCAACAAGTTCGTTACGCTCCACGTCGAGCCGCTGCTCAACGGCACCAATCTGTTGCTCGCTCTGCGTCCGGACCCGGAGGCCTCGGCGGCGACGGCGGAACAACTGTCGATCCCGATCGAGAGTTTCAGTCCCGCCGGCGCCTTCATCGTGGCGGTCCAGGTGGCCGCTTATGCCAGCGTGATCATTGCCTCGCCGTTCGTCTTGTATTTCATCGCGGCGTTTGTCTTCCCGGCGCTGAAGTTCAAGGAGCGGAAGTACGTCTATCAAGGGCTGCTCTACGGCCTGGGCCTGTTCCTGGTGGGCGTGGCCTTCTGCTACTTTGTTTTGATGCCCATCGCGCTCTCTGCTTCGGTGGTTTACACCCAGTGGATGGGCTTCGCGGTGAACCGGTGGCGGGCCGAGGACTACATCAGCTTCGTCTCCAAATTCATGCTCGGCATGGGCCTGGGGTTCGAGATGCCGGTGATCCTGCTGGTGCTGGTGAAGATCGGCATCCTGAACTACAGCACGCTGGCCAAAGGCCGCCGCTACGTGATTGTCATCTCGTTCATCCTCGGGGCGCTCCTGACCACCCCGGAAATCATCACCCAGGTGCTCATGGCCCTGCCGCTCCTGGGCCTTTACGAAATCACCATTTGGATCGCCTGGTACTGGGAGCGGAAGGAGAAGAAGCGGCTGGAGGCCGAGCAGTTGGCGGAGGCGGTCTGAGCTGCCGGGGCATTCCCTGCCCCCCCCGGCAAGCCCCCATTTGTTGATCCAGTTGCTATGAGAGTTCTGGTGGTTCCGCGCTGTCCAGCAACTCCTTCAATGCCGCCTTGCCCAAGGACAAGTCGGCCACCAGGCGCTTGAGCTTGAGGTTCTTCACGGTGTTCCCGGTCCACGTCCTTGACCACCTGCGCCGGATCGGGACAGTCCCACTGGCTGTAGTAGCCGCACCAGCGCCACGTCGGATGCGCCGGGTCACTGCTCATGAACCGGCCGGTGCGGACCAGCGTGACCGGACCGAGCGGCTCGCTCGACAAAAGCTCCTTCGCCTGCCAGGCGCAGGTCGAGGCCCGCGCCTGGTGGCCGAGTTGGAAGACAATCTGGCTCCGCTGGATCGCATCGCGCATCCGCTTCGCCTCCGCGACGGTGCGGGTGAAGCTCTTCTCGCAGTAAATGTCTTTACCCGCCTTCACGGCGTCCAGCACGATCGGGCAATGCCCGTGGTCCGGCGTGGCAGTCAGCGACCTCCAGCACAGCCGGAGGCTTGAATTGATGAACCGCTCAAAGCTGCGCGCCAGTCCAATACCTTTAACTGCACCGTGCGGCGTCCGTTGAACTCATTGACCTGCGGCGTGAAGGCGAGATCGAACCGGCCGACCGGCAACTCGCCGCCGCCCGCGCCCCACCAAACGGCCTCGTGGACGGCCGTGCCATCCGTGACCCACATCTTGACGTGCTGCCGTTCCGCGCCGAGGCGCTGGAGCGGCCGGTCGTGGGACAGGCCGCACGCCACCAGATGGACCGGTGGATTCGCCTGACCGAACGGCTTGAGTTGGTCCAACTCAGCCAGGCGCGCCAGGCTGAGTTCGCCGAGGGCGATTTCGGCGTCGAGCCGCAGCGTCGGCTGGAGTTGCTCCGGCGTCAGCGCGCGACGGGCCAGTTCGTTCAGACGGCGGCGCAGCGGGTCGAGTTGATCGGGCCGGAGCGTGACGCCCGCCGCCATCGCGTGGCCGCCGTGACGCACGAGCAGGTCGTCGCACGCCCGGAGCGCCGCCGCGAGGTCGAAGCCCTCGATGCTCCGCCCGGAGCCGCGCCAATGCTCGCCGTCCCCGCCAATGATGATCGTGGGCCGGTAGAACTGCTGGAGCACGCGCGAGGCGACGATGCCCACCACGCCGAGGTGCCAGAGCAACTGGCCTTCGACGATCACAAAGTCGGTTTCCGGGTTGAACTTCGCGCGGACGGCGCCGATGACCTGCTCGGCGATGGCGCGCTCGATCTTCTGGCGTTCACGGTTGCGGGCGTCCAGCGAATGCGCCAGCGGCCCGGCTTCCGCCCGAGCGCGGGCCAGCAGCAGCCGCAAGGCTTCCTCCGCCGATTCCAGGCGCCCGGCGGCGTTGAGACGCGGCCCGAGTTGAAAGCCCACTTCGTAGGTGCCCAGCGCCTCGGGCGATTGGGCCACTTGCTTCAAGGCGACCAAGCCCGGCCGGTGCGTCGTCCGCAGGCGCTCCAGCCCGGCGGCAACCAGGATGCGGTTTTCGCCCGTCAACGGAACGAGGTCCGCGATGGTGCCCAGCGCGACCAAATCCAACAGCGGACGCACGTCGAATTCCCCGGCCACCGCCAGGCCGAGTTGGCGCCCGCGCTTCACCAGGGCGTGGGCCAGCTTGAAGGCCAGGCCGGCGGAACACAGCTCGGCGAAGGCGGGCGCGGCTGGAGTTCCGGTTTCCGGCGGCCCGTGGCCGGCGCACTCGGACAGCGGGACGGCGACCCGCGGATTCACCAGCGCCACGGCATCCGGCAAGGGCGCCGACACTTGGTGATGGTCCAGCACGATCACCTCGACTCCCTGGCGCCGGAGCCAGGCGATGGCTTCCACCGCGGTCGAGCCGCAGTCCACGGCCACCAAGAGCTGCGCGGCGGATTTACGCCGGCAGTTCTCGGCGGCGTCCCGGCTCAGGCCATAGCCTTCGTCCATCCGGTGCGGCAGGTAGAAATCCACGCGCAGGCCCAGGCGACGGAAAACTTCAAGCAGGAGCGCGGTCGAGGCCACGCCGTCCACGTCGTAGTCGCCGAACACCACGACCGCCTCGCTCTGTTCGCGGGCGCGGAAGAGGCGTTCCACCGCGGCGGCCATGTTGGGCAGCAGGAACGGATCGGAGAGGTCTCGCAGCCGGGGCTCCAGAAAGCGGCGGATGCGGTCCGGTTCGCTGAAGCCGCGGTTGAGCAGGCACTGGGCGAGCAGGGGAGGGAGGGCGAGTTCCTTCGCGAGCGGCGCGGTGAGCAGCGGCTGGGCGGGCGCGATGGACCAGCGGTATTTCATCGGCGGCAATCGCGTTGGCCCCAACCCGGATCGAGGGACGAGGACGAGAGTTGGTCGTGACAATGGTTCATCAGCCGCCCAGGAATCGCTGGACCCAATGGAAAGTTGCCTGGAAAAACTGAATGACCATTCCAGCAATCGACACGAAGAACACAATCGTCGCCAGCGACAATCCGTAGCCGAACCAGATCAGCACGCCGTCCTCCTCCATCACCGCCGCGGCGACGAGGATGATGGCGTAGGCCGGCAGGCCGTTGGTGGGGAAGAAGGGTGCCGAGGGCAGCGGCAGCGCCAGCAGGAACGCCAGCAGCGCGATGAGCAGGTTGTTGCCGACCTGGGCCAGGCGCCAGCTCATCCACTGGGTGTGGCGCGGCCGGCAACCCCGTTCGATGAAGCGGAGAACCTTGACGCCGCCGCTGATGAGCCGCTGGCGGAAGCCGGTGGCGCGCGGCCGTGGCTGGCCCGGATCGGGTGGGAGGAGAAAGGTCAACAACTGCTCCTGGAGACCGGGCGGCAGCGGCCGGGCGCCGATGATCCGGGGCAGTTGGGGCTTGGCGCCGATGACCAGGTAAAGGCTCAGAACGCAGATGATGCCGCCCAGCAGGCCGCTCAGTCCGGGCGGCGAAAGCAACGGCGCGAACGGAACGCAAAGCAGGATGAAGAGCAGGTAAAGTCCGCGTCCTTCCGTGCGCTCGACCAGATAGTTCATGGTCATCCGCCCCGAAGGCGGCGTCTCCTTCAGGATGCGCGCCAGTCGTTGGGACAGTGGTTCATGCATCTCGGCGCGCGCCGACCTGCCGCGGCGCGCGCCGGGAGTCTGCCGCAGGCGTGCCGCCAGCGCAACGTAGGTCCGCCAACTTGCGCGGCACCTTTTGGGCGAACAGTACCATCGGGCCGCTTTTGTCGGCGCCCTACGTCTGCCAGAATACGCCGCGCGATCGGGGCCCGGCTTGGCGCGGCCAGCATCAAGGCAGCTCATCACCCTCCAGCCGCCGACCAAGCCGACGGAAGTCGAGGCCGCGAGCGCCGGTTTCTACGAACACAAGACGAACCGGCAACGGTATCCGCGTCTGCAACTGCGCACGGTCAAGGAGTTGATGGAAGGCCGGGGTATCGAGCGTCCGAGCACGGCGGCGGCCATTGACGACACGTTCCGGAAGGCACCCGCGGCCAAAAAGGCGGGTCGGCAGCACGAATTGGGTCTGGGCTGAAAGCGCCCGCCCGCGCCACTACCCCCACACCCCGGCGATCTTCGTCCCGCAGAATCGGCACCTGCCGGCGTCCAGGTTCAGCGCCGTGACGGCGAAGAGATCGCGCTCGATGACGGCCCTTTTGCAGTTCGGACACCAGGTCGTGCCGGCGCCTGCGAGGCCGGAGACGTTGCCGACATAGACGTAGCGCAGGCCCTCGGCGCGGGCGGCGGCGCGTCGCGGTGGCAAGACGGTGACGGTCGTCAAGAACTTCGTGGGCATTGGCCTGCCTGAGAAGGAAAAGCTCGCCCGACAAATGCAGAAAGCCTGCGGGGCGGGCGGTACAGTGAAGGAGGGACGCATCGAGATTCAGGGCGACAAACGCGAGGAAGTCGCTCGCATCCTGACCGAAGCCGGGTTCCGGCCGGTGTTTGCCGGGGGCTGAGAGGAAGAATGCCACTATACAGGAGCATACTTGTATCTTCGAACGGTCTTCGCTTCCTGGAATTGTGACGGATTGCTGCTCGAAAACCCATCGCCACGCTGGTGGCGTTGAGAAAACGCTTTTCTCCGCCCCGGATGACGGCCTAGCCTGCGCCGTTATGAGCCCACGCGAGAATCAAGTCTCTGTCTCAGGGCGGACCGTGAAGAGCGAATTTCCGTCCGCCATGATGTCGCCCTGCACCCGGCGCGAATTCGCCAAATCGTCATTGGTGGCCTTGGCCGGAGCTGGCTGGCTGTCAGTCCTGAATCGGCTCGGCGCCGCTGAAACTCCTGCCCCGTCGCCGGGGAAGCCCAATTCGAAAGTGGCGGGCGTCCAGATCGGGCTCAACGTGCCCTACAGCTTCGCCAATCCCCGCATGAGCGGCGACGACATCCTCCAGCATTGCGTTCAACTTGGCCTCAGCGCGGTGGAATTGAGGACCCAGCCGGTGGAGGCGTTTCTTGGCGTGCCCGCGACCAACGCCGAGGAACTGGCCCAGTGGCGCAAGTCCGTCTCGATGGACCGGGTGAAGGAGTTCCGGAACGAATATGAATCGGCGGGCGTGCTGATCGAGATCGTCAAGGTGGACGGGATCTTCAAGATGACGGACGGCGAGTTGAATTACGTCTTCGCGTTGGCCAAGGCGCTGGGCGGCCGGGCCATTTCCACCGAAATCTCAAACCGGGATGACGACCTCAAACGGCTCGGACAGTTTGCCGACAAGCACCAGTTCATGGTGGGCTACCACGGCCATGCGGCCACGAAGCCCGAGCATTGGGAGAAGGCGTTTTCCTTCGCGAAGTATAACGGCGCGAACGTGGACATCGGGCACTTCGTCGCCGGCAACAATG
>JAJXZI010000201.1 GCA_021780115.1 bacterium | reverse complement strand
TGAATGGCAAGAGCACCGGCATCGCCCTGGCGCCGGGAGGCACCCTCTATGTCACGACGTTCGCGATTACCAACGGCTTCGTGCCGGGGGTCAACACGCTCGACTTCGTGGAAGACCTGACTGCCGCGGGGATCTCCGCCCTGCGCGTCGAAATCCACGGGGTGGGCCTGGCGCTGCCGCCCGGTCCGCCGGCCATCACCACGCAGCCGGCCCATCAGACCGTGCGCGATGGCAGCATCCCGCCGACGAGCCAGGCCTCGTTCTCCGTGGTGGCTTTGGGCCGGCCGCCCCTGTCCTACCAGTGGTGGGCGGATGGCGCCCCCGTGCCCGGCGCCACCAATCGAACGCTGACGTTTGTCAATCCGACAACGGGAGCGCAGGGAACGAACTTCTCGGTGGTCGTCAGCAACGACTCCGGCTCCGTCACCAGTCGCCTCGCCGCGCTGACGCTGGTGTCCAGCAACCAGCCTCCCGTGCCGGCGGCGTTCAGCTTCGTTGCGTTTCAGGGCCAGGCGGTCACGCTCCCCCTGTCGCGGCTCGTGCAGTCGTCCACCGATCCGGACCACGATCCGATCAGCTTTGTCACCGCGGACAATGCCAGCACCAACGCCCTGCCGTACGGCAGCAATAACGTGAACCAAGTCGGCGCGGCCCTCGTTTACAGTCCGGCAGCAGGCTATCTCGGGGCCGACCAGTTCAGTTACACGATCTCCGACCAGGCCGCCACGGCCCAGGGTTTTGTGGACATCCTCGTGCTCGCCGCTCCCACCAGCCAAGTGATTGCGCCGGGAGGCACGGCCAATTTCGGCGTTGGCGTGTCCAGTCCGCCGCCCGGTTACTCCTTCCAGTGGCAACTCAATGGCACCAACGTCACCGGCGGCACCGGCGGCCAGGTGACGATCACGAACGCCGCGGTAGCTGACGCGGGCACTTACACGGTCATCGTCACCGATCCGTTGGGGCAGACTTGGCTCAGCCCGGTCGCCGGTCTGACGGTCGGCACGTTGGGCACCGGCACCGGCCTGACCGGCGATTACTACAGTAACATGACCAACGGGCTGGCCAACTTCGTCGGTCTGCCAACCCTGACCCGCGTGGATCCCACGGTCAATTTCAACTGGGGCGCCGCCGCGCCGGACCCGAGCCTCTCGGCCAATTACTTCCTGGTCCGCTGGCATGGTCAGGTGCAGCCGCTCTACAGCGACGTCTATACCTTCTCCACGACCTCGGACGATGGATCCCGGTTGTGGGTCAACGGCCAATTACTGGTCAATCAGTGGCAGAACCAGGCGGCCACGACCGGCAGCGGAACAATTGCGCTCCAGGCCAACCAAAAATACGACCTCGTCATGGAATACTACCAGTGGACCAGTGCAGACGTGGCCCAGTTGAGCTGGTCGAGCCTCCATCAAGCGCCTCAGATCATCCCGATGAGCCAACTGTATCCGGGCGCCGGGCTGTTGCGACCCGCGGTGATGGCGGGACTGAGCAACGGCACCAACCTCGTCGTCAACTGGGCCGGCACCTTCAGCTTGGAATCCGCCACTAACATCTCGGTTCCCTGGTCCGTCGTCGCCACCAATACTGTCAGCCCCTCCGTCCTGAATGTCGGCATTGCGCCGCAGAAATTCTTTCGCCTCGTGAATCCCATCAGCCCGTAATCAGCCCGTAGCGTGGCCGCAGCGGCAACATCGCAGACCGGGCTTCGGCCCGGTCTGTTGGTTTGGCCGGCGGTCGCCTGCGCCGGTTGCCGGTTCCGAGATGCAACAGATTGATTCGACCCCGGAAGCCGGGCGCCGTTCACTGCGGCTCACGGACCGCTCCGCAGGCGGAAAAACGTCGCCGATCCGGAGATGGCATCGGTGACCACCAGGGCCTCGCCCTGCGGCCAGACCGGGGCGGATGAGCGCAGCCAAGCGTCGGAACCGGCCACGCCGTCACGGTATTCGAGCACGAAGTTCGACGCGGCCGCCGGCCAGGAAAGATCGACGCCGCCGGTCGTTTTGGAGCGTTGGATTTGCAGCGCCGGGATCGCCGGGTAAATGATCTCCACGGTCACGGTGCCTTGCAGGCGGAGCACGAGCCGGCCCGCGGCCGCGTCGTATTGGTGCGGCGGGACGATCGAAATCTCCTGTCCGTTCAGTCGCACGCGGGGTGGCTTGAGAAAGCCGTTGACGAGCAGGCTCGCCGGCGCGCCAGACCAGTTCGTCACCGTGAACGTGACGCCGTCGCTGTTCTCGGTGACACCGCCCAATGCGCCCGGCGCGTGGACCAGCAGGCCGTGCGGGCGGAAGGAGTGGAACGCATAGACCCACGGTTGCCGGTAGTAGCGCGCCGCCCCCGCCAGCACGGTGCCTGGATTGATGGCCGGCCCGGCGCGGACCTGCGGTCGCAGTTGATAGCTGTCCGGCAGCAGACCGAGGCGCTCGGGGTCGTCCAGCGGCCAGGATTGTTGGATGCCGGAAGCGGCGATGCCATCGGCGATCTGCCGCCACGGCCCGGCGGGATCGTATGGCGCGAACCGGTTGAGCGCATCGGCATAGACCAAGCCGCACCATTGCACCGGCACGCCGAACCAGGAACCCACCCACGCCGTCGCGCCGAACACGGGAATGGTGGCGTAGAGGCCGACGACGCCGTCCGTGGGCGGGACGAGATAGACGAACGGCACGCCGGTCCAGGCCCAATAGCGGGCCTGTTCGAGGTAGTCCGCGTCGCCGGTCAACTCGTAGCCGAGGGTGTAACAGCGCAGGAGCTTGGCGGAGGCGAGGATGTCCGGCGTGTGGAGCGGCACCTCCCAGGTCTGCGCGCCGCGCGGCACGGTGTTGCGGAACTTGCCCAGCGCGCGGAGGTAGCGCAGGCCGGTGTTCAGCAGCGCGCGGTCGCCGGCAAACGCCGCGTTCTCCAGCAGGCTGAGGAGATCGGTGGCGGTGTAGCCGTTCGCGTCCGGCGCATAATGCGTCTTGCCGTAGTCCGTGCCGCCCGGCGTGGGTTGATAGAGCACCGTGCCGTCAGCCTGGAAACGCGGCAGCAAGCCGCGCGCGGCGGCCTGCGCCTGGTTGGCGTTGGCGTCCGCCGCGTTGAAGACCAGCCCCGGCAACGGGTACTGGACGTGGCCGATCTGGTAGCTGTTGTCGAGTTGGACCTGCGGCACTTGCTCGATCGCGGCGGTGGCGGTGTTGGAGAGTTGGGTCTGAAGCGCGAGGTCAGCCGTCTGGCCAGCAAGCCAGCGCATCCACATCGCGGCGTCCGCGGCGGGTTGCGGGGTAAAGCCGGGCCAGGCGGCGTGCCGGAACAGCGCGTTGGTGCGAATCGGCGAGTCGAGCCAACTGTGCGCCGCCAAGTGGAAGTATCCGGCCGCGTCCGGCACCGGGGCCGGCAGCGGCGGCAGACCGCGCAGGGCGACGTACTGCTGCACCGCGGGGACGACGCTGGCGCCCTGGCCGCCGATGATCGTGGCGTGGAGGACGAGCGTTTGATTCGAGCGCACCAGCGCGCCGGCATAGGGCAGGAGGTTGCCTTCCTCACGATTCTCCCGGTCGGAACCCGGGAAAAGCACGCCCATTACGTGGCCCGCGGAGCCGAAAAGCCGGTCCGGCGAGTCGAACACGGCGCACAAGTTCGTGTCCGGCTGCCACAGCAGGCCGACGTAGCGCTCTTGCGCGGCGACCGCCATGAGCGGCAGCGTAATCTTCAAAGTGTCCGGCACCTGCCGTTGTGACTCGGGGCCAATGATGTCCGCCTCCGAACTGCTCGGTTCGTTCTCCAGGTATTCCAGCCCGCAGAAAAGGCCCTGGGTTTTGTTCGTGCCGAAAGCCCCGAGTCCCGGCAGCAGCGTGAACAGCGGCAGATAAACGACCGAGCGGTCGCGGTCCACAGTCACCCGCGACTCCACGCCGATCGCTCCCGCGTTGGTCGGCGAAAAAACCTGTTCCGCGTGCCAGCGCGCCCCGTCGGCGTCGGCAAAGTCGGACATGACGCGCAGCCCCGTGCCCACTGGCTCCACGCTGACGGGATTGGTCGGCGCATTGCCGAAGGCCAGCCAGCGTTGGAGATTGCCGGTGAGATAGCCGACCAAGGCGTGCGGTTGGCCGACGGCCATCCGCTGGCCCGCGACTTTGATCTCAAAGGCACCCAAGGCGTGGCGGTCGTGGATGAGTTGCAGATCGCCAGATTGGATCGTGAGCGCATCCGGGCCGACGCTCGGCGCCGTCGGCGTGGGCCACGCCGGCGGCTGGAGCAGGACGCGCTCCTCGAACCACAGCCGGTCCAGAAGGCAGGCGCCGCCGCTGCCCGGCGGATCGATGCGCACTTGCCAGCCCGGACCGAGCGCGGTCATCGGCACGGTCGCCTCGTACCACTGCCCCGGCGGGACGTAGAACTTCACCGAGTTCGCCTCGGTGGGGTAGTTTGTGAAATAGAACACCTGCGCGCCGCCGCCCTCATCAGACTTCAGGCGCAGGTGAAGCCACAGCAGCTTGTTCGCCGGAAAGTCGCGCGCCGGGCCGAACAGGTACGGGTCGCCACCGTTGATCTGGACGCGCAACCCGTCGGGCGTCGGCGTGAGGCTGGCAATGTCGTGCGCCGCGGACCAACTCGCCGCGTCGGGGATGGTCTTGAAGTCGAAGTCGGGAAAGGCGCCGCGCGCCTCGAACCGCAGCGAGGCCAGCACCGCGTTACCACCGGTACCCGGAGGATCGATCCGGATGCGATAGCCGTTGCCCAGGGCCGGCACCGGCACGCGCGCCTCGACCCACTGGCCGGCAGGCACGCCGACGAAGCGGGCCGAGTTCGCCTCGGTGGCGAACGCAGTGAAGTAAAAAATCTGGCCGACGCCTGCCTGATCGGATTCGAGCCGCAGCCGCGCCCAGAGCGGCGTGGACGACGGAAAGTCCCGCGCCGGGCCGGTCAGGTACGGGTCCGATCCGCTGATGCGGACCACCAAGCCGGTGGACGTGGTCTGAAGACGGGAGATGTCGTGGGTGGGCTGCCACGCCTGGGCGTCCGCGGGGTTCGTGAAGTCGAAGGAAGGCAGGAGGACATTGGTGTCCTGGCCGGCCGCGGGAAACACCGCGACGCCCGCCAGGCCCAGCCCCCACAGGCCGGCCCGGACAACGGCGAAGGTTGGGGAAGAAAGGAACCAGTGGTTTGCGCGCACAATGCCCAAAGCATACAGCCGTCTTGGAAAATCTCACGCCAATTCAGGAACACTCGAAGCGGGTCGGCGTGAAAGATGTCTTGATTTTTCTAAGCGCATCGTGGTAGCCTGCCCCATCCAAGTGGCCGGTATAAAGATTCCGATCCGCTTATCTCAGTGGCCGACGAACTCACGAAACCAAAGGAGACACCATGAAGACCGTGAAACCACACCGACGAACCGCGCTGTCCGCGTCCACCGCCGTCTTTCTGGGGCTGGCGATCACCGCCAGCCCGGGCGCCTTCGTGCAGAATCCCAGCTTTGAAAGCAGTTGGAACCCCGCGTGGCCCCATTACGACCCGATTGATGGCTGGGTCGGCGGCAGCGGCGTGAACGACCGCTCCCTCGATCGCGGCGGGCCGTTCGACGACAACGGCCTGACGCCCGATCAAAACCGGGTCGCCTTTCAACAGCAGACCGGCAACCTTTCCCAAAACATCGCCGGTCTCACGGTAGGCCAGCTTTACTGGATCCAGTTTTACTACAACACCCGCGGCGACGTGCTCAGTGGCACCTGTGACATCACCACGCAGTTTGGCGGAACGAACCTCGACGCTGTGACGGGCATCCAGCGCGTAACGGCGCCCGAAGGCACCAACGCGATCACCGTGCCGTTTTATGCGCGGAGCGTGCCCTTCGTCGCCCAGTCGGACAGCGGCACGCTGACCTTCCACGTCAACACCGCCGGCGACCGCACGGCGCTGTTCGACGCCGTGACCATCGTGCCGCGCGACACCAACGACGTGGTGGTGATGAACCCGAGCTTCGAGGCCAGCGGCACCCTTCCGGCCGTCGGGCCTCTTACCAACGGCATGGCGGGCTGGGCCGGGACCGGGACGGTCGGTGTGGACACGGCCGGTGGTCTGTACGCCGACAACGGCGCGATTCCGGACCAGGACTTGGTCGCGTTCATCGAAGGCCCCGGCTCGCTGACGCAGACCATTCGGAACCTGGTGCCCGGGACGCCATACCAACTGCTCTTCGCCTACAACTCCCGCAACGGCAACACGCCCCACTTGCAAGCCCTGTCGGGCACGACCGTGTTGTTTGAAACCGACGTGGCAGCCGTCGGCGGCGCCAACCCGTTCCTGACGAACCTGACCACGTTCACGGTGAACACGAACGTGCTGACGCTGACCTTCGCGCAGACCAAAACCGGCACCGACGCGGTCCTGATTGACAACGTCCGGTTGCTGGGCCAGACCGCCGTCGCGCTGCCGCCGTTGCAGGTCACGCCCCTGCACGCCGAGCTGGCGCCCGGCCAGTCAGTCACGATCACGGTCACGGTGCCGTCGGAAAAGCTGGCGCGCGGCCCGGCCGACATCACGCTCGCCTCCACCGACCCCACCGTGGTCCAACTCGCCGGCGCCGACACCAACGGCATCGTGACGCTGCACTACACCCAGGGCGGCGCCACGGCGCAGACGTTGAGCGCCGTCGCCGTCGCCCGGGGCGCGGCCAGCGTCAACGTCACCGACGCCGCCGGCCTCGTCGTGCCTAACGGCGTGCTGGTCCACGTCGTCACGTCGTTCGTGCGCAACCCAAGTTTTGAAGCCGAAACCGCGGCGACCAACGGCTACGGCCCCATCCTGGCCTGGACGTCCACCGGTCAGGCGGGCCTGAACACGGCGGCCCAGCCGTTCGCCGCCAACAGCGGCCCCATCCCGGATCGCGTCCAGGTGGCGTTCATCCAGGGCGTCGGCTCGCTCGCCCAGCAGATCACCGGCCTCACCCCCGGCGCGAACTACTGGCTGCAATTCCGTTACACGCTGCAGGACATCCCGGATCCCGCGGGACCGGCGATTGACCTGGCGGTGCGCTTTGGCGGCCTGACGTTGGCGACCATTCCCCACATCATTCCGCTCTCGCAATCGGGCGCGTCCGCCTACTATTTCACCAACGTGATGTTTGCGCCGACGAACGCCACCGGCACGCTGGAGTTCGACACGCTCAACCCGGCCGGCGCCGCCACGCTGCTGTTGGACGCCGTCAACATCGTCCGCCGCGACGCGGGGGAAATCGTCGTGCAAAATCCCAGCTTCGAAGCCAGCGGCGCGATGGACCTCTACATCGAAGGGCCGAACACGGCGCTGCTCTGCGGCTGGGACATCACCGGCGGCGGCCGCGGCACGGCCTCAGGCGGCCCCTTTGCGGACAACGGCGCGGTGCCCGACCAGGACCAGGTGCTGTTCCTGCAAGGCGCCGGGGGCGCGCAGCAAACGGTGTCGGGCTTCACCGCCGGGCAGACCTACACGCTCATTTACTCAGTCAACACCCGCGGCTGCTGTCCCGCCTCCGGCGTCGTGACGCATTACCAGGCCCTGGCGGGCACGCTCGGCTCTCCGCCCATCCAGTTCGAGGAGGACATCAGCCCGGTCGGGAACGGCGCCCCGTACTATCGTCGTTATGTGACTTTCACGGCGGACGGCCCGGACCAGACAATCGGCTTCCAGCACGTGCCCAACGGGGACCGGACGTTGCTGCTCGACAACATCCGCGTGCTGCCCGGTCAGGTCGGTGCGCCGCCCATGTTGAGCATCAGCCAACAGGCCGATGGTTCGGTACTCGTGAGCTGGCCCGCCGCCGCGCTGGGTTTTGTCCTTCAGTCTGCCCCGGCTCCGTTCGGACCGTGGGCCTACGATTCCGCGCTGGTGGCGACGCAAGGCAGCGTCAAGACCGCCATCGTGCCACCGAGCCAGGCGCAGCGGTACTACCGGCTTTCGCTCTAGGTGCGTTGCCCGACCCACGAAAGATGCCGCCAACTCGGGCGCCTCGGCTTTCGGCTGGGCGCCCGATTTTTCGGCGGGACGGCAAAATATCTCCGCCCCCCCGCCGGGGCCGAAACCCGGGAACGCCGGACCGTGTGGAAGCGGTTTCCAGCGCTCGCCCAACAGAACACACGTTTGGGAAACGTCCGATGGAACAGCGACTGAATTCCTCCGCAGGCGAACTGGGCGCCCGACCGGTGCGACGCCGGTCGGCCTTCACCTTGATTGAACTGCTGGTCGTCATCGCCATCATCGCCCTCCTGGCCGGTCTGCTGTTGCCGGCCCTGAGCCGGGCCAAAGACAAGGCCCTCGGGATCGCGTGCCGAAACAATCTGAAAGAGATCGGCCTGGCCACCGTCCTCTACGCCGACGACCACCAGGACCAGCTTCCGTTCGCCTGGTGGTACAACGCCGCCCTGGACAGCGCGGACTCCAACAACTTCCAGACGCTGCTGGTCCCGTACGTGCTTAAGGCGCGGTTCACGTCGGGGACGCGCACGGACAACAGCGATTTCGCGCAGGGCGTATTCCGCTGTCCGATCCGGATGCAGGAGAACCACTGGGGGCGGTATCGGGACTATCCGGGCTTCGGCAACCCGTGGAAGATCAGTTACGCCATGAGCTATTACACGCTGGCCAATTTCCCGCCCGTTTATACGAGTCCCAAGACCGTCAAGCTCAGCGCGGTGCCCCGCCCCGCGCGGGCGTTGGGGACCGTGGACGTCTCCTACGAACAGAACCACCCGGCCGTCTCCGGCCTCGGCCCAAACAGTGACAACACCTGGCAGGTCGGCTACAAGCACGGCGCCAAGCATCCCGGCGGCAAGGCCAACGTCGTCTTCCTGGACGGCCACGCCGATTCCTTCAGCGCCCGGCAGACCAACGACGTGACCATCAATTGCCAGGCGCCCTGAGATGCCGGCGGCGCGATGACCGCTTGAAGCGGCGCCGCGCGGTGCTACTCTTGCCCCGATGAAATTCCTCGGCGCAATCGCTGTGTATGCCCTGTTCCTCGTCGTGCTGGCGGCCGGCATCGTTCTGGCCGCGCACGGGACATTCTGGTTGCTCCTGCTGGGCTGCCTCGTGTACCTGCTCGCCTTCGCCCGCTTTGGCTGCCTGCCCCACTGACGCCCGTCGCGGCGCGGTCCCGTGACTACCCGACTTCTGACGGTCCTGAGCGTGGTCTGCCTGGCGGCGGGCTGCAGCGTGGCTCCGCGTCGGATTGCTTGGGGGGACGTTCATGGACACACGGCGTTCTCCGACGGCCAAGGCAGCCTCGACGACTACTTCACTTACGCTCGCGATGTCGCCCGGCTCGACTTCGTCATCGTCACCGACCACGATTTCGGCCACGCTGCGCCATGGCGGATGCCGAAGGAGCATTGGGCACTCACCCAGGAGAAGGCGGACCAGTACACGGTCAAAGGCCGGTTCGTCGCGATCGCGGGCTACGAGTGGACTTCTCAACCCAAATACTGGGCGGAATGGAAGGACACCACCAACGGCGTCCGGTCCGAGCGACTCTTTCCGGGGCCTCCCCGGTTCTATAACCACAAGGTCGTCTATTTCCCGTCGCGGGTGGACTACCTCTTCAGCGCCAAGGAGCCAGCCTACAACAATCCCGACCTGCTCGCCGAAGCGGTGCGCCGGCAGCGCGGCCTGATCCACAACGCCCATCCGGACGCAGGGCCGGAGGGAGCCAATCAGTTCGACTACGCGCCCGAGCACTCCGCAGTCATCGCGAACTCCGAAATCCGGCCGGACGTGACGGTGTGGCAGGGCCAGGTGTACCAAACAAAAGTGGAGCAGACGCTGCGCGCCTTTCTGAACCGCGGTGGCCGGACAGGCTTCGTCAGCGGCAGCGACACCCACGAAGGAAAACCCGCCGTCCGCACGGCGGTGCTGGTGCCGCGGCTGACGCGCGCGGCCATCTTCGACGCCCTGCGGCGCCGGCACAATTACGCCGTAACCGGCGACCGCATCGTGCTGGACTTCCGCATTGACGGTCACGTCATGGGTGAAGCGATCGAGGTCGCGGGCGCTCCGCGAATCACCGTGAACGTGACCGGCACGGATCGAATCGAGGAAGTCCTCCTCGTCCGCGACGGCGCCGCGCTCTGCTCTTTCAACCCTGGAGTCCGAAAAGTGCGGTTCGAGTGCGTGGACGATTCGTTTGGCGGCAGCAGTTACTACTATGTGCGGGTCGTGCAGGCGGACAAGGATCCGCAGGGCAACCCATCCGAAGCCTGGTCAAGCCCGATTTGGGTGAAGAGCTGGCGTTTGCTCCGCCGCAAGAGTGCGGGGTCGCCAAAGGACTCGCCCGGCCCCAGCGCGCTTGAACGTGGCCCGCCCTCAGCCGCAACAGTTCCGAGGCCCGGGGGCGGCGCGCCGTTTCCCATCGGCTCAGCGAGGGCACCCTTTGATGACTCTTAAACGATGAAGCATTTCCACCCGGCACACGCTGTTCGCGCTTGGCGCTGGCTCTCCTTGGGAGCCACCGCCGCAATGTTCACCACGGTGCAAGGTGACGCGCAGCCTTCGGACAAAATCGCCGTGAACGAATGCCTGGCGATCCGGCGGGTTGGCCAGTCCGGACGCTCCGCGGTCCACACCGATGCCATCGAGGCGGAAATCGTGTCCGGGAAATGGCACCGGCCGGCGGAGGGCGACCGCGTGCTCCTGCCCGACGGCACTTCCCAGGCGTGGTCGCGGCTGACGCCCGACACCAACGGCTGGTTCGCGGAAGGAGCGTTGCGCGGCGGCTACGCCTACGTGCCGGTGCCCGTCGAAACCGACTGCGTCCTGCTCCTCGAAGCCTCTGGCGACAACGTCGCCTACGTGAATGGCGAGCCACGCGCCGGCGATCCTTACGCTTATGGCTACGTACGTCTGCCCGTGTCGTTGCACCGGGGGACAAACGATCTCTTGTTTCAGAGCAGTCGCGGGCGGCTCAAGGTCGCTCTGGGCAGACCCACCGCCCCCGTAGCCTTCGATCTCAGCGACACGACCTTCCCGGACTTGGTCGCCGGGCAGCGGATGGACACCTGGGGCGCCGTGCTGGTGGTGAACGCGACCACCGAACCGCAAGCGGGCCTCCGCCTCCGTGCGGCCCT
Organism: bacterium; assembly: GCA_021780115.1. Taxonomy (GTDB): domain Bacteria; phylum Verrucomicrobiota; class Verrucomicrobiia; order Limisphaerales; family JAJXZI01; genus JAJXZI01. The sequence continues at coordinate 16,173 of JAJXZI010000201.1, read as the reverse complement.
CGCCGGTGAGCGCGCGACGGAGACGCCGGTGCCGGTCATCCCGCCCTTGAGTGTGCGCAAGATCGGATTCCATTGGCGCGGCCAGACGCCGCCATCCGGTGACAAGGCGGGACTGCAACTCGTGCTTCTCGGCCGGGAACGAGGCCGGCGGGTGACACTGGACTCCACCAAGACGGACCTGCGGATCCGTCGCCCCGACCAGACCCGAAAGGAGACTTTCGTCAGTGGCATCGACGGCAGCGTGCAGTATTGGGCCTTGAATCCCGCGCACCCGATTCGTCCCAACGAGCCGCCGCCCGCGCTGTTTCTTTCCGTTCACGGCGCGAGCGTGGAAGCCATTGGCCAGGCCGACGCGTATTCACCGAAGAGCTGGGGCCACATCGCCGCCCCGACCAACCGCCGGCCGTACGGCTTTGACTGGGAGGATTGGGGACGGATGGACGCACTGGAGGTGCTGGGCCAGGCGCAGGCGGAGCTGCATCCGGACCCGCGGCGGATTTATCTGACCGGCCATTCGATGGGCGGCCACGGCACCTGGCAACTGGGGGCGCTGTTCCCGGACCGCTTTGCGGCCATCGGCGCCAGCGCGGGATGGATCAGCTTTTTCTCCTATGCGGGCGAACGCCGTTTCACCAACGCCACGCCGGTGGAGGCGCTGCTCCAACGGGCGACGGCGACCAGCGAGACGCTCGCGCTGGAAACCAATTACCTCCAGGAAGGCGTGTACATCCTGCACGGCAGCGCCGACGACAACGTGCCGGTGACCGAGGCGCGCCGGATGACCAATGTGCTCGGCCGGTTCCACCACGATTTCCAGTATCACGAACAGCCCGGCGTGGGCCACTGGTGGGACGCCTCAGACGAACCGGGCGCGGACTGCGTGGATTGGGCGCCGATGTTTGACTTCTTCGCGCACCACATTATTCCGACGGACGAGAGCCTGCGGCAGGTCCATTTCACCACGGTCAACCCCGGCGTCTCGGCGACCTGCCATTGGCTGGAGATCGAGCAGCAGATTCATCCGCTCCAGGCCAGCGCGGTGAATGTCCGCTGGGATCCGGTCAAACGGCGTTTTGTGGGCACGACGGCCAACGTGGCGCGGCTGGCCTTCCGCCTGAGCGAAATCCAGCCGGGGGGGCCGCTCAAGGTCGAACTCGACGGCCAGACGCTGGACCCGATTCCGTGGCCGAACGCGGGCCAGCTCTGGCTGGAGAACCAAGCCGGCCAGTGGCGCGTGGCGGCGGAACCGGCCCCGGCCCTGAAAGGCCCGCGGCGCTCCGGCCCGTTCAAGGACGCGTTCCGCCACCGGATGCTGTTCGTTTACGGGACCGGCGGCACGCCCGCGGAAAACGCCTGGGCGTTCGCCAAGGCGCGGTTCGACGCGGAGTCGTTTTGGTATCGCGGCAACGGCTCCATCGACATCATTCCCGACACCGCCTTCCAGTCGCGTGCCGAACCGGACCGCGGCGTGGTTTTGTATGGCAACGCCGACTCAAACCGCGCCTGGCCGGCTCTGCTCGGCGACAGTCCGGTCCAGGTGCGGCACGACGCGATCCGGATCGGCGCGCGGACCTTGTCCGGGGACAATCAGGCTTGTCTGTTGGTGCGTCCGCGACCGGGGAGCGAGGTGGCCTGCGTGGGCGTGGTCTCCGGCACCGGAGTGGCGGGCATGAGACTGACGGACCGGTTGCCTTATTTTCTCTCCGGCGTGGCCTATCCGGACTGCACGGTCATCGGCCCGGAGATGCTCCGCGACGGTGCCAAAGGCGTCCGAGCAGCCGGCTTCTTCGGGAACGATTGGAGCGTGGAGAACGGCGAGTTCGCCTGGCGTGACCACTGAGGCCGCGGAACCCCGGCGTCGCCTATTCCGGCCACACGCGGGCGTCTTGCCGGATATGCCAGCGCTGGTTTCGGCCATCGGGCAACTTGATCTCGGCCGTCGCTTCAAAGCCATCGCCGGTCGGTTTCATGGTCGGCGCCTTGACCAAGCCGCGGGCAAAGTCCGGTGAGAGTTTCAGTTCGTCCAGCGACGCCGCCCAGCGGTGGCTCTTCGCCTCGTAATCGCGCTGGGCATAATAGATGTCCTGGAGCGCGTTGCGCGCCGGCAGGGCCGGGTCGGGGACAAACTGCGCCTGGCCGAACGGCTTTCTCGTGAACTGCACGTAGCCCCACTTCTCCGGCCGGTGCATGTCAACGATTCCCGGCGGCGACCAAATCCAGTTGTCTTCCTTCGTCCCCGGCACTTTCTCATACCGTCCGTTCACGACGTTGATCCGCCATTCCACGCGCGAGAAGTCCACGCGCCACTGGTCGCCTTCGCCCGGCGGCGTGCGGCGGTGCGCGTATTCGGCCAGCACGGTCCAGGGAAACGCCAGTTCCACGGACCAGCCTCGGTCCGTGTCGGCCGGATTGTTGAGGGTTCCCTCAACGTGGACAGCGGTTTTGAGTCCAGGAATCTCCCACTCGTTCAGCGCAGGGCCGCCGTCCTTGTAAGGTTTCTTGAGCAGGAGGTCCCACTCCGTGTTGAGGGCGTTGATCTCAATCTCGTAGTACTCATGGCTGTCGCCGTTCGGGTCCATGAACACCTCGAAGTCGTTGTCGCGGAAGATCACCGCGTCGTGGTTTGTCAGCGTGCCCCAGACGTGGGGTTCCTCCAGTTCGGCGGCCACGTAGAAGTATTGGTCGTCCCAAAGCATCTTGGCGCGCGTGCGGAAGCGGGGCTTCGGCTTCACGACGCCCTCGATGTCCTGGAAATCGCGCGTCCACGGCGCCCGTCGCCAATCGGGTTCCTCCAGCCGACCATCCACCTGGATCGGGCCAGTCGTGTGGTAGCAGACGTAGCCTTGAGGCACGATGGACTTCATCCGCGCCCAATCGTCCAGAAAGCCGGCGTGCAACGGGAGGTTGGCGGTCAACACTCCCAGTGAGCAGATCAGGATCGTGAGTATGTCCTTCATGGTTTCTCTTCGCTCGCCGCCCGTGTTTCGCGATGGGCAACAATCATCATCTTTGGACTGAATCTCGGTGGTTTTGTCGGCGCCAGCAATCAGCGGGCCGAAGCGGTGCTTCCCTCTTCCCCGTCACGGCCGGCCCAACCGCGCCGGGCCAAACCGGCTGCTCGATCCGCGCCACCGGCGACAGGCTCGGCGACGCTAGCCGGTGCCGCCGCTGGCGTCAAGGCGCTCGATCACGCGATTCGGAATCCGGGCGCTGAACTACCAGAAGCTGGCGCGGCAGGACTGGCCGATTGCCAGTGGCACGGTGGAATCAGGCTGTCGGTCGTTCCAAAGTCGGCGCAATGTCCCTCGCAATTTTGGACGCGCTCAAAGCTGCGGCACCTGGACGCCTTGGGGGAGTCCCGCGACAACAGTCACTGGAAGGAACTCTTGCTCACTGTCTGATGGAGGAGGTGCGAAGCTTTGCCCCTGCCGCCAACAGGACAAGAAATGGAATTGACAGCCGGGGCCAAATCAGGTTGAATCCGACTCACCGGGCGCAAAACTGTTTTCGTTGAGAGGCTGTTTATGGTTAAAAAGATTTCCGGTTTCCCGGCGTTGAGTTGCTTGGCCGCCGGCCTGCTGTTAGTCGCCCTGCCCACCCACGCCGAAGTCAAGCAAGGCGCCGCCGTGGTCAAAACACTCACGGGCACGGCTTCCTCGGTTGATGCGTTTGGCTTCAGCCATCCGCTTCGAATCGGCTCCGTGGTCAAACCCGGGGAGACGGTGCAGACAGGGGCCAACTCCACCGTGGACTTTTTCCTGGACCAGAACGGTCCGGGCATCGGGCTGAATCCCCAGAGCACGCTGCGCTTCGATCAGCTCACCTACGAACAATCCGCCTTGGGTACCGTCATTGCGACCCGGCTGGATCTGCGGCAAGGCGCCTTGTTTGGCACAGTCAAGAAGCTTGCCGCCGGCTCGCGGTTCGAGGTCAAAACCCCCCAAGGGGTGGCGACGGTTCGGGGCACCGAGTTCTACATCGACGCCCAACAAGGCACCCTCTACGTCGTCACGGGCACCGTGCTGGTCCACCTGGTTCTGAATCTGGACACCGGGGGCACCTTGAACAAGGACGTCTCCGTGGGCAGTGGCCAGTATCTTTCCATCCCAAAGGCCGGCTCCATGCAGTTGTGGAACAACCTGGCGGCGACGCCTTTCTCCAGCAAGATCACGGCCACTTCCTTGGCGCGATTGGCGACGCTGGGCCAGCTCATGGGCCCGCTGTCCGGAACCTCGGCGACCGAAGTCTTCGGCGCGAGCACCGCGGGAAACTCCGTCCACATCGACAAGCCGCCCACCTCGATCACGGTCAGCCCGTAGGACCATCAAACCGGGTTAAACCCCGGCAGGTGATGCTGCCGAGCCTGGCCGAATTTCAGATGGCCCAGCCTTGATGGGGCCTTCCCTCCCACGAACATCGCCAAGCACCCCCGATTCATAGAGGTTCCTGGAAAGCGGGCCGGGGTGAGGAACAAAGCGGCGAGACCTGTTCCAGAATACCCGGCATAATTATCTTCGCGCCTCCGCGCCAAGCACCGGACTCCATCTCGCCATCGACAAACCCGCGGTCGCCCGCTAGGCTACGTGTGTCCGGACCCGATCCAGACCGAATGGCAGCGTCACTGGACATCAACACCAGATCAGGTCCACCCTGAAAGGAGAGAGCCATGTACCGTATCATCGGCAGCGATCACAAGGAATACGGCCCGCTGAGCGCGGAACAAGTCCGCCAGTGCCTCGCCGAAGGCCGCGCCCACGCGCATTCGTCCGTGCAAACCGAGGGCAGCCGCGAGTGGAAATCGCTTTCGGAATTCCCGGAGTTTGCCGAGCAGTTCAAGTCGCGCACCCCGAAGTCCTCGCTGGCGAAGCCGGCCCCGCGGGGCAAGTTGAGCGGCCTGGCCATCGCGTCCCTCCTTCTGGGCGTGCTCGGAATCGTGACTTGCGGCGCGACGATTGCGCTCGCCCGCCGCGGCCTCGGAGCCATCTTTCAGGGACTGAGCCTCTTCGGGGCGGTCGCCCTGCTCGGCGTGGTGCTGGGGACGATCTCGCTGGTGAGAATCCACCGAAGCAAGGGCGCGTTGCGCGGAGTGGGTTACGGCCTGGCCGGCACCGTCGTTTCCGCGCTGGTGCTGACCCTGGCGCTCGGCTTGAGTGCGCTCATTGCCGCGCAGTTGAAGCAGGCGAAGGCCGGGGCCCCCGCCTTCTGGTGCATGAACAATCTCCGCCAACTGGCCGCGGGAACGCGGTCCTACCTGGAGGACCACCAGAACCGCTTTCCGTTGGCAGCCGGTTGGAGCGACGCGCTCCAGGAATACATCGGGAATCCGAAGACGTTTCAGTGCCCGCGGGGCAACCAGACCAACCGGTGCCATTTCGGATTCAACGCGCAGCTTTCGGGCATCGAACAGCAGAAGGTCACCGCGCCCGGGCAAACGGTGCTGTTCTTTGAAATCGAGGGAGGATGGAACGTGAGCGGCGGATCGGAGCTCGTGCTCTCCCAGCCGCGGCATCCGTGGCCAACAGCCAAACAGGGCGCCATCGCCCTGGCCTTTGCCGACGGTCACACCGAGATGGCGAACGAGTCCCGGCTCCAGGCGTTGCGCTGGCAACCCTGAGCGGCATCCACGCATCCACGGTCTTCTGACGCGGCTTCGTTGGATCCCTAAATTACCGGAGCCAAACCACCACCGCGTCGGCCTCCGGGAAATCACTGAAGGCTGCGGTTCTCTTTGCCTCCCCGAAGCGCCCAATCCCGTTGGAAATTGTGGCGGGGCATGAGCCGTACTTCGCCGGTGGATGCGCGGACGAGGTCCAACGGATTCCCGAGGCCCCGGTCCTTGAGATACATCGCCGCCCGGCGGATTGAACCACCGGCTGCCGGCGCGACCCGCCTTGACTCTGCGGGCTGCGTTCCCATCCTCGACGCCGCCGTCCGCCTCCCCGATTTTGGAAGGAAGCGATTTCGCGGCCCGCAAACACACGTGAAGACATTGCACCTTTACCTGACCCGGCAGGTGGCGGCGTCGCTGCTGCTGACGGTTGCCGTGTTCACGTTTGTCCTGTTGCTGGGCAATCTGCTCAAGGAGATCCTCATGCTGCTGGTCGGCGGCCAGGTCGGCGTCGCCACGGTGTTCAGGGCGGTGGCGCTGTTGGTTCCGTTCGTGTTAGTGTATGCCCTGCCGATGGGGATGCTTACGGCCACGCTACTGGTCTTCGGCCGCTTCAGCGCCGACCAGGAGTTGACGGCCGCGCGCGCCAGCGGCCTCAGTTTGCTTTCCCTCATCACGCCGATTCTGCTGCTGAGTCTGGCGCTCTGTGGCCTGTGCGCCTGGGTGAACCTGGAACTTGGCCCGCGGAGCCGCGTGGCGTACAAAGACCTGCTGACCCGGATGCGGGTGCAGATGGCCGGCTCCATCTTGCAGGAAGGCCGGTTCGTGAAAGACATTCCCAACTGCATCATCTACGTCGGCAAGAACGACGGGCGGAACCTGAAGGACGTGAAGGTGTACTGGCTGGAGAACGGGACCAACATCACCCTCTGGATGCGCGCCCCCCGCGGCGCCTATGAATTCAATCCGACCAACGGCCACCTGGCGCTGCAGTTGTTCGATTCCACCAGCGTGGCGCTGATGGGCGGCCAGTGGCATCCCGGCGGGACGGGCGAGTGGACCTACGAGACGAACGTCACCCTGGCGGCCAACAGTCCGGAGAGCATCGGCATCAGCGACATGACCTTCGGCCAGCTCCGGCGGGAATTGCGGAACCTGGAGCATCAGATCAACTTCGCCCCGCCGTCGCCGCGGGTGTCGCCCGAACAACTGCGCGAGCAACTGCGTCTCGTGCGCCAGCAAAAGGAGGACCTGGCGCTGCCGGTCCTGGTGCAGATGCACTGGCGCGTCTCCTTCGCCTTCGCCTGCTTCGGCTTCACCCTGGTGGGCATTCCGCTGGGCATCCGCCTGCATCGCCGCGAAACCAACGTGGGCGTCGCCATCGCGCTGGGGCTGGTGCTCGTCTATTACAGCTTCATCCTGATGGGCCAATCGCTGGCGGCGCGGCCGGAGTGGATGCCGCAGATCATTGTCTGGCTGCCGAATATTCTTTTCCAGATCGTCGGTGCCGTGCTGCTCTGGCGGGCGAACAAGGGAATCTGAAATCCGACCAGCGAAAACGGAAAGCCGGTGGCCGGGCGTCCCGGCGGCTTCTGTCCATGCCGGACCCAATTTCGGGTTTCAGATTCTTGCCCCGCGTCTTTCGCGTTGACGCACTGGCGGACTTCGCTTCCACTTTCCGCGCATGAACGCAACCATGGCACGCCTGGCTTCCCTCGGACTTGGCCTCTTTCTTCTCAGCGCGGCTCTCGCGGCCCACGCCGAGGTCCGGCTCCCCGCTTTATTTTCCGACAATATGGTCCTGCAACAGGGCCAGCCGGTGCCCGTCTGGGGCTGGGCGGACGACGGCGAGGTCGTCACCGTCAAGTTCCGCGGACAGAAAATCACCGTCACAGCGGTCAATCTCAAGTGGCACGCGACGCTGCGCCCGCTGACGGCGGGCGGACCGGACGTGTTCACAGTCAGCACTAGGACGCAGACGATCCGGCTCACCAACGTGTTGGTGGGCGAGGTTTGGGTGTGCAGCGGCCAGTCGAACATGGAATTCCCGCTGCGGGGATCGTTCCAAGCGGAGGCCGACATCGCCGCGGCGACCAACCCGCAGATCCGGCTGTTCGACGTGCCGAAGAACCGCCTCGACTCGCCGACCGTCCTCATCCGCTCCGCGTGGCAGGTGTTGTCGCCCGAGAGTGTCCAGGGGTTCTCCGCCGTCGGCTATTACTTCGGGCGCGACCTGCAGAAGGCGCGCAAGGTGCCGGTCGGATTGATCGGCACCTACTGGGGCGGCACCCCGGCGGAATCGTGGATGAGCCGTGAGGCCCTGGAAATCAACCCGCGGTACCGCACGGAAATTCTCGACACGTACGCCGCCGCCGACCGGGAGTGGCGCCGGAGAATGGACGCGTTTGAGCAGGAAAAAGCCGCCGCGGCGCGGGAGGGCAAGCCGTTCAACCGCGGCGCCCCCTGGCAGCCGTGGGGCGGTTACCAACTCTACGACGGCATGATCGCGCCGCTGCTGCCCTTCGCCATCAAGGGCGCCATTTGGTACCAGGGTGAATCGAACGCCGGCCACGCCGAGCAGTACCGGACACTCTTCCCCGACATGATCCGCGGCTGGCGGCGCGACTGGAACGAGCCGGCGTTTCCCTTCCTGTGCGTGCAACTGGCGCCGTTCATGGCCATCAAAGCCGAGCCGGGCGAGAGCGCCTGGGCGGAGTTGCGCGACGCCCAGCTCCTCGCCACCAAAGTCCTGCCCCGGGTCGGCATGGCCGTGATCACCGATGTCGGCGAGGAACGGGACATCCATCCCAAGAAGAAGGAACCAGTGGGCGCGCGTCTGGCCTTGGCGGCCCGGGCGATCGCCTACGGCGAGAAGCTCGAATACAGCGGCCCGGCTTACCGGAGCATGCAGATGAAAGACGGCACGGTTGTGCTCCATTTCACCCACGTTGGCAAAGGTCTGGAGGCCCGGGACGGGGAGTTGAAGGGCTTTGCCATCTGCGGGGAAGACCGGAAATGGGTCTGGGCCAGGGCGGAGATCCAGCCGGGCAACACCATTGTGGTGAGCAGCCCCGAGGTGCCGCAGCCCGTGGCGGTGCGCTACGGGTGGGCCGATTATCCGGTCGTCAATCTCTGGAACAAGGACGGCCTGCCCGCCTCGCCGTTCCGCACGGACGACTTTCCGTTGACGACGGCGCCGAAGCGGTAGCGGGTCCGCCGGATGCGGACGGCGGGGGCGCTCCCGCCAAAACCCGTCATCCGTCGCCGCGGTTGCGTTAGAAACAGGCGCGACAACAGGTTTGACTTGGGAAAACCATCCCCGTAAATTCAGCCCGCATGTTAGCGGCTGAGTCCAGGGCGGCAACGGTGCCCGCCACACCGATTCCGGAATCTCCCTATGCTTGGAAGCAAATTGTGGAGCCGGTGGAACCTTTCCTCGAAGCGGTCACGGATCGGCTGGCCCTGCAGGTGCGGGAGTTCGATGACGGTCTGGCCGACTACGCGGAATACGCGCTCAACGGACAGGGCAAGCAACTGCGGCCGGCCTTGGTGGGGTTGAGCGCCCTGGCCAGCGGCCAGATCACCGAGGCGCACGTCACGGTGGCGGTCGTCATCGAGATGGTCCACCTCGCCACGCTGGTCCACGACGACGTGATGGACGAGGCTGAATTGCGCCGGGGCCAACTGACCTTGGCGGCCCAGTGGGGCAACGAGGCGGCGGTCTTGTTCGGCGACTGCCTCTTCGCCCGTGCGCTGACCCTGGCCGCCGGTTTTCCCACGCCGGAGATTTGCCGCGCCGTGGCCCAGTCCACTCAAACGGTGTGCTCGGGCGAAATCCTGCAAAACCAGCAACGCGGCAACTTCCAACTGTCGCGCCCGGACTACTTCCGGATTCTGGAAATGAAGACCGCCGAGCTGTTCGCCTTGTCGTGCGACCTCGGGGCCTTCCTGAATGGCGCGACCGCCGGCCGGCGCGCGGCGTTCCGCCGATTCGGTCTGGCGCTCGGCACGGCATACCAGGTCTATGACGACTGCCTGGACTTGTTCGGCTCAGAGCTTGCGGCGGGCAAATCGCTCGGCAGCGACTTGGCCAAGGGCAAATTGACCCTGCCGGTGCTGCTGTTCCTGGAACGGGCAGCGGCGCCGGAACGGTCCCGTCTGGAAGGATTGGTCCGCGAATGGCATCCTCGTTGCATCGGCGAAGCCGTCGAACTGCTGAACCGGCACGACGCCTTGGCGGAGTCACTGGAGGTTTTCCACCAGCAGACGGAGAAGGCCCGCGACGCGCTCGGCAGTCTGCACTCGGCGCGGGGAGGATTGCTGGGGTTGACGGCTTATTTATCGCGCCAAGCGGACGTGCTGGGGGGCTGTGTTTAGCCAACCCTTGCGTATGGCGAAACCTGTCCCCGCCCAGGCGTCCCCGGATTCGCCGGATGAGACGCACCGCCCGACGGAACCCCCGGCACCGACGGGGATCGACGACGCGGATTTGGTGCATCGCACCCAGCGGGGCCACATGGCGGCCTACGAGGAACTGGTCAAACGCTACCGTGAGCGCATCTACGCGACGATTTACCACATGACGTCCAACCACGAGGACGCCAACGATCTCGCGCAGGAGACGTTCATCAAGGGTTTCCAGGCGATCCGGACCTTCAAGGGCGGTTCGAGTTTTTACACCTGGATCTACCGGATCGCGGTCAACAAGACGATCAACTTCCTCAAACAGCGGCGGAACCGGGTCAACATGAGCCTGAACGACCTGGATTTCAACGCCGAGCACGCCCCGGACCTGGTGGCCTTGATCTCCGAGCGGACGCCGCGGCGCGATCTGAATCTGGCGGAGCTACAGGAAAATTTGAACGCCGCCATGAAAAAGCTGTCAGACCAACATAGATTGGTGGTGACCCTGCACGACATTCAGGGCTTGCCACACGAGGAAATTGCGAAGATCATGGATTGCAACATCGGCACCGTGCGGTCGCGCCTGTTTTACGCTCGGCAACAGTTACAGGCTTACCTGTCGGACTACCTGAAGTGAAGTGATGGAATGCGTATGAGCAATGCTCCGGACAACTTCGATAGCTTGCGGAAACTCCTGGCGCTCAAACAGCATGAACAACCACCGCCGGGCTATTTCGACCAGCTTTCACAGGAGATCTTTTCGAGGCTCGATTCGGGTGAAGCCCGGCGTGCCCCGGGCTTGGACGAATCGGCCGGATGGCTGGGCGGCCTTTGGGCGCTGCTCGACGCCAAGCCCATCCTCGCCGGCGCTTTCGGGGTAGCGGTCTGCGGCCTGATGCTGGCGGGTATTCTCTATTCGCAGCGGATGGAACCGGCGCCCGACAAGGAAGTACTTGCTCAAGGCATGACAAATTCCGGACCCCAACTCTGGGGGCCCTACCAATACGTCTCGTTCCAGAGTAATTCCAGCACCAGCCCCCTCCTCGATCCGCAGCTTCCCAACCGACTATTCGGCGACCTTCCCTCGGATCCGCCACGCGCTTTTCCGGCCAGTCTGCATCCGATCGGTAATTGAGCGGCGAGACGCAGATACCGATAGGCCCCGGGGGACGCGCCAACTTGCCCACATCGTTCCCCCCTGCCCCAGACAGACCGCGCGGGTCATCTGCGCTGAAGGTTTGCGTCCAGCGCGACGCTTTGCCCCTTGCTGGCGTTTAGTTCGGTCGTGTTTGTGCCGTACCGTACGCGGCAGGGAAGGCCCAAGTCGGAGTGGATGGTGGCGGATGACAAATGCTCTCCCTGCCACGCGACGTCCACCTGAAAGCCGCCGCGCGCCCGCAAGCCCGTCACCCGCCCTTCCGGCCAGGCGTCGGGCAACGCCGGAAGCAACTTGATGATCCGGACCTCGGACTTCGGACTTCGGATTTCCACCTCCTGGCTTTGCACGAGCATTTCCGCGACCGCGGCGGCGCCGCCGAAATTGCCGTCGATTTGAAACGGTGGATGGGTGTCGAACAGGTTCGGCAGCGTGCAGTTCCCCAGCAAGTTGCTGAACAGTTTGTAGGTGCGATTGCCGTCGCCGAGCCGCGCCCAGACGGCCATGCGGTAGGCGGTCGCCCAGCCGGTGCTGCGGTCGCCGCGAACATCGAGCGATTGGCGCGCCGCCGCCGCGAGGCCCGGCGTGGTGTCGGGCGCAATTTCGTCACCGGGATAAACGCCCCAGAGGTGCGAGATGTGCCGGTGTGTCGGCTCCGGTTCGGGGTATTCCTCCAGCCATTCCATGATACGACCGTCGGAACTGATCCGCGTCGGCGCAAGCCGGGCGCGCTTTTCGACGAGTTCGTTGCGGAAGTCGGCGTCGCGGTCGAGCGTCTTGGAGGCCTCGATGCAGGCGCCGAATAGGTAACGGAGCAACTGCATATCGACCGTCGGTCCCAGGCAGACGTGCGCCGTCCGGCCGTCGGGCAGGCGGAAGGCGTTTTCTGGCGAGTTCGCCGGTGCCGTCACGAGCCAATGGTGCTTCGGTTCCTCGATGAGCATGTCGGCGTAAAATCGCGCCGAGCCTTTCATGACCGGATAGGCCCAGGTGAGGAACTGGCGGTCGCGCGTGAACAGCCAGTGATCCCAGAGGTGCTGGCAGAGCCAGGCGGAGCCGCTGGTGGTCGCGCCCCAGGACGCCTCTTCACCTGGCGAGGTGAAGCCCCAGGGATTGGTGATGACGTGCGCGACCCAGCCGCGGGCGCCGTAATATTCGCGGGCCGTCTTCGCGCCCGGTTCCTGGAGGGAGGCAATGAGCGCAAACAGCGGCGGGGTGAGGTCCGAGAGGTTGCAGACTTCGGCCGGCCAGTAATTCATCTGGACGTTCACGTCGAGGTGCCAATCGGCGCTCCAGGGCGGCTGGATTTCCTCGGCCCAGAGACCCTGCAGATTTGCCGGCAATCCGCCGGGCCGCGACGACGAAATCAGCAGGTAGCGGCTGAAGTTGAAGTAGAGCACGGCGAGCGAACGGTCTTCCGCGCCGCGCTTGAAGGCCTGAATGCGGGCAGGCGTCGGCCGCGAAGCCCTTTCGGCATTCGCCGCGCCCAACTCGAGGCGGACGCGGTGGAAATAGCGCTGGTAGTCGGCGATATGCGCCCGGCGCAAAACGTCGAAGGATTTCGCCGCCGCCTGGTTCAGATCGTTTGCCGATGCGGGTAGCGGATCGGCCAGGTTCCGGCCGGCAAATCCGCGGTAGTCCGTCGCCGCCGTGACCAGCACCAGCGCCGCGTCCGCCTTGCGCACCTGGACCGTTCTTCCTTGCAGCGAGACCTGCCCGCGAGTGCTCAGCACACGGAGCCGCGCCGCATATCGGACGCCCTCCCCGCCCGCGCCGTTGGTCAGGGCGCCACTCATCCGCAGGCCGTTCGCGCCGTCGGCGACCGTCTCGGCGCACTCTGGCCGGTCCAGACGCGCGTCGAAATCGATTCGGCCGGGCTGATCCGCCGTCAGCCGGATCACGATGGCCTGGTCCGGCGCAGTCACAAAAATCTCGCGGGTGAAGGTGACCCCGTCTTGCTGGTACTGCACCCGCGTGACGGCTTGGGAAAGGTCCAATTCCCGGTGATAGCCGCTCGCCTCAGCCGCAGCCGAAGACGGGTGAAATGCCAGCCGCAAATCCCCGAGCACCTGGTATGAGCCATACGGCACCTTCCCCCCGCTGCCGTGATTCGAGCCGGCGCCTTTGCAGGTGAAGTTGGCGTTGACCAATCGCTCCGCCTCGACGTTCCTGCCTTCAAGCAGCAGGCGGCGGATTTCCGGCAGCGCCTTCGCAGCGCCCTCGCGGTCGGCCTCCTGCCGCGAGCCGGACCACAGCGAGCTTTCGTTGAGGACGACGCGCTCCTCGTTGACGCCGCCAAACACCATCGCGCCAAGGCGGCCGTTGCCCAGCGGACAAGACTCGGTAAAGTTCTTCGCCGGCGCGCCGAACCAGACGGTCGAGTCCGGCGAGCCGACGACGGCGAAGGCCGAGGCGCGTATTCCAATCAGGAGCACAGCAACGAGACCGCTATGCAGAAACGCCCGCCCGCCGCGCTCCACGATCCGCGCCGTCCGCCGACACATCCCGACGCGGTTTCCCTCGATTGCTTGGTCCGTCGAACTTGCCGTCATCTTCTTGCTCCCTTCATTGCGGTTTGACCGTGATTCGAGCGGTCACACGCAACGTCACCGGTCCGAGCAGGCCCGACTCCTGGAGCGCGTCGCCCTTCTTCCAGAGTCGCCAACTCGTGAAGGTGTAACGGCCCGTGGGGCTGGGTTCGTCTTTCAGGACCCAAGGCGGCCAGGCCTTGAGTGTGCCATTCGGATTGCGCGTGCTGTCGTCGGGCAGTTGCTCGTCGCCGATCATCCGGTTGGGCCAGAGGTTGACGACTTTTACTTCGAGCGTGTTGACGCCGGGCTTCGCCACACGCGTGATGTCGGCGCGATACGGCGGCTTCCAAAGCACGCCGAGGTCTGTGCCGTTGAGCCTCACCTGCGCCATTACCTGGACGCGGCCCAGGTCCAGGTAAAGGCGGTGGTTCTTGGCGAGCATCGCGCGGGGTACGTCGAACTTCTTGTGATAAGTGGCCGCGCCCGAAAAGTACTTCACCACGGCGTCCGGGTGTTGGGACCACGAGACGAGTCGATCGAACGTGATCTTCGCGGGCGCACCCCAACCCTTCGCAAATTCGACTTCCCACGGGCCGCCGATTTCCACCGGGGGCGGCAAGGTTGGCACGGGCACACGCTGCGTCCGGCCCGAAACCGTCTGCAAGTCGTATTCGCCCGCCTGCCAAGCCTCGACGACCAGTCCGCCTCTCTCGCTGCCAACCACGTCGGCCACGTGATCCGCCCCATCGGACGAGGCGAGGTAAAGAGTGTCCGGGTCCGTGCCGGTGGCGGTGAGGTGCTTGCCGCCGGCGGTGTAGTCGATGACGACGGTCTTCACAATGTTGAACGCCGGGTCGTCGCCAGCCGCAAGCCGGGCGACTTCAAAGCTGTCTTCCCCCGCGTCCACCAAGTCCTGCACCTTGGCCCGCACGTCGCGCGTCCGCTTTGGATCGTCCAGCACGCCATAAACCGCCTTCTCCACGACGATCTTCGCGGCGCCGCCCGGCAGGTGGACCGGTTCTGGATCTGTGCCGCTAACCTTGAAGCTCCGGTCGCCGACGGTGTACACGACCTCCAGCGTCTTCACGATGTTGGGGGCCGGGTCGTCGCCTTCGGCCAGGCGGGCGACGGCGAAGGTGAAGTCCCCGTTGTCCACCATCTCCTGCACCCTGGCGCGCACGTCTCGTGTCCGTTGCGGGTCGCTGAGCACGCCATAGACGGCCTTTTGGACGACAATCTTGGGTGCGGTTTCCGACGCAGGCAGAAGGGACTTGCCGTCGCGCATCACTGCCACGACCGGATCGAAGGACTCAGTGCCCTTGCGGAATACCACGAACACCGAACCGCTCGGTCCCAGCGGGAGCAGGACATCGGTCCCGCCGTCCTTTTCACTGAACACCGCCGCGCGGTCAATCCGGCCGGTGTCCGGCCACCACAATTCGGGGCGCTTGCCCGCGACGCGAAAGCGGGCCATCGCCTGCACGGCATGCGCCTGCGGATTGGCGACGAAGTAGATCTCCGTCTCGCCGGCGACGCGGTGGATGTAGCGCAGCCGCGTCCGGCTGATGAAATCAGGCTGGACGCCCATTTGCGCCAGCAGGTTTTCGGGCGTCACGCCCCAGAGCACGCGGCCCAGGCCGAGGCGGTGTTCCTTGACGGGTTGTCCATCGCCATCGGTCCAGAGTTCGCCGCCGAGTTGCTTCACTTGCTCGTCGCACTCCGGATAGCCGCTCAGGCTCGGCGATTTCTGTGGGCGTGATCCGAGGACCGTCGCGCCGGCTTGGACGAGTTCCTTGATTCTGCGCAGCAGCGGCGGCGTCATCGTGGTGACGTCCGGCAGCACCAGCGCGCGGTAACTCATGCCGTCGGGCAACACCAGCCGGCCATCCTTCACCGCCAGGCGCGTCAAAACGACCTCGGCCGAGCAGTTGTCGTAGTCGTAGCCCTTGGGATTGTGGCCCTGGAAACCCTGCGGCGCGGCTTCGGGCTGGAGGTAGCACAGATCGGCCACGAAACGGCCCTGGCGCAGGAGAAACTGGCAGCGCGCCAGATATTCGTGCCAAGGCCGTGACTGTTCCCACCAGGTCTCGGTCCGCTCGTAATGCAGTCCCCACGGCCCCATGGTCATGCCGGGACGGTAATCCGCCTTCCACGGTTGCAAGGCGTAGCGGTGAAAGACGAACCGATTCACGCCGTCGCAAAACGCGCGGTCGCCGAGCGCCTTGATCGTGGCCGGGTGCTCCAGCCATTTCTCCTGGTCCGCAGCGGTGAAGGATTCCGCGCCCAGGATCGGCTTGCCGTAGGTGTGCGCTGCCGAGGCCATCTCCTTGGGCGTGGGGAAGCCGCCGCCGCCGATCCAGAATTCGGCCATCGGCTCGTCGGCGCGCCCGGCGTAGGGCAGGTCATCAGTCGGACCGCCGTAGGCCTCGATGGAGAGTTTCAGTCCGTGCTGGTGGGCGAGTTCCGCCATGTGG
>JAJXZI010000236.1 GCA_021780115.1 bacterium | reverse complement strand
AAAAGGGAAGACAGTTTCTCATCGGCCTTGGCCAGATCCTGCCCGGCTGCAGGCCCCGGGCGGCCCTCAGATACCGCTTGCGCTGCGGCGGCAATCTGCTAAATTCCCGGCGCCGTTAGATTACTGGTCCATTCGAGTCCTGGTGAATCTTCAGTTGAACGTGTGTCAGTGATGATTTGAAACCCGGTGGTCGGGAACAGCTCAGAAATTGGTGATCAGTCTTAGTCGGCGAATTATCACATGAGCACGAAGCTGTTTGTAGGAAATCTTTCCTTCAACACTACGGAGAACGACCTCCAGGACGCCTTTGCCGCGCACGGCACGGTGGCCGAGGTCAACCTGATGATGGATCGAATGACGGGCCGTTCACGCGGCTTCGCCTTCGTCACGATGGGATCGCCGGAAGAGGCGCAGAAGGCCATCGAGGCGATGAACGGGGCCAACCTCCATGACCGCGCCCTGACCGTCAACATCGCCCGGCCGCGCGAAGAGCGCCCGATGGGTGGTGGCGGCAGCCGCGGTCCGCGCCGCAACTTCGGCGGTGGCAGCGGTGGCGGCGGCGGCGGTGGTGGTCGGGGCCGTTACTAATCGGCTGAAAGGCCTTTAACCAGCGCGGGAGTCGGGTTCTCCGACTCCCGCGCTTTTTTGTTCCCTCGTCGAGGGCCGCCGCCTCGCGCCGAAGGGCCGCAGCGGACAAAGGAAGGACTCGCTCCACCGCGTCGGAGGTCGCCCGCAGTGCCGGGAGCAGCGAAATGGAGGCGGCCAGAACGGCGCCCAAGATTCGCAAATTGTGCCCGGCTGGCCTGCGCCAAAGCCGGGAGCGGTGGCGCAAAATGTTGCTTTGGCGCCCGGCCGGCAGGGTCGCTTTCACATTGCGAGATGGGTCAACGGATTTTGGCGGCAGCAATGGACGGAATCGGGAGCAGGTCTGGTGCAAAGCATCCGCCGTCGTAAACTTCCCTGTCAACGCCAGAGATCGCCTTCTCCCCAACCCTCGGCCGCATTTTCCGGGTTGGAAATTCCCGACGCCGCTGATAATGCTGGGGCCGGAATGGCCGCCATCCGAAACCACTCACACCGGAACCAACCCAACCCGTTATGAAAGCGATGCACGTTTGTCTGCTCCTCAGCCTCGCGCTGGCCGCGTCCAACCTGGACGCCCAGTTTGCCCCCGGCAATCCGCTCGCCGGCCTGGAGCAACTCAAGCACTTCGAGACGCGGCGGGCCTCGTCGTCCGACCCGAATTGGCGGAACGGCAACGACGATTCGCGTCCCGTCGCGCCGGGCGGCACGCTCACGGTGGCCGAGCTTCACGGGCCTGGCGTCATCACGCATATTTGGTGTACGATCGCCCACGACGCGCCGTTCTATTCGCGGTTGATGACGCTCCGCATCTATTGGGATGGCGAGGAGCATCCGAGTGTCGAGTGCCCCCTCGGCGACTTCTTTGGCATCGGACACGGCGTGGACCAGTCGTTCACCTCGCTGCCGATCCGGGTGACTTCGGACGGCCGCGCCCGGAATTGTTACTGGCCGATGCCGTTCCGAAAGTCGGCGCGCATCACCGTCACCAACGAGAGCGGCCAGCGCTGCCACGCCTTCTACTACTACATCGACTGGCAAAAGCACCCGTCGCTGCCGCGTGGCACCGCCTACTTCCACGCGATGTACCGGCAAGAATACCCCTGCGTGATGGGGCGCAACTACCTCATCGCCGACCTCCAGGGCCGCGGCCATTACGTCGGCACCATCCAGAGCGTCTATCTCGTCTCGCCCGGCTGGTACGGCGAGGGCGACGATTTCTTCTTCATCGACGGGGCGACGGAGCCGCAATTGCGGGGCACCGGCACGGAGGATTATTTCTGCAACGGCTGGGGGTTCGAGCAACAGTCCGGCCCGTTCTACGGCACGCCGCTCTGGGAAGGCTACGACACCGGCGACCGCGGCACCGCGTACCGCTTCCACATCCCCGACCCGGTGGTGTTCCAGAAATCCCTGCGCGTCGAGATCGAACACAAAGGTTCCCAGAGCTTCCCCGACGGCACGACCAGCGGCTTCATCGAGCGGGATGATCTGATGTCGAGCGTGGCGCTCTGGTATCAAACCGAACCGCACAAGCCCTGGCCGGCGTTGCCGGCCGGGCCGGAACGGCTGCCGTTCCGCGACGTGACGTTACTCAAGGGCTGGCAGGCCGTGGCGACGGCCCGGCACTCGGACGCCCCGGTCGAGGTGCAGGCTGTCGGCGGCGTTCCCGACGGCAAGCAGCTTTGGTTCAAGCCCACCGACGACCAGGGCTGGGTTGAGGTAGTGTTCAACGCGAAGAAGGACCAGACCGGCGAACTTTCGCTCCAGATGCTGCACTCCTGGGATTACGGCGCCTACCGCGTGAAGCTCGACGGCAGGGAGGTGGCCACGCTGGATCTTCACAACGCGGACATCACGCCGACTCCGCACCGCCTCGGGCAACGCAAGCTTGCCGCCGGCGGACACACACTGCGGTTCGAGTGCATCGGCAAGGCAAAAGACTCAAAAGGCTACTTTTTGGGTTTCGGCGCGCTGACTGCACGGGTGCCCGTTTATAGCCGTGATCCAAGCGTGGACCTGCGGACCTTACAGAAGAAATAAGCAGGATCCCGCGCGGGGCTGCCGAGGATTTGCGCTCCACGACGGCGGGAGGTGACGTGCTTCAAGCGTGCCCGTCCGCTCCGCGACGCTGAGGAGTCTCAGCACGGTCTCCGCGCGTTGTCTTGCCATTTTTTCGCCCTGCCGATTTGAGATTCGGCCCCGCGCCTGCGATACTCCGGGCTGGCGCATGGCTCTCGCAAGACAACTGGAACAGAAACGCATCGTCGTGATCGGCGGCACCACCGGTCTCGGTTGGTCCGCCGCGCAGGCGTTTGTGCGCGCCGGCGCCCAGGTGGTCGTGGTGGGCCGTGATCCCGCAGCCTGCGCCCGCGCCGGTCGTGGGTTGTGCGAAGCCGGCGTGGCCCTCAACGCCGACGCCACCGACCCGACGACGGCGCCGCGCGCCATCGGGCTCGCCGTGGAGAAGTTCGGCGGCTTCGACGGACTTTACCACGTCGCCGGCGGCAGCGGCCGGAAGCTGGGGGACGGCCCGCTCCACGAAATGAGTGACCAAGGCTGGCGCGCCACGGTCGATTTGAATCTGACCTCACTCGTCTTCTCCAACCGCGCGGCGGTCCGGCAGTTTTTGGCGCAGGGCACCGGTGGCGCGATTCTCAACATCGGTTCGGTCCTCGGATCTTCTCCGTCGCCGCGCTTCTTCGCCACGCACGCCTACGCGGCCGCGAAGTCCGCCGTCATCGGCCTTTCCAAATCCGTCGCCGCCTACTACGCGCCGCACGGCATCCGGGTGAACGTGCTGGCGCCCGGCTTGATCGAAACGCCGATGTCAGAACGGGCCGCCGGCGATCCGGTCATCCGGGATTTCATCCGCACCAAGCAGCCGTTGGATGGCGGGCGCATCGGCGCGCCTTCAGACCTCGACGCCGCCGCGGTGTTCTTCTTGTCGGAGGCCGCGAAATTCACCACCGGCCAGGTGCTGGCCGTGGACGGCGGCTGGAGCGTGACGGAAGGGAATTATAAAGAATGAGGTATGAAGTACAAGGAAGCCCAGTCTGGCTCGGTCTCGTTTCCTACTTCATACCCCATCCTTCATGCACTTAAAAGGGCATGACCTCCTACGCGCTTGGCATCGACCTCGGCGCCACGAACGTCAAAGGGCTGGCCGTCGCGCCCAACGGAACGGTCCTGCGACGCGAGTCCATCAGCACCCAGGGTCCCGGCGAGGCCGACTGGCAAGACGCGGTGCGCCAGGTTTACCGCCGCCTGCGCGCGCCGGCGGCCCGCCCGCCCGAATCCATTGGCTTGGCCGCGCCGGGCCTGGCGGCGCCGGATCGGCGCTCGGTGCGCGCGCTTCCCGAACGACTCAAAGGCATCGAAGGTCTCGTCTGGCAGGAATTCTTCCAAGTGAGCCATCCCGTGCCGGTGCTGAACGACGCCCAGGCCGCGCTGCTCGGTGAAGGCTGGCAAGGCGCGGCGCGGGGCGCGGAAAATGTCGTGCTCGTGACACTCGGCACCGGCGTGGGCGGCGCGGTAATGTGCGATGGCCGTTTGCTCCGCGGACATCTGGGCCGCGCGGGGCACCTCGGTCATCTCTCGCTGGACCCCGAAGGCGCGTTGGATATCACGCACACGCCCGGCAGCCTGGAAGACGCCATCGGCGAATGCACGCTGCCGCGGCGCAGCGGCGGGCAGTTCCATACCACGCGGGAATTACTCACCGCCTGCGCACAGGGCGACGCCGTAGCCCGCGCCGTCTGGCAGCAATCCATTAAAGCTCTGGCCGCGGCGCTCGCGTCGTTCATCAACTTGTTCGATCCCGAAAAAATCGTGATCGGCGGCGGCATCGCCCAGGCCGGTCCGGCCTTGTTTGAGCCGCTGGAAGCATTCCTACGCCGCTTCGAGTGGCTAGTGAACGGTTTTACCGTGCCGGTCGTGCCCGCGGCGTTGGGCGAGTGGGCGGGCGCGTTGGGCGCGGCCTGGCAGGCGCAGCGTGCCGATGGGGGAAGCCCCATTGAGCACCCGATCCTGGACGAACGGAGCGCGGGTCTGTGACCCGTAGCAGCGTCGCTCATCGGGGCAGTCGAATCATGCGGGAGGCGCTTGGGCAGTCGCCGGGGCTGCGGCTCACAGAGCCGCGCTCCCGGCCGAATGGCGACGCTCACCCGGTGGGGCGGATTCAGCAGCGCACTTCCGGCGACCGATCCCCGAGCGCAAGCAGTGCCCTGGCGCGCCGTGCAACTCTGCGCTACGCCTTCGACCTCCCCAAACGTGGGAGGTATTCGGCTTACCGCGATCCGACCGGCCGGCGTGGGGCAGCGCCCCAGGAATCCTTCGCGTTCTTCAGTGCCGATTCCGCTCCCGGCAGCACCTCCGGCCAAGTCGGTGGCGTTTTTGGACCGGCTTGCCGCGGCGGCCACCACCGCGCCTTCTCGCCGTAAATCCAGACGTATTCGTCCGCCGCGTGGAACGCCGCCGCGACGTTCGCCTCCAGCCGATTCACCCGCGAGCCGCCCAGGCCGTCGATAAACCACGACGAGCCGGGCGGGTTGACGTAGGCGTCCAGGTAAATGCCGTGGCTGACTTGCAGTTGCGCGCGGAACTTGGCGCGATTCTCCGGTGACACGAAGGCCTGGCAGTCGCTTTTGAGTTGCACGAACGCGGCGTTGAAGGCCGCCTCGCTGTTGTAGCGATAGGCCCGCTCGTTGCCGTCGATCAACGTGACGCTGGGCGGCAGCACGTCGAGCCAGCCGTCCGCGAACGCGGGCAGCAGGCCGTAGGTCTCGCTCGCCAACCGGGCCTGCGGATCGCCCCCGGCGCGCAGGGCGCGCGCGCATTCGCCGAACAAGAAGTAGGAATAGACCACCGCGTCCGGGAACTCGGCGGTGACCGCCCGCATGACCTCGCGACCCCGTTCGCGGGCCTTCTGCTCGTAATCCGCGAACGAGTGCTGCGCCCGCTGCGGTTGGGCGGCGTATTGGAACTGCTTGAACGGGTCGGTGTACGGCTCGGGATCGAACAACAACCCTTTCAGCCGGCCCTCGTGCGCCAGCCAGGCCAGGAGGCGCCAATGCGCGACGATCTCCTGCCAGCCCGCGTCGTCGAACCAGTCCACGTTGCCGGGGTTGGCCAGCAGGATGAGGAAGTTGTCCGTGAGCCGCGTCGAGTGCGCCGCCTGGAGGTCCGCGAGCGCACCGGAAAAGGCCGGTCGCTCCCAACGATTGGTGCTGAAGGCCGGCTTGGCGTC
Source organism: bacterium (assembly GCA_021780115.1). Lineage (GTDB taxonomy): Bacteria > Verrucomicrobiota > Verrucomicrobiia > Limisphaerales > JAJXZI01 > JAJXZI01. The sequence continues at coordinate 21,496 of JAJXZI010000236.1, read as the reverse complement.
GAAGACCGTGCCGTCACGGGCGCGGCCTTGGGCAGAGACCACGACGCCGTCGAACGGCCACTGCTCCATCGCCGGCAGGTCGCGGCGGAACTGCGCGGTATCCGGCGTGTCCCAGCCCGTCTGGATGAGTTTCTTGGGCGACAGGGAAGGGGCGGCAGCCATGGTGGTCGCCAGGGCCAAGATAGGAAGAAGGCTGCGGGTGGGTTTCATGCCCAACGTTGCGCCTCACCTACCGCCGCCGGGGAGGTAGGTGGAGCACAAAAAAGATTTCCAAACCTATCGAGGCCACCGAGCGGAAAGCGCTGGCGGCGGTTAGGTGCGGGCGCATTGTTCGGCTTTGGGCAGATCATTTTTCCTGGACCAGCTTATAGCGCAGCTTCAGGCTAGGCGGGTTTTCGGTGAAGCCTGTGATTTGCAGCAGACCCCTAACTCCCTCATGCGTCGAAAAAGCGATCGGGGGCATTGGGTTGGTGGATAGGGGATACCACATCAAACGCTTTTCTTTGAGAAAAAAAGCGGGCTCGTCATCAGGCGGTCCCAGCAACTGATCGGCCGTGAGGTCGTTCCAAATATTAATCACGCACACGAGCGAGCCGATGGCGGGGTTCTCAGCGGGCGAAGCGTGGTGCGCGTTGTAGGCCTGCAGTTCAGCAATTGATCGAAAGCTGGGGATCCTTTCCAGTGGCACTGGGTCATATGGGAATTGGTAGCTTGCCACCTGCAAGGCGGCGAGCCCAAGATGGCCATGTGCATAGGGACTACGGTAATCATTAGTGCTAGCGCAGAAACCAACGTCAACCCCGTTTTCCGTCACCCACTGCATGAATGGGCAGGGTGGATTGGCGCGATCCACATCTCCCTCGACGCAGGAATGGCGCAACACCCTGCCGGTGCGTAGGACAAGAAAATCGCGCTCCTTTCCATCCATTTTCAAAGTCCGCTCGATGATCGGTCCGAAAGCGGTCGTTGATGTTTTCTCACGATCTACGGCTGGGTAAGTTCTCATCACGCCTAGTTTTTCGCCTGCCAGCAGGTCCTTAATGTACTGTTCCAACGCCGCCGTGGGCTGAGTAGTGGCCGCCACCTTGCCATCCATGTCCAAAATGACGGTCTGCGGGATCGCACCGACGAGATAGGCTTGGTTCATGGCCTTATTTGTGTCCAGGGCGATCCAGGCGCGAATCGGCCGTTTGACGAGGAACTTTTTAACCGTGTTTTCGTCCTCGGCGGTAATGGCGATAAATTGCACCGGCTGGTCCTTGAACTTCTCCGCCAATGCATTCAGGTGTGGGATGGCGGCGACGCACGGGCCGCACCAGGTGGCCCAGAACTCCAGGACCACCACCTTGCCCCGAAGCGACTGAGCGTCCAATCTCGTGCCGTACGGTGCTTGCAACAGGGCGGTGGCTTGCAACAGAGGCGGTTGATCCCCCGGCTTTGGACCACCGTGGCTGGCAGTGCCGGCGAGGAGAACCACCGCTGATGCAAGAAACCATCTCGGCTTGTAGATTGAGAGCGAGCGTATCGTGTTCACACGTTGGGGGTAGCCAAACAGGTATTCAACCGCATGCGGTTGATCCCCGCCGAGCCATGACGGTCAGCTTGCATCCGGGAGGCGAGCGTGGCCCAAACCGGGCGTTCGGCAAGGAAAAACTGAGAAGAAACTGAGGCCCGATTTGACTCAAAAAGAATGTTACCGAAGGCGGGGTGTGGGTCGGCTGGGTCGGCCCCTGTAAGCTCAAAAGGGGTGTTACCCAACAATGCCTCCCAAAATGAGTGAAAGAACACGACAAGCAGTGCTGGCCCAAAAGCGCCCGCGTTACGCGAATGCCGGTCGGCTCCGCAAGGCCAGAATTCTTGACGAACGGGTCGAACTCTTCGAGTTATCACCGCCAGGCCGCCCTCCGCGCCCTGCGGCCAAAGAGGGCCGTCGCCGACCCCTTTGTACGCGGCCGGCCCAAGGACTACGATCCGGAGAAACTGCCGCCCTCCACCCCGCGGCATGCGCCTCAAGGCATGTCTGCCCGGCTGGCCAGAGTGAGGCTGACGCGGGCCGCAGACCCGCCAGCCCTTGGACACCTCCCCCCGCCGGGCACCCCCGGGCGGCGGTGGGACGACGGGCGGTGTTTTGGGAGGATCAAGTCCCGTTCCGCGCCTGGCGCAAGCCGCTGGCCCCGCAGGAAGGATGGCTGCGTCTCTGACTTCTCTCACTCGTATCGTAGGGCCTGGATCGGGTCGAGTTTCGCCGCCTTGAAGGCCGGGATGAGCCCGGCGAGGACGCCGATGCCGACGCTGCTGGCAAAGGCCAGAACACAGGCGGGCAGCGTGATGATCGGCGTGTTTTCGGTGGGCGCGATCATTTGCAGGACATGCACCGCCCCGAGCGAGGCCAACAGTCCGGCGGCGCCACCCAGGATGGCGATGACGACGCTTTCGACGAGAATCTGTAGGAACATGTCGCGGAAGGTGGCGCCAATCGCCTTGCGAATGCCAATCTCGCGGATGCGTTCGGTAATGCTGGCGAGCATGATGTTCATGATGCCGATGCCGCCGACGATCAACCCGATGGCGGCGATGATGCCTCCGCTCATCCGCGCGTTGTGAATGGCGCTGTTGATGTTCTCAACGTTGTTCTCCTGGGTCTGGAAGGCGAAGTCTTCGATGCCGTGGTGGGTGAGCATAAGCACGTTGCGCGCCTGTTGAAGCGCGGGTTCGAGTTGATCGAGGCTGGCCACCTTGAGATCGATGTCGGTCAGGTGCGGGTCCGGGATGTTCGCCGCGCCGGCGGCGGAGCGGAACCGGACCCACATCGTGTTGAGCGGGATATACACCGTCAGGTTCTTGCGCCAGAAGGCCCAGCCGCCGCGCCGGCCCCAACCGCGCATCCGCGCCGGGCCGGTATTCGTTTTCTCCTGAGGGTGGGCCTTGGCCCACTCGCGTTCCTTGCGATCCCGCTCGCTCTCGTAATGTTCGAACATGCCGACGATCGTGAACGGCTGGCCGTTGATGTTGAGGATCTGGCCTAGCGGCACGATCTCGCGGCCGGTTTCCTCCGGCGACCCGAAAAGCTCGTCACGAATGCCGGCGCCGATCACGCACACGCTGCTGGCCCGCTCCTCGTCGAGCGGGGTGAAGAAGCGCCCGTATTGGAGGACGTGCAGGTTCATGTCCAGCACCGCCGGCCAAACGCCCACCAACTCCGAAGGCGTGACGGACTTGCCCGCGCGCGACACCGTGGCGCCGCGCAACGCCATCTCCGGGGACACCAAGCGGATGAGCGGCGCGCTCCGCTCCAACGCATGCACGTCGTCGATGGTGCGGCCGACGGCTTGATCGGACAGTTGCTCCTGGTAGGGCGGGACTTGCTGGTCTTCCAGCAGCACCTTGTCGAGGCCGCCCATGGCGATGAGCGCTTCCTTCATGCCGTTCTCCATGCCTTTGACCAGCGCCGACATGGCCACCAGGCTGGAGACGCCCAGGATGATGCCAAGCATGGTGAGCAGGGAACGGAACTTGTGCGACCAAATCTCCTTCACGCCGACGATGATGGAGTTGAGCAGGTTCATCGGATCGCGGCTTGCGGAGTGCCGATTGCCGATGGGCGAAACGGCCACTGAGCGCGACCAGCAAGCTCTTTGAGCCGCCCATCGGCCATCGCCCATCGCCCATTGTCAATCCCGTCAATCATACCGGAGCGCCTGGATGGGATCGAGCCGGGCGGCCTTGAAGGCGGGAATCAACCCGGCCAGCACGCCGACGGCGGCGCTGAACAGGAAGGCGACGAGCATGGCCGTCACGGTGATGACCGGCGTGTTCTCCGTCGGCGACATCGCCTGCAATAGATGCACCAGCGCGTAGGAACTGGCCAGTCCGGCCAGCCCGCCGAGCACCGCGATCACCAGGCTCTCAATCAGAATCTGGATGAAGATGCCGGCATAGGTCGCGCCGATGGCCTTGCGGATGCCGATCTCGCGGATGCGTTCGGTGATGCTGGCGAGCATGATGTTCATGATGCCGATGCCGCCGACCAGCAGGCTGATCGCGGCGATGAAGCCCCCGCTCAGCCGCGCGTTGCGGATCGCGGTCTGGATGTTCTCCGCCCAGTCCTCCTGGGTGCGGAACGCGAAGTCCTCGATCCCTTTGTGGGTGCTCATAAGCACGTTGCGCGCCTGCTCCAGGGCCGGCTCCAGCTTGTCGAAGCTCGCCACCTTGATGTTCAGCGCGGAGAGGTGCGGATCGGGCACGCTGTTCGTGCCCGTGGCGGCGCGAAATCGCAGCCACATGGTGTTCAGTGGAATGTAAATCGTGCGATTCTTCCATCCGTAAACGAACCCGCCACCCTTGTGGTTATGGCCGCGGCGGCGCGCCGGGCCGGTCTGGACGGTCTTTGGTTGCTCCTTCGTCAACTCGCGTTCTTTGCGGTCCTGTTCGCTCTCGTAGCGCTGGAACATGCCGATGATGCGGAACGGCTCGCCGTTGATGTTGATGGTCTCCCCCAGGGGAATGATCTCGTGACCGACCTCCTCCGGCGCGCCGAACAATTCGTCGCGGATGTAGGTGCCGATCACGCAGACGTTGCGCGCGGCCTCGTCATCGATCTCATTGAACATGCGGCCGTACTGCACGACGTGGTCGTTCATGTCCAGGGCGCTCGGCCAAGTGCCGACCAGATTGACCCAGTCCGGCATTTTGGCGCCGTGGGTGACGCGATAGTAACCGGGCGGCCGCATCTCCGGGGTGACCTCCTTGACCAGCGGCGCGCTGCGTTCGAGGGCATACACGTCGTCGATGGTGCAGCCCACCGCGTCATCGGTCAGGTGGGCTTGGTTGGCGGGGATGTCTTGCGTCTCGATCCGGACCTTTTCCATTCCGCCAATGGCGATCAGCGCCTCCTTCATCCCGTTTTCCATGCCCTGGACCAGCGCCGACATGGCGATCAGGCTGGAAACGCCCAGGATGATGCCGAGCATCGTGAGCAGGGAGCGGAACTTGTGCGACCAAATTTCCTTCAACCCGATGCTGATGGCGCTCCAGAGGTTCATGCGGAAAAGCGGAAGGACATCCTCGTCCGCTGAACCGCGAAGGGTGAACGTCGGAGTGAACGCCCGGCGGGCGGCCGTTCAGAGTCCGAGGTTGCCTGGTGACGGATGCTCATGCGTTCGGGCCCGCCGCTTCCGCTTCAGACGCTGACTCCGACCGGCTCGACGCGCGGTTGCCCGGCCAGCTTCGGATCGATGTGCCGGGAAATCTTCCCGTCCCGGATTTCTATGCGACGCGGCGTGACGGCGGCGATCTCCGGGTCGTGCGTGACCAGCGCAATGGTGCGCCCCTCCTGGCTCAGTTTGCGGAGCAACTCCAGAATCACTTCGCCAGTGTGCGAATCCAGGTTGCCGGTCGGTTCATCGGCGAAGACGATCTTGGGATCGTTCACCAGGGCGCGAGCGATGGCGACGCGTTGCTGCTGGCCGCCGGAAAGCTGCATCGGCCGGTGTTTGCTGCGGTTCTCCAGATCGACCATCTGCAGCGCCCGCATCGCGCGGTCTCGGCGGGCGCGGGCGGACAGGCCGCCATAAACCATGGGCAACTCCACGTTCTGGAGCACGTTCAACTTGGGCAGCAGGTTGAAGAACTGAAACACAAAGCCGATCTTCCGGTTGCGGATGCCGGCCAGTTGCCGTGCCGTCGCGTCCTGGATCATCGTGCCATCGATCTGAATGGTCCCCTTGGTGGGCGTGTCCAGGCAGCCCAGGATGTGCATCAAAGTGGATTTGCCGCTGCCCGACGGACCGATGATCGAGATGAACTCGCCCGCCTCGATGTCGAGGGAAACGTCGTCCAGCGCCCGGATTTCCTCGCCGCCCAGGTGGTAAATCTTGCTGACGTTGCGGAGTTCAACCAAGGCCATAGGCGAAGGGGGGGGGGGGGGGGGGGTTCCACCGGCGCAAACGTTCCGCCGTAGAAGGGGTGGGTTGGATTCCTCCACTCCAGCGGGGTTCATGGGCAGCTTCCTCGGTATCCCGAGCGCGCACCGGAACCACGAACTGGCTCTGCCCACTCCCCGGCGATTCAGGAAAAGAACGCACCATGGCTCCCAAACTTACCGTGCGACGGTCGCGCCCGCCGCACTGGCCCACAGGCCGCGGGCCGCTCCGGAACTGACCGAGGAACTGCCGGTGCTCGGGGTGTTGGTACGAGTGGCCGTGCCGATCCCGGCCGGCGCGGCGGCATTCGTGTTCGCCGCGGTAGTGGCCGGGCGGGGCGCGACCGGCCCCCCGGCCGCGATGGAGCGGTTGTCCCCGTTGACGCCCGGGGCAGTCGGCGTGAGGGACACGCCCGGCGGCAGTTCCAGCGCCACCGTTTCGCCCGGTTTCAGCCCGGTGAGGACCTCGGCGTAATCATAATCCGCTACGCCGATATGCACCGGCCGGCGTTCGTAACCGGAGTCCTTCTTGACGAATACGAAGCGTTCGGTCTGCTGGCTGTCCGGGTTCTGTTCGGTGAACACGGCCGCCAGCGGCACCGCCAGCGCGTTTTGGGCCGAGGCGACTGGGATCGAAAGCGTGGCCGTCATGCCGGGCCGCACCCGCGAGTCGATGTCTTTGATCAGGATTTGGGCGTCGTAGCCTTTGATGTTGTTCTTGATGGTGGCCTGCGGGGCGATGCGCTGCACCGTGCCTTTCATTTTCAAACCCGGCACGGATTCCACCTGGATGTCCACCACCTGATCGTTGTTCAGCCGCGTGACGTCGGCTTGATTGATGTGGGCGTTGACGATCATGTTGTTCAGGTTGGCGATGGTCATGACCTCGGTGCCGGAGTTGAAGCTGCCGGCGCCGGCGACCGCCTGCCCGTTGGACACCGGGCGCGTCAAGATCGTGCAGTCAAACGGCGCGACGATCTTGGTCAACGTGATCTGGTATTCGATGAGGTGCAGGTCCTTTTCCATCTGGTCCACCGTCGTCTTGGCCAGGGCGTACGTGGTCCGGGTGTCCTCGAACAACTCCTGGGAAATGAGCTTGGCGTTGTAGAGCTGCTCGCTGCGCCGGTCATCGCGCTCCGCCTTGTCCAACTGCAGCTTCGCGGCCTGGATCTGAATCAGCTTGGAGGCGCGCTCGGTCTGGAGATCCTGATCGTCCAGCGTGAACAGCAGATCCCCCTTCGTGACCTTGTCGCCAATGTCCACCGGCAGCGTCTTGATGATGCCGCTGACCTGCGGCCGCACGGAAACTTGGTCCGCCGGCCCGATGTCGCCGGCGGCGTTGATGGCGAATTGGATCGTGCGGTTCTCCACGACGGCGGTGGTGGGATGTTGCGGATCAGCCGCCGCCGGCCGATTTTTCTGCCAGTTGACATACCACCAGTATCCGCCCGTCCCGGCGGCCAGCACAACGATCAGCGCGACCCATTTCTTCATGAAGTGTCAGACGAGAGACTAGTCAGGCTGTGAAAGCTGCGCAAATAAGAATCCGCCCGGGCCTCCACTTGGCCGGGTCACGGAGCGGTGGGGAAGTAGGGCGCCGGGACCGGCGTCGGTTCAACCCTTGGCGCGCGCGGCGTTCCAGGCCGCGTAGGTGGCCCGGATGTGACGGACCGCCGCCGCCTGCCGGAGCGGGAATTGGCGTTGGTATTCGGCCGGGCTGTACCGGTGGGGCGATTTGTAGGCGGGCGAATCCACCGCCAGGAAGTCGTGGTCGGGCAGGCAGCGGCGGTAGTGCTTGAAATCGTCCGTGCCCTGCAAGTCGTCGGGGAAGGTGCTGTACCACCGCCACCATTGGCCGCTGATGAGCTGGCCGTTCCAATGGTCCGCCGCGGCTTGGGCGTCCAGGCCGCAGCCCGGAAGCGGGCAGGTGCTGAAGTCATAGACCGGAGGCCGCGCCAGGACCGGGGCGTCGGGGTCGTAGGTCGCAAGCGTTCCGTTCGGCTGCGGGCCGAATTCGCCGTAGAGCGTGTGAGCGTAGAAATCGGCAATGGAATGTGTGGCCAGGCCGAAATTCTTCAAGTCGCCGGCGGCCAGGCGCGTCTTCACCCGCTGCCAGCCTTCCGGCACGTAGGCAAAATCAAAGTGATCGCGCGGGTCGTAAGCGAGCACGTTGACGTCCACCCAGAAACTGGCGCGTTTGACCCTCGCCAGGTCCGCCGACGCCATGCCTTGCAGCGCCTCGTCGTAAATGGTGTTGTGAACCCCGGCGGCGAAAGTTGGATGGAATCCCCGCCAAAAGGCGCGGTCGCCGAGGTAGTCGGCGAACGGGCGGCTGGCCGCCGACTCCGGCCCACGCACCCGCCACAGGTGGTCGCTGTTGAAGACAAACAGTGGCGTGTATTCCACCGTGCGCGGAGGCTCCGCCGCTGCGCGACGGGCCGGGCCGCGCGGATTGCCGCGGCGCGGCTTCGGGGCCACGACGGCGAGCGGCTCCAGGATTTCCCAGCCTCCTTCCTCGTTTTGATAGACGACCCAGGCGTGGTCGAAGCGGCGCGTCCGGCCGGACTCCCGGACGGTGACCGAGCCTAGCGCGACCCGGAGGCAGTAGCCGCTGATGCCCGCGGCGCGCAGCAGGGCCGCGAGGAGGAAGGCCAGGTCTTCGCAATCGCCGCCCCCGCTGGCCAGCGTTTCGTCCGGGAACAGCCAATGATCGAACCGCCGGCCCGTCGGCAGATACTGAAGCTGGCCGACGTGGTCGACCACCTTGTCCGCGCGGAAGTCGAAGTGCCCCGGCTGGTTGCTGAAGAACGGCTCGCGTTCCGGCGCCGGCAGGCGGGCGAGCAACCGGTGCAGTTCGGCCCGGACGACGGCGTTGCCCTGGATGGAGAGGTATTCGCGGATGTCGATGGGATACCGCGCCTTCTTCGTGCCCGGCACGATGCGCGAGGCCGGGATGACCGGGTTGGGGACAATTTCGTCGCCGGCCCAGTGCCACTTCTGGTACGGCACGACTTGGGAGGCTTGCATGCACATAGACTTGGGGAGTCAGTCAACGTTCTCTTCGGCTCCCGGTGAGCATCGCCCCGCCAGCGGGTTTTGCAACTGGATTCCGCTTCGCTGTTTTCCGTCGGCTCCCTCTCAACTCGGCCGCCGTTTTCGCGGGGCCTCATTCCCCGACTCGACGGTCCGCTTGTAGGCCAGGATGCCTTCCACGACCGCCTTCGCCATCTGCCGCCGGAACGAGGCATCCGCGATCCTCCGGCGCTCCGCTGGGTGCGACAGGAAGCCGCCCTCGATCAACACCGCCGGCATGGCCGCCTCGCACAGCACCTGGAACCGCGCCCGCCGCACGCCGCGGTCTTCCATGCCGAGCCGCGTGACCAGCGCTTTCTGGAGTTGCCAGGCCAGCAGAACGCTGCGGTCGTTGTAGAGGTTGCCCAGGACGGGACCATGGTTGGCGCCTTCGCCGCGCGCGTTGGTGGAACTGGCGCCCACCGGTGTGGCGCAATACACCTCGACGCCCTGGGCCTCGTTCCCGGCTTCCCCGGCGGAGTTGAAATGCAAACTCACAAACAAGTCCGCCCGCCGGCGCTTGGCGATGTCTGGACGCTCCCCCAACTCCACGAACGCGTCGGTGCTGCGGGTGAGCGTCGCCTCCTGGCCGGCGAGCACCAGTTGTTTGCGCACCTCCTGCGCCAGCGCCAGCGTGTAATTCTTCTCGAACTGCGAGCCGTGGAAGAACCCCTTGTCCTTGCCGCCGTGCCCGGGATCCAGCGCAATCAGCCGGATCCGTCCGGCCCCCTTGCTGGGAAACAGCAGCGGGACAAGCGCCGTCTTCAAATCCGCCAGCGCCACGAAACCCTGGGATTCGCGCATCAGGACGGGAAACGACAGCCACACGCCGATGCCGTTGACCACGGCCGTGCGCGAGTCGCCGGTGAGCACGACGTTGCCCGCGCCGTTCGCGACGCGCACCGCCTTGCCCGCCTGGAGCCAGGTGGTCGTCAGCCCGTTGGCCTGGGCCCAGTCGCGCACCCGCACGTATTCGTGTCCGGCCGCGGAGATGCGTTCCAACCGGTCCAGCGCCACCGGGGCCGCCCAAGCGGCGCCCGAGGCGGCGAGCCACCCACCGAGTAGAAGCGCAACGGCACCGTTCATCACCGGGCGCAATCTGGAAGCCCGTCCGGGTGCGTTCAAGAAAAATGCCCCGCGCCGTGTTCACGTACCGTGGAAGCGGCGTCGGTCTGGAACTGGCCGTCTGAATAGCGGACGCCTCCAGCCTACGTCGTTTGGCTACGGGGACTTGGCAGCAGGCTTGGTTTCAAGCGAGTTCCCGCCTCGTTCGTCGCCACGCCAATAGGCAAGCAGCAAAAGCCAACCGGCAAGTAGCGGCCGGCCTCGCACATCAGCTATACCTTGGTCCGTTGTTACTCGCGGCAGAGTGACACGGCTCGTTGACTGCCGGCGCTTGGAAGGAGTCGCCGGCGGACAACGAGCGAAAAAGACGCGCGACAGGTTTGCCGGGAAAATGACCACGGGCGTGTAGCCCGGGGCGCGGTTCCCGGAGGCAGAAAACAACAGAGCAACCAGACAATACTATGAATCGGCTCAGTTCACTGAAGTGGCGGTTGCGGATCAGCGGCGGCCTCGCCCTGGTCACCGCCGCCCTGCTCGCGGCGACGAGCGCCTGCGTTTCCGGGGCGGACACCAAACCGGACCAGGACGCGAAACCCGGCGCCAAAACGGAAAAGAAGACGGCGAAGAAGGCCAAGCTCTCCGGCGCCGAGCTGTACGCCGTCAACTGCAACCGCTGCCATCCGGAACGCTACGCGACCGAGTGGACGGCGGCCCAGTGGAAGACGCTGATGCTGCACATGCGGGTGCGGGCCAACCTCCCCGCCAAACAGGCCAAGGCGATCCTCAAGTATCTCCAAGAAGACGCCGGAAACTGAGACAACGGAGCCATTACCCATGAAAAAACGATCCTTGATTGTCAGCGCCGTGGCCGCCGGCTGCGCGCTGGGCGTCGCCTTGCCGCGGCAGGCCTGGGCCGCCGTGAGCGACGAAGACTTCAACGCCTTGAAGAGCATGGTCCAGAAGCTGGGCGACCAGGTCCAGAAGCTGGAGCAGGTCCACGAGCAGGACCAGCAGGTCCACCAGCAAGACCAGCAGAAGATTCAGCAACTCCAGCAGCAGGTGGGCGAGACGCAGCAAATCGCCACCAACGCCGTGCAGAAGGCGGAGGCGGCGGCCCAGTTGCAGCCGGTCCACGCGCTCCCACCGGGCGCCGGCGCCACGCATAACTTCCAGCTCGCCGGCGACGCGGAAACCGTCTTCGGCCGGATCCAGGGCCAGCACAGCGCCTTCGCGCAGGCCGATTTCGCGCCGATCTTCCTCTATCGGGCCAACGACAACATCCTCTTCGAGGCTGGGTTTGACTTCCTGTTGTCCAACAACGCGCCCACCGCCCCCGGCACGGCGTACGGCTTCGATTTGAGCTTTGCGACGATTGACTATCTGGTCAACGACTACATGACGTTCGTGGCGGGCAACATGTTGCTACCGCTGGGCACCTACAGCGAGCGCAGCGCCGGCTGGCTCAACAAAATCCCGGACAACCCCCTGCCGCGCGGTCTGCTGCCCGGCACCGGCCTGGGTGCGCAACTGCGGGGCGCCGTGCCGATCGGCGACCAGGGCCAGATGCTCACCTACTCCGCTTACGGCGTAAACGGGCCGTCATCCGTGGACGGCACGGGCAACTCCGGCTCGCTCGACTTGGGGGGTAACGTGGGCGTCCTGTCCGGCGCCACCAGCTATCCCCGGCAGTACGGCTACGGTCTGACAGGGACCACGTTCTCGACGCTAGGCAACCTGAACTCCAATCCCAGCGGCGGAGGACGCCTCGGCTGGTTCATCCCCTGGAAACCGCACTACGATTTGGAAGTGGGCGTGTCGGGCCAGTCCGGCCAGTGGAACAACCTGGGCGAGCAATGGTCCGCCGTGGTCCTCGATGCCGCGCTGCACGTCAGCCCGTATGTCGAGATCAAGGGGGAATATATTAACACCTGGGTGGACACAGCCGACCTCGGCGGCATCCGGCCCAACGGCTGGTGGGTGCAGGCCGGCTACAAACTTTCGGGCCTGAACCTCGACTTCCCGTTGATCAACAACGTGGAGTTGGTCGGGCGGTATGACCGGTCAGACGACGGGTTGGTGCCCGGCAACACCAAGACGGAGCGCTACACAGCCGGCTTCGTGTATTACTTCTCCAACACCCTGTTGTTTGAGGGCGACTACGAGTGGCTCCACAGCGTCGGCCCCGCCTCGAACATTTTCCCGAACAACGAGATGCTCTTCCAAGTCTCCTACGGATTCTAAGCGAAACAAAGTGCCCACCATGAAAATGAAAACCCAATTTGCTTGGTTCCTCCTGAGCGCGACCGCGCTCGCCTCTTTCGGGGCGGGCGCGGTACGCGCCGAGGATCAACTCGACGCGGAAACCAAGGCGCGGGTCGAACGTTTTGAAAAAGGCCCGGCCACGATTGATGTCTCCAAATACCCGGACGGCATCCAGGACAACTACCAGGTGTTCAGCCAGAAATGCTCGCAATGCCACAAGTTGAGCCGCCCGATCAACTCGGACTACGCGACGCCCGACGAATGGTCGCGCTACATCAAGCGCATGATGCACAAGCCCGGCTCGGGCATCAGCAACGGCGAGGGCAAAAAGATCTACGAGTTCCTCGTCTATGACGCCAGTATCCGCAAGAAAGCGATGCTTGACGGGAAACTGGCCAAGCTGTCCGCCGAGGAAAAAGCGGCCGAGGAAAAGAAGATCGCCGAGGTCCGCGCGAAATACGACGGGAAGTAAGCGTCGGGCCGGATTGGATTCGCCGCGATGTCCACGACCTATCCAGTCGAACTGCCGGACGTGAATTACTTCGCCCGGCAGGTGCTCTGCCGCGAAGGCTGTCCGGTTCGCACGGACTCCGGCGGCTACGTGCAGGCGATTGCCGAGCGGCGTTACGAGGACGCCTACATCATCGCCCGCACGCCCAATCCGTTTGCCTCCATCTGCGGCCGGGTGTGCGCCGCGCCGTGCGAGGCCAAGTGCCGCCGTGGCGCGCTCGACGCTTCGGTTTCGATCCGCGCCCTGAAGCGGTTCGTCTGCGAAAAGTTCGGCGTCGAGTCGGAGGGCTTCGACCTGGGCCGCGTCTATCCCGAGTTGCGCGACCCGCGTCGCGAACACATCGGCGGCGGCCGGAAGGTGGCGGTGATCGGCGCCGGACCGGCCGGCCTGTCCTGCGCCCATGAACTCGCCTTGATGGGCTTCGCGCCGACGGTATTCGAGGCGCACAACTTGGCCGGCGGCATGTTGGTGCTCGGCGTGCCCGAGTACCGCCTGCCGCGCGACATCGTCCAGGCGGAGATCGAAGCCATCGAATCGCTCGGCGTCGAGTTGCGTCTGAACAGCCGGTTGGGAAAAGACTTCGTCTTGGCGGACCTCCAGCGGCAGGGCTACGAAGCGGTGTTCCTCGGCATTGGCGCGCACAAGAGCCGCGAGTTGTCCATCGAAGGCGTCCAACTCGACGGCGTCCTGCGGGCGATTGATTTCCTGCTCAACGTCAACCTCGGCTACCGCGTCACGCTCGGCCGCAAGGTCGTCGTCATCGGCGGCGGCAACGTCGCCTTTGACGTGGCCCGCTCGGTTGTCCGGCAGGCGGAAAAATTCGCCGGCATGAGCGAGGCCGAATTGCGCGTCGCCTTGCACCAGGCGGCGTCGGTGCTGGAGGAGTTGACGGCGAAGGACGCCGAGGCGCCCGACGAAGTGCGCCTGGCGCTGGACGTGGCGCGCGAAGCCATCCGCAAAGGCGTGCCGGAAGTCCACATGTTCTGCTTGGAAAACCTCGACGAAATCCCCGCCGCCCGCGAGGAAATCGAGGAGGCAGAGAAGGAAGGCATCCGGCTCCACACGCGCTTCGGCCCGAAACGCATCCTCGGCCGGGACGGCAAAGTCAGCGGCATCGAATTGATCAAGGCCAGCCGCGTGTTCGACGAGAACCGGCGGTTCAATCCCCAGTTCATCGACGGCAGCGAGGAGACGGTGGAGTGCGACACCGTCGTGCTCGCCATTGGCCAGTCAGCGGACCTGGCCTGGATCCAACCCGGGGACAATTTGAAACTCACGCCGCGTGGCACGGTGCAAACCGATCCGGCCACCTTGGCCACCTCGCGGCCCGACGTGTTTGCCGGCGGCGACGTGGCGTTCGGCCCGCGCATCATCATCACCGCCGTTGCCGAGGGCAAGCGCGCGGCCAAGTCCATCGCGAAATTTCTCACCGGCCAAGTGCCCGCCGAACCCAAGCGGGCGCGGGTGACGATCTACGACACGCTCCAGTACCGGATGAAGCCGGACTACGAGAAGCTGGTTCGCCGTCCGCCGCCGACGCTGCCGCTGGACCGGCGTATCGGCATCGCCGAGGTGGAACTGGATTACCCCGAGGCTGACGCGCGGCGGCAGGCGGATCGTTGCCTCAAGTGCCACGTCGGCCCGGTGTTCAACGGCGACGAGTGCATTCTGTGCGGCGGCTGCGCGGATGTCTGCCCGGAGTTCTGCCTGCGCTTGGTGGACGCCGCCCGCCTGCGGGGGGACGACAAATTACAGTCCGCTTTCCTCGCCCGATATGGCCGCGTGCCCGCGCCGGGCGAGCAAGGCGCGATCATCAAGGACGAGACCCGGTGCATCCGCTGCGGCCTGTGCGCGGCGCGGTGCCCGACCGGCGCGATCACCATGGAACGAGTGGAACTGGTGCCGGCCTGAACGGAAATCTGAAATCCGCATGTCGAAATCCGAAAGAAATCCGAGACCTGAAATGGGCGCGCGGACAATCTGGCTGCCGCGGGCTGGAAGCCCGCGCGTCCCAACCGCCAGGAGAGATTTCGGATTTCGGGTTTCGGGTTTCGGATGTGCTTCGGATTTCGGATTTCGGATTTCATGAACCATCTTCCCCCTCCCAACGGCGTTCCCCGTCGCAGTTTCTTCCAACTCACGCTGGGCTGGTTGGCGGCCACCTTCGCCACGGCCGCGTCGGCGGTGGCGGCGGTGCGCTTCCTGGTGCCCAACGTGCTTTACGAGCCGAGCCAGCGCTTCAAGGCCGGCAAGCCCGACGATTATCCGGACGGCTCGGTGACGTTCCTGGAAGACGAGCGAGTCTTTCTCCTCCGCAAAGGCAACACCTTCCGCTGTTTGTCGGCCGTCTGCACGCACCTGGGTTGCACCGTCAACCGCGCCGACCGCGGCTACCACTGTCCGTGCCACGGCAGCGTGTTCAGCGACCAGGGCAAGGTCGAAAGCGGCCCGGCCCCGCACGGGCTGCCGTGGTTTCTGGTGACGTTGAGCAAGGACGACCGGCTGCTGGTGGACAAAAGCGAAGTGGTGCCTGCGGACAAATACCTGGTCGTATGAACGTGCCTCTGCCCAAACGCATCTGGCAGGCGTTCGAACGCACACGCGTCGGCCGCTCCATCTTCCGCGTCGGCCTGCCGCAGAGCAACCTGGAGCGGGCGCAGGCGATGGTGTCGAGTTTCCTGCTGCACATGCAGCCGGCGAAGGTCAACCGCCATTCGCTGCGCGCCTCCTACTCGCTCGGCCTGGGACTCGTTTCGCTCTACCTGTTCCTGATCCTGATCGGCACCGGCGTGCTGCTGATGTTCTACTACGTGCCGAGCACCCAGCAGGCCTACGACGCGATGAAGGATCTCCAGTTCGTCGTCTCCGCCGGTCTGCTGATTCGCAATATGCACCGCTGGGCGGCGCACCTGATGGTGTTGTTTGTCATGCTGCACCTGTGCCGCGTGTTTTACACCGGCGCCTACAAGCGGCCGCGCGAGTTCAACTGGCTCCTCGGCGTCGGCCTGTTCATCCTGACCCTGGCGTTGAGTTTCACCGGTTACCTGCTGCCGTGGGACCAGCTCGCGTTCTGGGCCATCACCGTTGGCACCAGCATCGCCGGCTACGCGCCGGTCATCGGCCAGAAACTCCGCTACCTGATGCTGGGCGGGACCACGGTCGGGCAGGAAGCTCTCATCCGGTTTTATGCGCTGCACGTGTTCGTGCTGCCGGCGGCGGCAGGCTTGATGGTCGCCATCCATCTCTGGCGCGTGCGCAAGGACGGCGGACTGTCGCGGCCCGACGAGCCGGGCGACGTCGTCGAGCAGATCGAACTGAGCCAGTTGCCGACGAACAAGACCTACGGCCTGATGGAATTGGCGCGCGGCACCACGCCGCAAGTCGGCCGCAACCCGGAAGACGAAGTGTTCTCCTGGCCGCATCTGGTGTTCCGCGAGATACTGCTCTTCCTGCTGGTGGTGGCGGTCGTGCTGTTCCTGGCGATTTTCTGGAACGCGCCGCTGGAGGAATTCGCCAACCCGATCCATCCGCCGAATCCGGCGAAGGCGCCCTGGTATTTTCTCGGCCTGCAGGAACTGGTGAGCTACTCGGCGTTCTGGGGCGGCGTGGTGGTGCCCGGACTGCTGGTGACGGCGCTGGCGCTGCTGCCCTACCTTGACCGCAAGCGCGTTGGCATCGGCCAGTGGTTCGCCCGCGAGCGGGTCGTCGCCAACACCATCTTCAGCCTCTGCCTGCTGGCGGCCATCGTCTTCACCATCATCGGCACGTATTTCCGCGGCCCGAACTGGGGCTGGGTCGAGCCGTGGCGGAAACCGCCCGTCGTGACGGAAGGGCCGTGAGAATATGAACGACCCCTCCCTGCGCAAGTTCTACGGCTGGTTCACCGCCCTCGGCCTGCTCGTCGGCCTGCTGGTCGTCGTCGGCTACTACAAGGACGAGTTCCGCGAGTGGAAGGTTTACCAGCGCAAGTTCGTTCAGGAGGAAACCCGCCGCGCCACGACGCCGCAGCAGAAGCTCCTGGCCGAAACCACGGCGGTGCAAGTCCGCCAAATTCTCCTGCCCGAACTCCACCGCGTGGACCGTTGCACGACCTGCCATCTGGCGGTGGACGATCCCAGCTACGGTGGCTATCCGCAGCCGCTGGCCTACCATCCGCTCCACGACCAGCACCCCTTCGAGAAGTTCGGCTGCACCATCTGCCACCGCGGCCAGGGCCGCGCCACCACCGTCGCCGACGCCCACGGGGATGTCCCGCACTGGGACGAGCCGATGCTGCCCCTGCAATACATCCAGGCCTCGTGCGGTCAATGCCACCAAGCCGCGGACAATCCCGTGGCCCCGGAACTGGCCCGCGGCCAGCAGGTGTTCGAGGAGAGCGGCTGCCGCGGCTGCCACAAGCTCGACGGCATCGGCGGCATCATCGGCCCGGAACTGGACAAGGTCGGCGCCCGCCGTTCGCCTGACTGGCTGCGCAAACACTTCCTCGCCCCCGCCACCGTCACGCCCGGCTCCGCGATGCCGCCGCAAAAACTCTCCGAGACCAACCTCGAAGCGATCATTCTGTTCATGCTGAGTCAGACCGGCGAGGCGCTGCCCGGCTACTACGCCTCGATGAAGGTGATTCCCAGCGCCAGCCAGGGCCAGCGGTTGTTCGAGCAAAAGGGCTGCATCGCCTGCCACTCAATCGACGGCAGCGGCGGCAAGATTGGCCCGGCCTTGGACGATGTCGGCCTGCGGCGCAAGCCGGAGTGGATGATCCAGCATTTCCGCGACCCGCAGGCCGTCAGCCCCGGCTCGGTCATGCCGCGCTTTGGCTTTACCGAAGCGGAGGCCCGCGCCCTCACCGACTTCCTGGTGCATCTGCGCGACCAGAAGGTGGCGTTGAGCCTGCCGGCCCTGATGAGCCCGGTCGAGCGCGGCCGAGCCGTCTTCCGCAAGTACGGTTGCGCTGGCTGCCACGGTCCCGACGGCAAAGGCGGCGTGCCCAACCCCAACGCCAAGACCGCCCAGCAGGTGCCCGGTCTGATTTACGTGGCCGACGGCTACACCAAGGCGGAGTTGAAGGCGCGCATCCTCAACGGCCAGAAAGAAATCAACGCGCTCGACCCGAAACGCCCACCGCCGCCGCTTTACATGCCGCCTTGGCGTGGCACCATCAACGACGCCGAAGTGGACGACCTAGTCGCCTACCTGTTCAGCCTGAAACCCAAGGGCGACGACGCCGGGTTCTAGTCCGGAGCGCTGGGGCGCTGGTCCACTCGGCAGCGGCTCTCCGCGTGCCGGAGGCGTGCCGGACGACCTGATCGCCAGGTGCGCCGGGCGACGGGGGCCGGTTCGAATGAACGGTTCGTCTCACCAAGAGCGGATGACGCTGAAATCGGGCGCGACCGCCGCAGTCATCGGTGGGGGTCCGGCCGGGGCGTTCTTCGCGTTGCATTTGCTTCGCCGGGCCCGGCAACTCCGCCGGGACGTGCGCGTGCTCATCTTCGAACGACGCCGGACTGCGGTCGCCACCGCGCTCCCGTGCGGTCCTGGCAGTTGGAAAGGCTGTAACTACTGCGCCGGCGGAATCTCGCCCAAACTGAACGATGTGCTGGCGGACTTGGACTTGCGGCTGCCAGAGGCCGTCATCCAGAGCCGGATCCACTCGATCACCATCCAGGGATTCTGGAAGAACATCGAGTTGGAGGTGCCCGCCGGGCGGGACATGCTCTCGGTGTACCGCGGTTCCCGTCCCGTCCGGCGGCCCGACCGGTTTCACAGTTTCGATTCCTTTTTGTTGGAGGAGGCGCTCAAGGCCGGGGCGGAGCTGCTCAGCGGCGAGGTCGTGGACGTCCAGCGGGCCGGCGACGGCAAGCCGCTGATCCGCCGCCGTGCGGAGGGCGCGGAAATCGAAACGCCGGCGGACTTGGCGGTGTTCGCCGTCGGCGTCAATGAGGTCGCCAGCGCCTCGGCGTCCGGCACGCCGGTCCTGCAGGCGCTGCGGCGGTTGCTGCCCGACTTTGTTCCGCCGCGGCTGCGGCGGGCGCTGATCTTCGAGTTGGAAGGCAAACCCGGTCTGCCGGCGAGCCTGGCCGACGCGATCCACTTCGTCGAATACGGCTCGAAGTCCCTGCCGCTGGAAATGTGCTCGCTGGTGCCCAAACGCGGTTTCCTGACGGTGGTGCTGGTGGGCGCGAGCATCGATGCGGCCACCCGCTGCGAAGGCAACCGCGACATCCTGAAGCAATTCCTGGAATTGCCGCACATCCGGAAACTGATCGCGCCCGGCGTGCAGTTGAATCCCGCCTGTGCGTGCAGTCCGAACATGGTGGTCGGCTCGGCCAAGCATCCCTTCGGCGACCGGGTGGCCGCCGTGGGCGACCTTGTGACGGCGCGACTCTACAAGGACGGCATCCTCTCCGCGCACCTCACGGCCCAGGCGCTGGCGGAAACCGTCCTGACGACGGGCATCGACGCCCGCAGTTTGCAGGCGGGCTACGGGCCGACGCTCCGGCGCTTCGCGCGGGACAACCGGTTCGCCGCCGTCGTGTTCCTGCTCCACCGCGTGTTCTTCAGTTCCTCCGTGCTCAGCCGCGTCCTGTATCAGGCAGCCATCACGGAGCGGAAAACGACACCGCGCGCCGACCGGCGCCTGGAGCAAATCCTGTGGCGCATCGCCAGCGGCGACGACGAGTACCAGGCCATTTTCCGCGCGATGGTCCATCCGGCGACGGTCTGGTCGATTTTGACCGGAGGCATGCTCGTCACGCTCCGGAACTATCTCACCGAACTGGCCTTCGGTCTGCGCTGGGAAGGCTTTGGCCGCTTCACGACCGGCGTGCCCCTCGAGCGGCTGGAAGCCAAACGCCGCGAGTTTGCCCGCCTGATCGCCGACGCCAGCGTGGCCGTGCCGGAAAAGCTGGAGTTTGAGCGCATGTACACCATCCAGATTCGCGCCTCCCGCGAGCGGATCCTGGAGCAACTCGGCCGCTTCGGCGAGGCGGACCGCGGCTATCTGCGGCCGCGTTGGGTGCAAATCCGCCGGGCCGCGGGCACGCCGCTGGCGCCAGGGTGCGTCATCCGCTACGAGGTGTTCTGCCGGCACTTCGCCTTCAGCCTGATGCTGGAACAGGTCGTCGGCGGGCATCTGGCGGTCTTTCGGGTTCAGAACGGCTTTGCCGAAGGTGGCGTGTTGATCTTCGAAATCGAGCAGCGAAACGAGGAAACGTGCGCCCTGTCCATTTACGTGGCCTTCAATTTTGCCCGCGGCCGGCGCTGGTGGACACGGCCCTTCTGCCAGTTCTTCCGGTTGCTGTTTCCCGCGTTCGTCCACGACGTGCTGTGGAACCACTCGCTCTGCCAGTTGAAGGATCTAGTGGAAACCGATCACGAAAGGCCAGGCAGCGCACCGGCGGGTCGGCGCGCGGAGCCGGCCGCCTCCCCAGCGAATGGGTGAGCCGACGACGCTTCGGGATCACCGGCGGACGCAACGCCCAACCGCTACGCAAACCGCTTCACCACCGTCGTTGCGTTGTGACCGCCGAAGCCAAACGAGTTGTTGAGGGCGGCGCGGACCTGGAGTTCGCGCGCCTGGTTGGGCACGTAGTCAAGATCGCACGCCGGGTCGGGCTTTTCGTAATTGATCGTCGGCGGCACGACGCCGGTTTCGATGGCCTTGACGCAGACAATGAGTTCGACGGCCCCCGCGGCTCCGAGCATGTGGCCGGTCGCGCCTTTGGTGGAGCTGACGGGCAGCCGGCGCGCGAAGTCGCCGAAGACGGTCTTGATGGCCTGGGTTTCGGCGATGTCGCCTTGGGGCGTGGAAGTGCCGTGGGCGTTGATGTAGCTGACGTCTTCCAGCGCCAGGCCGGCGCTGCGCAGGGCCAGCTTCATGCAGCGGGCCGCGCCTGCGCCGTCCGGAGCCGGCGCGGTCAAGTGGTGGGCGTCGGCCGTGTTGCCATAGCCGGCCAGTTCGCAGTAAATCCGCGCGCCGCGCGCCTTCGCGTGCTCCAGTTCCTCCAGCGCCAGGACCCCCGCGCCCTCGCCCATGACGAACCCGTCGCGGTCGGCGTCGAAGGGCCGCGAGGCGTGACGGGGGTCGTCATTGCGCGTGCTCAAGGCCCGCATGGCGCAGAAGCCGCCAATGCCGATGGGGACGACGGTCGCCTCGGCCCCGCCGGCGAGCATCATCTGGGCGTCGCCCATCTTGATCGTGCGCCAGGCCTCGCCGAGGGCGTGATTCGCGGTGGCGCACGCGGAGCAGGTGGCGTAGTTGGAGCCGCGCAGGTTGTGGTACATCGAAACCAGGCCCGACGCCATGTTGCTGATGAGCATCGGAATCATGAACGGCGAGAGCCGGCCCGGCCCGCGTTCGAGCAGGATTTTGTGCTGCTCGCACGTCGTGGTCAGGCCGCCGATGCCCGAGCCGATGATGACACCGATCTGATCACGGTCCAGCTTGTCGAGGTCGGCGCCGGAATCCCGGATCGCCTGCCAGGCGGCATGCACGCCATACTGGGAAAAGCGGTCCGTACGGCGCACGTCCTTGGGGGACGGAAAGGCCGGCAACGGATCGAAGTCTTTCACCTCGGCGGCAAACCGGCAGTCGAACGCGCTGGCGTCGATGGCACTGATATCGAACGCATCTACATGGGCTGCGTCCTTCCCGCCGGGCTCGGCCAGGC
>JAJXZI010000306.1 GCA_021780115.1 bacterium | reverse complement strand
CAAACGCTGTGGCCAGTTTTGGACCGAGCCCGGTCGCCGCCGTCTCATGGCGCTCGAAGTCGCCCGCCGCAACCATGACTGGTCCCAAGTCTGGCAGCTAAATTAAGAACAGTGTCAAGATGCACCCAAAGGGTGGGTGCCCGGAAAACGCCAAAAACGAAGTCCCAACGGTCGCGAAGGCCGCCAGGGCGCAGGCCATCTGAAACGACGCACGCGAAGGAAGAAGTGCCGCTCGGGCGCCAGCCGTCGCGACGCATGAACCTGGTAGGGCGACGCTCTGGCGAAGCCCTGATTTGCGGGCGGCAATGGGGGCTTGGCGGGAGCCTCGCCCTACCGAGAAAGGGATGGGGTCACCGAAACGAATCCTGACGGCTCAGCCCTGGTGAAGCACTTTGCGAATGAGGTCTTCACGCCGATGCACCTCAAACTCTCGGAACAGCCGGGCCAGATGCCAATGCACAGTCTCCTCGGAGAGGCCCAGCCGCGTGGCAATCTCCTTGTTGGTGCGAAACTGGAGCAGGTGGACGAGAATCTGGTGCTCGCGGGGCGAAAGCGCGCCCGGAGCCACCGCGCTGGTCCCGCATTGGGAGAGAAAGCGTCCGATGTGCGCCTGGGCTTTCTGACAGAAGCACCAGCCTCCCGCCAATGCCTGCCGCAGCGCATTCACCAAGTCCGGCGGGGAAACCGGCTTGATCAAATACCCCACCGCCCCGGCCATCAGCGCGAGTGGGATCTCGTCGATGTCCGCGCAGGCGGTGAACTTCACGATGGGCAGCGATGGCAAACGGGCCTTGATTTGACGGAGGCAATCAATGCCCGAAAGCTCGGGCATCCGGATGTCCATCAGCGCCGCGTCGGGCGGATGCTGGGCGAGGTGTTCGACGGCGGGGCGGGGCTGGAGATGCGATTCAAGGTTCCAATCCGGAGCCAAGGTGGCAAAGGTCCGTCGCACGGCGCAATGGGCGTTCTCTTCGCCGCCCACCAGCGCAATGCGCACGGGGCGCGGAGAAGCCCGCGGCGCGGTGCGTGTCCGCCGCGCCCCGCTGGCCCCGGCCGGAGTTGGAACGGTTTCAGGCATCAGGATTGGCAAAATCGCTTTGCCCGCTCGCCGGCGGCCCGCCCGCCAGCGCGGGCAACCCACCTGGATATTTCACACGCCGCCCGAAACGCCGGCGGGTGGAGCGCCGGTTTCCAACCGGCTTTGGAGGCGTCCAGGCCGCCTTCCGGGCCGTAGGCTCCCGGCCGGTCGCCAAGCCGACTCCAGGTCGGCGCTCCGCCGGTCCCCCGTCCGCGTTCCGTTCCCCGGCCGGCCGGTTCTCGTGCGCGGTCGCGGCGTTTTCATCGGAAGGTTGGTGAACTATCGGCTTCAGGCGATCACCACAGTGACTCGCCGTTCATGCCGGCGCGGGCGTGGGCGGCGTGGGCGGGCCGTGCGGGTCGGGGGACTGCCCGGTCGCGGTGCCGCCGCGCGGAGGGAATTCGTCCAGCAGGAACCGCGCGCGGGCTTCTTCCATGCCGTCGAGTTTGCCGAGCTTCGTGCTGGGATAGGCTAGGCGCGCGGCGTTCTGGACGGTCAGGCATTGTTTGTAAAGCGCGTTGGCGGCCAGCGTGCGCGCGGCGGTGATGCCTTTTTTCTTGTCGCTGCTGGCTTCCTGGTCGTCGTCCGCGCCGCCCAGCAGTTCAATGGCGTCGGAGAGCGCCTGGGTGTCCTCGGCCACCCAGCCGTGTTCGGCCAGGGCCTCGGCGTAAGTCTGGCAGCCGGTGAGAATGACGCGGGCGCGCTCCAGTTCGCTGGCCAGGTCTTGCGGCTCGTTGATGCCCACTTTGAACTCGGCGTGCAGCCGGGGATCGCCTTTGGGGAAAAGCAGCGTGGCCGTGCGGCGCGCGGCGCTCACGAGGCGTTCCAACTCGGTGAGCGCCCCGGCTTGTTCCTGGGTGAGGCGGCCCAACGCGCCCGCCGCCGCGCTTTGGTCGCCCCCGCCTTTCTCCAACAAGCCGGTTTGATTCTCGAAAGCGGCGTCGAAGCCGGTCTTGAGACGTTTGGCGACGGCGGCACCGACGCTGGGATCGCGCAGGGCGCCAAGCAGGCGCCGGACGTCGCGGATGAGGGTGCTGATCGGGAAGTTGAAGTGGCGTCGCATGGACGTGGAGGTTTGGGGTTTGGGTCAGGGTTGTTATCGAGGGGCTCTTTCCATAGGCGAATTGACTGACAGGATGTCAGCGGCTGGCATTTTTGTTAATGAAGGCTTGGGAAAACTGGCCATGCCTTATGGAACAGCGGGAAGTCGGTCGCGTGCCAGAATCTGAAATCCGAAATCGGGAAAGTCGCGGCGTCTGGGAATTGAGGTTTGAGGCCTGTTTCACCTGCCTTGCGGTCAGGCGGGGATTGCAGATTTCCACCAAGACGAGCTTCGCAGCTGCCTGATTTTCAGTCGCAAACAATGTATCCAGAAACCGCGGCCGGCGGTTCCCAGACAACTAAAGACGGTTGCAAGACAACGACTACCCGTTCCGGCGGAACGGCCGCCGGTTTTCGGGCAGCGATGCCCCGTGCCGCGACAGCGACCCGCAGTTTCCAGGCAACGAAAGCCGGTTGCGGCGTCAATCCAGCCGGTTCGGCGTCGGCGGCCACCGGGGAAGGGGCATCTGCCGGCGGTGCCGGGCTGCCTGCGTTCCGTGGGAGGCCGGCGGCATGGGATGCGGAGGCGATCAGGGCCGGTTCCGGCACGAATGCGTTTGGGGGCCGCGCCGCGCGCGGCGGTTCTGGAACAGAAAGCTCCGCTCCGGTTGCGGCACGAAATCCGCCAGCGGCCGGATGGCGCCCTGCAGCCGCCGCAGGTCGGCTAGGTCCGCCGCGTATTCCGCCCACCGTCGGCAGGAACAGCGTAGCCAGCGCCGCCGCGGCCGGCATCCGCCCCGTCCAGTAGCGCTGGCGCACCATCCCCCAGACATACCCGGCCATCACGTAGTCAAACACGACATACATCACCTTGATCGCATAGACTCGCGGCAACGGCAGGTAACTCGCCAGCGTCAGAAGATAATAATACAACGGCGGGTAATTGCCGATCTCCTGCCTAAGCGCCCGCAGTCCGCCGTGCGTGCGGATGAATTCCGACCAACCCAGCATGTCACCGCGCATGTCCCCGCTCACGAAGTCAAACAAGCCCAACTCGGACTGGGCGCAATGGGAAGCCGGCACGGGTGGGAGGGGCTACTTGCCCTTTCGTGACCCGCAGATCCTCGAGCGCCGCTTCATTCCCCTGCGGTTCGACGCCCCCCCACCAAAGGCTCCCTGGCGCAATCCCCTTGCGTCAACAGGATACGGGCTGTGATACACTACATCCCGATGGAACTGAAGGAACAAGCGCCAGTGACTACGTTGGCCCGCAAGCTGGCAACCCCGGCCCATGTGTCGGGTTTGGCCATCCGATTGGCGAGGCTGACCGGGGCTGGAGATCGTTTTCAGAGTGGCTCCTGAAGGCTGCGGTGGAGCGGGGAGCGAGCCATTACCAGCGGGACTTCGATCCGTTGCTTCCGCCAGACAACCCAACGATCTGCAACGAAGAAATCGGGATCGCTTTCTGCCTGGGCCAGCACTCGTACAATCTGGACAACCTTCGCGCGGCGGCCCAGTTGCTCAGTTCTCCGCGCGTGGATGCAGCCAAGCTCTGCCGGCTCGCCATTCGGGAGCGTAGCGAACCGGTGCTCCTCCACATTGCGGTGGTTGCGGAACGCTTCGCCCCCCTCTCTGGAACCCTGGGCCTATTTGCGCCGGCACCTGCCTGCGCGGCGAGTCCCCCGGCCCGACGCTCTGCCGCACTGGAGCCGTCTGGTGAGTCATACCGGAGTGACGCAGTACGGTGGCCCCCCGCGAACCGACTGGCTCCGCCGCCATGAATAACCCGCGGCACATTCTCGAGACTCTCGACCGCCACCTGTCGGCGCCGGCGGAAATCACTCTTTTGGGCCGGGCCGCGCTGGCGCTCGGCTGCGCCCCATCTCCGGCCGCCTTTGCCGCCACGCACGACGTGGACGCGATCCTTCCGCTCTCGTGGCTGGCGGCCAAAGACGAGCAATTGGACTTCTGGGAGGCTCAACAACGCGCCAACGGCGAGCTTGAGCCGAAAGGTCTCTACCTCATGCACCTGTTTCGCAAGTTGGAGGTCATTCTCACGCCGAACTGGTTGAGCCGGCGTGTCCGAATTCCGCTGGAGTTTCCGCGCCTGGCTGTGTTCCGCCCCGTCCCGCTCGACCTCATTCTTACCAAGATGGCGCGCGGCGAAGAAAACGACCTGGCCGATATTGAGTTTCTGCTGACGCGCGAACCACTGACCGCCGATCAACTGCGCGCCGCGTTCGCCCGTGCCGGCGTGCCCGACATCCCGGAAACTCAAGCCCTGTTCCTCGCCGCTCAACCCAGAGTCTTGGCGCTGGCCAACGCTCGCGAGCGAGGCGGTCCACAAACGGGCTGAACTCTCAACCCTCAACCATGAACGGGTTGGCTAACTCCCAACCCTACTTTTTGTCCGGGTTTGAAAACTACACGGCAGATTCGCCGCTTTTGCTTGCGTCCGACGGCATCCCTGATATATACGTTTCCGCCAGCACGAAACAGTTCGTTTTCATAAAGGAACCTCCGTTCTGGTGCGCGAGTGCCAATGTAGCTCAGTGGTAGAGCAACGGTTTCGTAAACCGTAGGTCGTCGGTTCAATCCCGACCATTGGCTCCACGTTGTATAACAAGGGTAATATAGCGATTCAAAGGCGTCGCTTTAGAGATTTCACTTGCGCGAGTGCAACACTCGTGTGACCGGCGAAGCACGAACGCGTCATCGTCGCGCAAGCGGAAGGAATGGCCACGAAAAGTCACCCTTGGCCGCGTCTCCGTCAGCGTCTATCGCCGCCAAGCACCCGGAGGTTATCCCTGCTTCATGGTTGCAAACTACGCCTCCGGCCGGCGCCGTTTCGATTCCTATCCGACCGAGGCCGACGCCTTGGAAGCCGCCGGCAGACTCGCGCGCCAACTGAGCGAGCGCGACGTTGTGGCGGCGGCCATGACGAACGGGCAGGCCGCCGACTACGCCGCTGCCGTCCAGACGCTCGCGCCGTTCAACCTCTCGCTGCCCGCGACCGGTCTCCACCGTGGCGGAGTGCCTGAAGCTCGTTGGCGACCTGCCTAACCTCCATGCCGCCGCCAAGTTCTACGCCGCCTGGCACAAGACCGTCACGCGCAAGGCCGTCGCCGACGTGGTGGCGGAGCTTGTGAGTGTGAAGGAGAAGAGCGGCGCGTCTCCGCGCTACCTGCAAGACCTCCGCTTCCGCTTGGGCAAGTTCGCGGACGCCTTCAGAAAAGCCAACTGCAACGTCACGCCGGCGGAGGTTCAGACGTGGCTGGACAGCCCGAAGCTCTCGCCGCAGTCCTACCAGAACAACCGGCGCGTGGCGCACCTGCTTTTCGAGTTCGCCGTCGCCCGCGGCTTCGCGCACGACAACCCCGTGGCGGCGACGGAGAGCGTGAAGGTGAACGGCGGCAGCGTGGAAATCTTCACACCGCCGGAACTCTCGCGTCTGCTCGCCGCGGCGGCCCCGGAGTTCCTGCCCGCGCTGGCTATCGGCGCGTTTGCGGGACTGCGTTCCGCGGAGCTTGAAAGGCTGGAGTGGGCTGACGTGCGCCTGGCGGAGCGGTGCATCATCGTCGGCGCGGACAAGGCCAAGACTGCTTGCCGCCGCGTCGTACCGATTCACGACAACCTCGCTCCGTGGCTCGCACCCTAGCGGAGCAGCAAGGCAAGGTCTGGCCGGGCAACCATGACGACTTCTACAAGGCGCAGCAAGACACCGCCGCTACAACCAAGACCGACGGTAAGGCCGCCGTCCGCTGGAGGCCGAACGCGCTGCGACACAGTTACGCCAGCTATCGCTTCGCGCAGATCGGCGACGCCGGACGCGTGGCGGGTGAACTCGGCAACTCCGCCGCCGTCGTGCATCGGCACTACCGCGAACTGGTGAAGCCGGCCAACGCGGAGCGATGGTTTGCCCTCCGGCCCGAAGCGCTGGCGAACTTCTTTCCGCTCGCCGCCGTCGCGAACCCCTGACGGGCGCGAAAACCACGGCCGGGCGGTGTTGGCATGTTGGCAATCAGCCCGACGGTCTTCCTGGCGTCAACCGAACTTGTTCTTCCTGAATGTCCAGGATCGCCTTTGCGCAATAAACGCGCTCACGTCTCGCCTCGCTCACCTCCGTCACAATCTTCAGTGACTCCAATCGTTGCACCGCCCGTCGCGCCGTGGTGAACGCCCGATCCAATTCTAACTCGTCCGGAAGCTGCCCGTTTTCATGTGTCCCCTTCGGGCGTCAGCCATCAACTTCGCGTGGACTTCCCGAACAATCCGAAGCGACAACGGGAGTATCGTGGGCAATTCGATTCCCTGTTCCAGGGCGACCGGTGGCCACTTCGCGCAAATCCTCCGGACTACACTCGACAACGGTACCCGCTTCCGCCGCCAGCAACTCGCCCAGCGTGGCCTTGCCGCGCGTTGATGTTGCCTCCGCCCCAACCGCACGGGTGCATCTTGACACTGTTCTTAATTTAGCTGCCAGACTTGGGACCAGTCATGGTTGCGGCGGGCGACTTCGAGCGCCATGAGACGGCGGCGACCGGGCTCGGTCCAAAACTGGCCACAGCGTT
>JAJXZI010000084.1:5883-27536 GCA_021780115.1 bacterium | reverse complement strand
CCTGGGCCTCGTGCCCGGCTTCTTCGCCTTCTACGCCGGCACTGACCCGGAAAAGGCGGCGCTCGTGGAAGCCGAGATGCTCCAGGAAGCCCGCCTGCTCTGCGCCGAGGGCCTGAGCGCGGACGAACTGAAGCGCGCCCAGGCGAAGGTCATCGGCCAGAAGAAAATCGCCCGCCAGGAACTGGGCAACTTCGCCATGACCAACGCGCTCGACGAACTCTACGGCCTGGGCTATGTCAACGCCGACGCCGAGGACGCCCACTTTGAGGCCGTGACGCTGGCCGACGCCCGCGCCGCCGCGGAGAAATACCCGCGGCCCGAAGCGGTGGTGACGGCGGTGGTGCGGCCGGAGAAGGGTTGAGCCGGACCGCCCACCCACTTCGTGGCCGCCGGGGTTTCAGCCCGCCGGCGCGCCGACCTGAAGGCTGATCCGGGCCGGCTTCGCGCTTGCCCGCCGGCCCGATTCCGTCAAGAATCCCGCCGCCATGTGGACCTGTCCGAGATGCAAGGAGAGAATCGAAGAACAGTTCGATACCTGCTGGAAATGCGCCGCCGAGGAGCAACTGCCAGCGCAGGCGCCGGACGTGTTCTGGTTCTACCCATGGGTCTCGTTGACCTCGCTTTTAGCGCTGGGCTGCGTTAGCCAGTTCTTCTGGCACTCACCGCGTCATGGACCAGGCTACTGTAGTCTTGGCGGTGCGTTGGTTGGACTTGCCACTAGCACGGTGGGCGTGTGGGCGTTTCTTGCGTGTCCATATCGCCACTGGCTCGCGAAATTCTTGACGTTGCTTCTCCTGATTGGAGCGCTGTATGTCGGCCTTATCACGGTCGGTTCCTTCGTGCTCCATCTGCTGACACCTCGGGTCGCCGACTTGTCCGCTCAAGCGCCTTGGTGCGACGGCGCCGGCCGGCGTTCGCCCTTTAGACTTGAAGCCATTCAACCGGCCGAGTCTCCGTCCACGCCCGCCAGCGCCGCCTTCACGCCTGCGACCACCGCCGCCACGCGCACCGGCAGCGGGAAATCCGACGGCGCTTCCAGCGTGTAGCTCAGCCGCGTCCGGTGCGTGATCAGGTAGAACGCCTCCGGCCATTCGGGCCGCTCGGCCGGCGTGATCGTGGGACGAATGATCCCGCCGCAGGCGGGCCGGCCCTCGATCATTTCGGCCAGGTCGATCGGGCACACCCGCGCCACGGCCGCGACCATCCGCTCGGCCAGCGAGGGCCGCCCGTCCGGATTCAGCTCATAGACGTAGAAGCCATTGGCTTCCCAGTCCTCGTGCAGGCAGAGGCAGAGGTCGAAGGGCGGCTGCTGCTCGAGCCAGGCCACGTGGGCGCGGACCTCCGCCGACCGGCTGTGGCGGTAGTCACGGTTGAGGTCGAGGCCGGCGGCGTTGCCGCGCTGGTTGCGGGCGAAGCCGGCCGGGTTCAGGCAGGGCACGAGGCGCAGTTCGGCGTGAGCCGGCCAGGCGTTGTCGTGGAGCAGTTGCCGCGCGGCGAGCGGGCCGGCGGGTTCATCGCCGTGGATGCCGGTGGAGAGGTAAATGCGCCGAACGGAGGACGGAGCGTGGGGGGAAACCGCCGGGCGCACGAAGGCGAACAGGCGCAGACCCGGTGACGCGGGCATCTCCTCGGTGCGCCAGCCGTGCTGGCGGGCGGCCCGCTCGCAATCACGCAGCACGGCCGGGAGGTCGATGGTCTCGCCGAAGTAGCCGCCGGAGTTCCGGCCCAGACGCTTGTGTTCTCCCGTCGTCACGCGCCCCGCGTCGTGTCTCGTGGTTTTCGCTGCCCGCTTCAGGCCACCACCGGCTCGTGACGGGCCGCCGGCGGCGCCCCCGTTTCCTCCTGGTCGCTGAAGCCATGCTTGTCCCAGCGCGGATCGAGGCCGAGGTCTTTCAGCATTTGCAGGTCCTTTTCGACCGGCTGATTCAGCGTGGTGAGGTAGTTGCCGACCATCAACGCGCTGGCGCCGGCCAGGAAAATCATCGACTGCAGATCGCGCAGGTTCACCGCGCGCCCGCCGGCGATCATGATCTCCTGTTTGGGCAGAATGAACCGGAAGCAGGCGATCGTCTGGAGAATTTCCAGCGGCGGCAGCGGCGGCCGGTCCGCGAAGGGCGTGCCGGGGATCGGATTGAGGATGTTGATGGGGACGACGCTGGCCCCGATTTCTCTCAGCGAAAAGGCGAGTTCGCAGCGGTCGGCGCGCGTTTCGCCCATGCCGAGGATGCCGCCGCTGCAAATCTTGATGCCCGCGGCCTGGAGGTGGCGGATCGTCTCCACGCGCTCCTGGTAGGTGTGCGTGGAGCAGACCTGCGGGAAGAAGCGGCGCGAGGTTTCCAGGTTGTGGTTGTAGCACTCGACGCCCGCCTCGGCGAGGCGTCGGGCGACGCGCGGGTTCTTGATGATCCCGAGCGAGGCGTCCGGCCGCGCCTTGCCGCTCCGCCGCAGCGCCGCGAACTGCCGGCACAACGCGTCGAGCACCGGCCCTTCGTCCAAACCGCGCCAAGCCGCCACCAGGCCGAGGCCGACCACGCCGTTGGTTTGGGCCTCCTCGGCGGCGCTCTGGATGGCCCGGTCGTCCACCAAGCCGTAGCGCGGCGCCTCGGTCTGGTAGGCGGCCGATTGCGCGCAAAAGCGGCAGTTCTCCGAGCAGCCGCCCGCCTTGATGTTCACGATCGAGCAAAGATGAATCCGGTTGCCTTTGAACCGCTCGCGGATGCGGTTGGCCCAGGCCAGCAGATCATACACGTCGGCGGAGGCTTCAAGGGAGAAAAGCCACTCGCCCTCGGCGCGCGTCATCGGGTGGCCGCTGAGGACCTTGCGGCCCAGCGCGGCCAGCCGGTCGTGGTTCGCGGCGTCAACGGAGTCGGACGTCATGGTTGACAGCATAAACCACGACGCCGGTTCCGCAAGCCGGGGCCGCCGGCGCTACGCCGCCTTCTGCTTCGGCCGGGCCGGCGCGCCCAGCACAATGGTCCTTTCCGGCACTTCCTCTTCTTGCAGAAGGCGCGACCGCGCCGCCAAAATGTCGCCGCGGCCCAGGTAGCCGACCGGCCGCCGCGGATCCTGGCGGTTCACCACCGGCAGGCGGCCGACGTTGTGCTTGAGCATCCGCGCCAGCGCGTCGCGGAGCGAGTCGTCGGGACAGGCGACGACGGGTTCTGGTTTGCCCGCCTCGAACACGGTCAGGTCTCCGTTGGCCGTGAGCTGCAGGGCGCGCACCACGTCGCCGCGGGTGATGATCCCGACCAGCCGGCCTTCGGCATCGACGATGAGCGTGCCTTGGCGGCGCGACAGCGCGGGGTCGCCGGCGGCCAGGCGTTTCGAGAACTCGGCCAGCTTCATGTCCGCGCGCACGGTCGGCGCGTTCGGGTCCATCACCTCGCCCACGCGGAGCAACTCGAACGGATCGACGCTGTATTCCCGCGCAATGTGGTGACCGCGCCGGGCCAGTTTCTCCGTGAGGATCGAGCGGCGCAGCAGGAGCACGGTGACGCCCAGGGCGGCGACACAACCCAGCAGCAGCGCCGGCAGGACGTTCAGGTCGTGTGTCAACTCCAGCGTGAAGACCATGCCCGTGAGCGGGGAGCGCATCGTGCCGGCCATCATCGCCGCCATCCCGATCATCGCCCACAGGCCGGGATCGCCCGCCGGCAGCCATTGCCCCAGCAGGGCGCCCAGCGCGCCCCCGATCATCATCAGCGGCGCGAGCACGCCGCCGGACGTGCCGGAACCGAGCGCGACGGCCCAGACCACCCCCTTGGCCACCAGCAAGCTGATCAGCGCCGCGCCGAGGATCTCGCCGCGCATCAGACTGTGGATCGTCTCGTAACCCACGCCGAGCACGCGCGGATCAATTACGCCGCCGAGGCCAACCACCACCGCGCCGAGGGCGGGCCACCACATCCAGTGGACCGGGAGTCTTGCGAACAGGTCCTCCGTCCCGTACACCAGCGTCGTGAGCAGGCTCGAACCCAGTCCGGCGGCCAGTCCCACCAGCAACGACACGCCCAGTTCGCCGGCGCTCATCGCGCCGTGCGCCGGCACCGGGAAAATCGGCCCGGCGCCCAGCAACGGTCCGCGCACGATGGAGGCGACGAGCGACGCCACCGCCACCGGGATGAAACTGCGCGGCTTCCATTCGAACAGCAGCAGTTCCACGGCCAGCAGTACCGCCGCCACCGGGGTGGCGAACACCGCGGACATCCCGCCCGCCGCGCCGGCGACCAGCAGCGTCTTGCGCTCCGCGGCCGTCAGCGCAAACAACTGGGCGAAGAGCGAGCCGAAGGCGCCGCCGGTCATGATGATGGGGCCTTCCGCGCCGAACGGTCCGCCGGTGCCGATGGAAATGGCGGAGGAAATCGGCTTGAGGATCGCGACCTTGGCCTCGATGAGGCTGCGCCCGAGCAGGATGGCTTCCAGTGCTTCCGGGATGCCGTGCCCACGGATTTTTTCACTCCCAAATCGCGCCATCAGCCCGATGATCAGCGCGCCAGCCACCGGCACGAGGACGACAGCCCAGCCGAGGTGGTGGCCGGCCGGCGACACCACGCGGGCGGACAGGCGATGGAAGAAAGCGACGTTGGTCAGAACGGCGATGAGCCAGAGCAGTGCCTTCGCGACGAAGGCGCTCATCACGCCGATGGGCAGCGCCAGCAGTAAGAGCCGCACCACGCGCTTGTCCGTGCTGAAGTCCGCCAGCAGATCGCCGGCGGGTCCGCCCCCGCGTGCCGGCAGACGCGAGTTGGCTTCGGCCGGCGCAGATTGTTTGGTCATGCGAAATCCCAAACATATCGCATTGCGATACATTTCCAACTGGATTCTTTTCGCGGTCGCTGGTTGGTTGGGCGCAATCCGGCACCATGCGCGCTCTCCAACCCGCTCCAACACCGTCGGAATATGAAACGCTGGCCGCGTTCCGCTACGCCCTGCGGCAGTTCCTGCGTTTCAGCGAAGAAGCGGCCCAAGCGGCGGGACTCACGCCGCAGCAACACCAAGCCCTGCTGGCCATCAAGGGCTTCCCCGGCGGCGGGCGCGCCACGGTCGGCGACGTGGCCGAGCGCCTGCAAATCCGGCCGCACAGCGCGGTGGGGTTGGCCAACCGGCTGGTCGCACTGGGGTGGGTCGCCCGCCACTCTGACCCGGCGGATCGCCGCCGGGTCCATCTGGTGCTGACGCCGCGCGGGGAACGGGTGTTGGAGCGCCTCGCCGTGGCCCACAAGGAACAGTTGCGCCGCGTCGGCCCGGAAATCCACCTCCTGCTGGAACGGCTTGGCGGCCCGCCGCGCGCGGGCCAGGATTGATTCGAGGCGCTCTTCCCCGGCGGAATAATTCTTGAACTGGCCCGCCCCTGGCCTATTCTACTTTGGAGGTTGTCCCTGTGGTGGCGTTGGATGAAGAACAGAAAAGATTTCGACGAACGGATGTTTTATGGGTGAGACCAAAGTGGAATCGGAAAAGCCCAAGCGCGGCCGCGGGCTGCGCTGGCTGGCCGGCATCGTGGCGGGCTTGGTCGTGCTGCTGGTCGTGGCCTACTTCGTGGTCACCAGTGGTGCGTTCTTTAAGAGCTTCGTGCTGCCCAAAGTCAGCACGACCCTCAACGCCGAGGTGACGGTCGCCGACGCCTCGATCAGCCCCTTCTCCCAAGTCGTGCTGCGCGGGCTGGAGGTCAAGCCCAAGGGCGCCGAGACGTTGCTCACCGCGGCCGAAGTGCGCGCCCGCTACAGCCTCCTGGCCATCCTGCGCGGGACGATCGCCGTGGAAGAAGTGGCGGTCGTCGCACCGAAGGTGAACCTGGTGCAGAAGGCGGACGGCACCAGCAATCTCGATCCGATCCTGAACGCCTTCAAAACGCCCGCCCCGCCGCCGCCGCCGCCGGGCCAGCCGGCGAAACCGCTCGCGATTGACATCAAGACCGTCACGCTGAGCAATGGCGCGCTAAAGCAGGTGACGAACCAGAAAGGCGGCGGTCAGCAGACCGTGGAGATCTCCAGCCTCAACATCAACCTCTCCAACTTGAAGAACGGTCAGACGGCCAAGGCGGACCTGTCGGCCGACATCAAGTTTGACAATCATCCGGCGGCGCCGGGCACCAACGCCGCGCTGCAAGCCAGATTGACTGGGAATTTCGCCGCCGCGCTCTCACCCGATTTGCAGCCGACGGCGATCAACGCCGCCGCCCAGCTCGCGGTGAACCAGGCCGCCGGCGCGTTCAGCGATCTCGCCACGCTCACCGCCGACCTCCAGTGTGAGGTCACGCCGACCGCCGTGAAGCAGATCGCGCTGAACTTCAGCAAAGGGGCCGCCGCGCTCGGCCAGGTTCGCGTCGGCGGGCCGTTCGATTTGAACAAGCGGGAAGGCCGGCTGGCCGTGGACCTTTCGCACCTCGACCGGAACGTGCTGAACCTCGCCGGCGGCGCGGCGGGCATGGACTTCGGTTCCTCCATGCTCAACTCGACCAACCAGATCGTGATCAGCGCCACGGGCAAGACCGTCGCGGTGGTCGGCCAGCTCACCGGTTCGTCGTTGAGCGTTTCCCAAAAAGGTCTCACCACGCCGGCGCTCGATGTGGCGGTGGGCTACGACGTCACGGTGGACCAGCCGAAGCAGACGGCCACGATCCAGGCGCTCACCCTCGACGCCACGCGCCAACAGCAACCGTTGCTGCAAGGCCGGCTGGCCCAGCCGATGACGCTGACCTGGGCCGCCGGCGCGAACGCCGTCGAAGAGTCGGCGTTCGACCTGACGCTGTCCGACCTCAATCTCGCCGACTGGCGCGCGTTCCTCGGCACGAACATCAGCAGCGGCGTCCTCACCGCGAAACTCGGCCTCATTTCCCAAAAGGCCGGCCAGCAACTCGCGTTTGCCGGCACGACGGAAGGCCGCGATCTGTCCGCGGCGTTTGGCAGCAACCGCGTGGACCAGGCCGGGTTCGGCCTTCAGTGGGGCGGCAGCCTCGCCGGATTCCGGCAACTGGCGCTGACCAATCTCGCTTTCCGACTGTCGCAGCGCGGTCAGCCCGTCGCCTCCGCCCAAGGATCGGGTGCGGTGGACGTGAAGACGAAGGACGGAACGTTCGCCATGAAGCTGGACGGCGACCTGCCGGGCTTGGCCGCGCTGGCCGGCACGCCGGGTCTGACCGTGAGCGGCGGCCGGCTCGACGCGCGACTGGATCTGACATCGCAGAAGTCCGCCCAGCAGCTCGACTTCAGCGGCACGGTGGACGGCAGCGGGGTGTCCGCCTCGTTGGCCAGCAATCGCCTGGATCAAGCTGGCTTCAGCCTGAGACTGGCGGGCAGCTTGGCGGAATCGCGGCAGTTGCAGCTCACGAATCTCGCCTTGAAGTTCACGCAACGCGGCCAGCCGGTCGCCTCGGCCCAAGCCGCCGGCTCGGTCGATTTGAAGACGATGGACGCGGCCCTTGGCCTGCAACTCGACGCCGATCTCCCCGGGCTGGCCGCGCTCGCCCCGGTGCCCGCCTTCGAGGCGAGCAGCGGTTCGTTGAAATTCGACGGCAACCTCAAGCAAACCAGCCGTGCGACCGGCGCCAAGACTTCCCGTAGCGACCAGGCCGTCCAAGGCAACCTGACGCTCGCCAATTTCACCGGGCGCTACGCCGAGTATCGCCTGAGCCAGTTGGGCGTCGCGGCGGCCTGCGACCTCGGCGTGCGTGACCAGCAGGCCAGCATCCGCAAGCTCAACGCCACGCTCCAGCAGGCCGGGCAGGCCGGAGGCACCTTCGACATGACCGGCGACTACAACCTGACGAATCAAACGGGCAGCGTCGCGCTCAAGCTCGCGGACCTGAACCAGAATGTCCTGCGCCCGTTCCTGGCTGGCGCGCTCGGCGGCAAGCAGCTCGTCTCGGTTTCCATCAACGCCAACCTGAGCGGGAGCTACGACCCGGAGCAGGTGTCGGCCCTTAAGGGCGAACTGCAAGTGACCAACCTCGTGGTCCGGGATCCCAAGGGCCAGTTGCCCGCGACGCCGCTGGAGGCGAGGCTCCAGCTCGACACCGCCCTCCAGAAGAAAGTCGCCGAACTGCGGGATTGCTCGCTGGCGGTCACGCCGACCGACCGGGCCAAGAACCAGCTTCAGGTCACCGGCCGGGTGGACTTTACCCAAACCAACGCCATCACGGGCAATGTCAAGCTCGCCGCCGACTCCCTGGACGCGACGCGCTATTACGACCTCTTCAGCGGCCCGGCGAAGGCGACAACCGCCGCCTCCCCCGCCCCGGCGACAACGCCGGCTCCAGCGCCAGCGGCCGTCCAGACGGAGCCGGCGGCCATCCATTTGCCGCTGAAAAACTTCATCGTGGCGGCCAACGTCGGCGCCTTCTATCTGGGCGAAGTGGCCATCACGAATTTCCAGACGACGCTGAAGCTCGACGGCGGCGAGGTGCTGCTGAAGCCGTTCCAACTCGCGCTCAACGGAGCGCCAATCAACGGCACCGTCGATCTGGACCTGGGCGTGCCCGGGTTCAAATACGATCTGAATTTCCAGGCCAACGCCGTGCCGCTGGCCCCGCTGGTGAACACCTTCCAGCCCGAGCGCAAGGGCCAGGTGGGCGGCACGGCTACGGCGGGGGGGCAGATCAAAGGCGCCGGGGTGACCGGCGCCAGCTTGCAGAAGAACCTCGCGGGCCAGTTCGACATCTTCAGCACGAACTTGAACCTGTCGGTGGTGAATGTCCGCAGCCCCATCATGAAGTCCGTCGTCAACATCATCATCGGGATTCCCGACTTCATCAGCAACCCCGGGGCCGGACTGGGCAATTTTCTTTCCCGGATGACGGGTGTGGGCGGCAAGAGCAGCGGCTGGCTGGACCAACTGACCCAATCGCCCATCGACGCGATCATCGCGCGCGGTAGCGTGGGCGATGGCCGGCTGGGCCTGCAAGAGGCCCGGGTGCAAAGTCCCGCCTTCCAGGCCGCCGCGAGCGGCACGGTCACGCTGGCGGCGGTGCTGACCAACTCGATCCTGGAAATCCCGGTGGCGGTTTCGCTCAGCCAGCCGCTGGCCAGCAAGGTCGGCTTGGTGCCCGCCGGGACGCCCACCAACGCCGTTTATGTCAAGCTGCCCGACTTCGTGACCATCCAAGGCACCGTCGGCGAACCGAAGGAGAAGATCAACTACCTCGCGCTGGCGTCGGTCGCTGCCAAAGCGGGAGCGGGCATCATCGGCCGGACGGGCGAATCGGCGGTCCAAGGCGTTTCCGGCCTCGCCGGGGCCGTGGGCGGTTTGCTGGGCGGCGGAACCAACGCGACCGCCACCGCCACCAACCGCGCTGGTTCCGGCATTCTGGGCACCTTGGATAATCTGCTCGGTGGCGGTAAAACCAGTCCGAGTAACGCGCCGCCCGCCACCAACCAGCCAGTGATCCGCGACCTGCTCGACCTGTTCAAGAAGAAGTAACGAGGGAAGATCCGGGTCTGACCACTCCGGCGCAACCGCGAACGGGAACGCGTGGCTACGCCGTACATTGCCTATATCAATCCGTCACAGGCGGTGGCGGCGCAGGTTGGACAGCTACGCTGCTTCCCTGTACGATCGCCCTGTGAGCCACCGCTGCACCATTTCCGTCGCGCTCGCCACCTTCTTGCTGGCGAGTAGTCTCGCCGTCAGCCGTGACACGAATGCCGCTCCGATTCGTCCCGATTCCCTCCGGTGCGAGTACGGTGTTGATCCGTTGGGCATCGACACCGCCCGGCCGCGGCTGAGTTGGATTTTGCAGTCCGGTGAACGCGGCCAGAAGCAGACCGCGTATGAGGTCGTCGCCGCGTCCTCGTTGGCGAAGCTGGCCAAGGGTGAAAAGGACCTTTGGGACAGCGGCCAAGTGCCGTCCGGCGAGACGACGCACGTCCCGTACGGCGGCCAGCCGCTAGCCTCGTCGCAACCGGTGTTCTGGAAAGTGCGCGTGTGGGACAAGGACGGCCGGGCCTCGGCCTGGAGCCGTCCGGCGTCGTGGACGATGGGCGTGCTCCGCGACGCCGATTGGCAGGCCCGATGGATCGGCGCCACGCCGGCTGCCGAGACGTTGCTCCTGCGCCGCGAGTTCGTGGTGAAGCCGCGCCTCCAACGCGCCCTCGCGCACGTCTGCGGGCTGGGCCAGTACGAGATGACGCTCAACGGCCGCAAGGTCGGCGAAGACGTGCTGGCGCCCGGCTGGACGAAATACGACCAGACCTGCCTTTACGACACGCGCGACCTCACGCCGCTGCTGCGCCCGGGCCACAACGCCGTCGGCCTGCTGCTCGGCAACGGCATGTACCACGTCCACGGCGGACGCTACACCAAGTTCACCGGCTCGTTCGGTCCGCTCCAGGCCATCGCGCAACTCCGCCTGGAATACGCCGACGGCCGCGTCGAGATCCTCGGCACCGACGAGCAGTGGCGCGTCCATCCCGGCCCGATCACCTTCTCATGCATTTACGGTGGCGAGGACTACGACGCGCGCCGGGAGCCACCCGGCTGGAATCGAGCCGGCTTCGACGATTCCAGTTGGCAGCCCGCGACGGTCCTCAACGGGCCCGGTGGCCGGCTGAAAGGGTGGAGTTGCGCGGCGCCCCCGATCCGTGAGTTCGAAACGCTCAAACCCGTTTCCGTGAAACCGCTGCGGCCCGGCGTGGCGGTGTACGATCTCGGCCGGAACGCGCCGATCATGTCGCGTCTCCGCCTCAAAGGCCCGGCCGGCGCGTTCGTGAAAATCACTCCTGCCGAACTCGTCAAGCCGGACGGGTCGGTGGACCGCGGTTCCTGCGGCGGCGGCGAGGCCTATTGGAAATACACCTTGGCCGGCGGGCGCGTGGAGTGGTTTCCGAAATTCTTTTACCACGGCTGCCGTTACCTGCAGGTCGAGTTGCAGCCGGCTCGGCCCGGCGGCGAGTTGCCGGCGGTGGAGTCGCTGGCCGGCGTTGTGGTCCACTCCGCCTCGACGCCGGTGGGCGAGTTCGCCTGTTCCAACGAACTGTTCAACCGCATTCACACGCTCATCCGCTGGGCGCAGCGGGCCAACATGCAGAGTCTGCTCACCGACTGCCCGCACCGCGAGCGGCTCGGCTGGCTGGAGGAGGATCATCTGAACGGCCCGTCGCTGCGCTATGAGTTCGACCTCGCCCAGCTTTTCACCAAAAGCCTCAACGACATGGCCGACTCGCAATTGGCGGACGGCTTGGTGCCGGACATCGCGCCGGAATACACCGTGTTCGGCGGCGGCTTCCGTGATTCGCCCGAGTGGGGCAGCGCGTTCCTCATCGTGCCCTGGCAGCAATACGAGTGGACCGGCGACCTCGACTTGCTGCGCCGTCATTACGACGCGATGAAACGTTATGTCGCCTATCTCGGCAGCAAGGCGAAGGACAACATCGTCTCGCACGGCCTGGGCGACTGGTATGACCTCGGCCCCAAGCCGCCGGGCTACGCGCAGTTGACGCCGATCGCGCTGACGGCGACGGCGTTCTATTACTACGACACCTGGATTCTGGCGCAGACCGCGACGCTGCTTGGCCGGACGGACGACGCGACGGACTACGAGCGCCGCGCCGCAGAAATCCGCGCCGCTTTCAACCAGGCCTTTTTTAACGCGGCCACCGGCCAGTACGCCACCGGCTCGCAGTGCGCCAATGCCATCGCGCTGGTGATGAACCTGGCCGATCCCGCCCATCGCCCCAGCGCGTTGGACGCCGTGGTGAAGGACGTGCAACGCCGGGGCAACGCGCTCACGGCGGGTGACGTTGGCTACCGCTACCTGCTCCGCGCGCTGGCGGACGGCGGCCGATCCGACGTGATCTTCGCCATGAACAACCAGTCCGACAAACCGGGCTATGGCTACCAGTTGCGGCAGGGCGCCACCAGCCTCACCGAGGCCTGGGACGCCGGGCGGGCGTCGTCGCAGAACCACTTCATGCTCGGCCACATCGTGGAGTGGTTTTACCACGACCTCGCCGGCATCGGCGGCGACCCGGCCGGGCCGGGGTTCCAGCGAATTATCATCAAGCCGCAGCCCGTCGGCGACCTGACTTGGGCGCGGGCCAGCTACGACTCGATCCGGGGTCGCATCGTCAGCGAATGGAGGAAGGAAAGCGGGCGGTTCACGCTGCGCGTGGTGATTCCGCCGAACACGACGGCGACGGTGTTTGTGCCCGCGACTTCGGCGGCGGCCGTCCGCGAAAGCGGCCGCAATCTGGAGAAGGCGGAAGGCGTGAGGTTCCTCCGGATGGACGGTGACTGCGCCGTGCTCGCCGTGGAATCCGGCGAATATCGGTTCGCCGCGCGATGAGCCAGGGAGCAACTATGGGCCGAAAAACTCTGACGGCGTTTCTCGCCGCTCTGGCTGCCCTTGCGCTGGTCGCGATGTCGGCGGGTGCGGTGCGGGCGTCGGTCGTCCATGATTCCGCGCGGCAAGTCGTGACCGTGGCCGATGGGCAGAGCAACCTCGTCCTGCGCCTGAATTACGCCGGGGCCTGCCGGCTGGACCAAGTCGTGGTCCGCGGGCGGCAGGTCATCCATCCCGCGACCGGCGTGTTCAGCGGGATCAAGGTCGGCGACCAGTGGTTCACCACGCGCGCCGGCGTTCCTACGCCGAAAGTCTCCGTCGCCGGCAACACTGTCACCGTCCGCGACATTCTCTTCGGCGGCGGCGGCGTGCGGGTGCGGGAGACGTGGCGGCTGACCGCGCAGAATGACGCCGTCGTCTGGCAGATCGACCGCGCCTACCTGTCCGGCGGAACCTTGGAAGACACTTGCTTCCCGGTCTGGGATTTCCGCGACAGGTCCACCTGGACCGGCGGCCTGCTGGGCAATGGCGGCGTGGCGTGGGGCAAGTATCTCGAGACGCCGAACGCCACCTACGGCGCCCACACCGGCCCGGTCACGTTCTGGAGCCGCGACCAGCGCGATTGTCTGCGCATCGTGCCCGAAGTTCCGGCGGGCCGTCAGATCGCGGTCAAGTTCACGCACCAACCCGGCGGCGTCTTCTCGTTCAGCCATATCGTCAGCGGCGAGGAACTCCCACCGCGCCACCAGCTCCGCCGTTTCCTGGCCAACGCGCAGGACTTGTGGGCGCCGTTCAAGGTCGTCCCCGGCCCAACGCGCGTGACCTTCGTCCTCCAGGCGCTGCGCTACGACGCGGCGTGCAACCGCGGCACGTTTCGGGGACTCAACGGTGACAGCATGCGCGAACTGCTCAACACCATTGGCCGCTACGGCGTGGTGGACACCGGCATCATGGGCGGCAATGGCTGGCGTACGGGCTGGGCCTGCCTGCATGAACAGTGGTTCGCCCAGATGGGCCTGGCGATCGACGATCCCGGCTACACGGCGAACTTCGCCGCCACGCTCGTGGACGAGCGCGAGCACGCCGTCAAGCCCGATGGCCGCGTGCTTTCCCGCTGGCATCACGACGCCAGCGACGCCATGCCGGGCACGTTCGACCCCGCCACCGGCTACTACGAATGCCAGTGGGGCTACACGATGGATTCGCAGCCGAGTTACGTGATTTGCACGATGGAGGAGTTCGACCTCACCGGCGATCTCCGCTGGTTGCGCGGGCAGAAGCCGGCCTGCGAACGCGCGCTGGATTTCCTGCTGCGGCGCGACGCGGACGGCAACGGACTCGTCGAGATGATGACCGATTCCCACACGCAGGGGAAATGCAGCGACTGGATCGACGTGATCTGGGCCTCCTGGGAGAACGCCCTCGTCAACGCCGAGATGTATTACGCGATGGTCCGGTGGGCTGAAGCCGAGGAACTGCTCGGCGACGCGGCAAACACTACCCGCTACCGTCAGGCCGCCGCGAAGTTGAAAGCGAGTTTCAACCGGACGACGGCCGCGGGCGGCTTCTGGAATCCCGCCCGGCAATGGTACGTTTATTGGCGCGACAAGGACGGCTCCATCCACGGCGACAATCTGGTGGTTCCGGTCAACTTCGCCGCCATCGCCTACGGCCTGTGCGATGAGCCGGCGCGGCGGGAGGCGATCCTCCGGCAGCTTGAGACGCAGATGCAGCGCGAGAATCTGTTCCACTGGCCGCTGTGCGTC
This sequence comes from bacterium, assembly GCA_021780115.1. Lineage (GTDB taxonomy): Bacteria > Verrucomicrobiota > Verrucomicrobiia > Limisphaerales > JAJXZI01 > JAJXZI01. Next base: position 13,493 of record JAJXZI010000084.1, on the reverse strand, counting down.
TATCCCTACGCCCCGGGCGAAGGCAGTCCGACGCAGTATCCGTTTCCCAAATACGAGAACGGCGACATCTTCCTCTCCTGGGGCGAATTGGGCGTGCGCGCCTACGCCGTGGCGCAACCCGACTTGGCGCTGAAGTACGTTCGCAAAGTCCTGGACCGCTACGAAGCCGACGGCCTCTCCTTCCAGCGTTATCTGCGGCAATCGCAAGCCGGCAGCGGCGATGACATCCTGGCTGGCAACTGCCTGACCATCGTCGGGCTGTACCGCGACCTCTATGGTATTCAGCCGAAGTGGGACCGGCTCTATCTCGAACCGCATTTGACGGCTGACCTCGACGGCACGCAACTTCGCTACCGGTTGCGAGACCAGGACTACCTCATCGACTTGAGTCCTCGCGGCAGCCGCATGACGGTGGGGAACTTCGCGGTGCGCGACGCTAGACCGTTCGCGGTCCGCGTGAACGGAAACGCGATGGATTACTTCTCAGGAGACCGTGATTCCTGCTCATTGTCGGTGACCCGCTCCGTCCGCGCGCCGGTGGAATTGCAGATCGAAACCTGGCCCGCCAATCCGACCGAGCCGCGCCGGTGGACCGAGACTTGCGCGGCTCGGGCGGTCGCGCTGAAGCATCGGGCATCCGGCCTTCAGCCCCGCGCCCAATACCGGTTGCGGCTGGACGGCAAGGAGACGGCCACCCTCGCCGCCGATGCCGAAGGCCGCCTCGAGTTCACCTGCCGGCCAAAATCCAGCGCGCCGCAGCAACTCGAAATCGTTAAGCCATGAAGGCTCCGCGGGCTGCCTGAGCCTCCGGCTCCGCGACGGAAGTGGCGGCACCCCGCCTCGCAAGCCAGCCTGCGTCGCCCGCCTGATTTCCAATCTCAAGATTCGGAGCAGCTCACTGACGCGGGATCTCTGTCCCGTGCGGAAGGCGGGTCGCAGAACGGCGGCTTTCCGCGTGATTTTCCATTGACGGCCCGCCGCTTTCGACGTTGGATCACCACACAAGAGAAAGGTTCCCATGAAGACTCGCCATTGGGCCGCAGGTTTCCGGCGGACGCCGTGGTGAAGGACGTGCAACGCCGGGGTAACGCGCTCACCGCGGGGGACGTCGGCTACCGCTATCTGCTCCGCGCGTTGGCGGACGGCGGCCGATCCGACGTGATCTTCGCCATGAACAACCAGTCGGACAAACCGGGCTACGGCTACCAGTTGCGGCAGGGCGCCACCAGCCTGACCGAGGCCTGGGACGCCGGGCGGGCGTCGTCGCAGAACCACTTCATGCTCGGCCACATCGTGGAGTGGTTTTACCACGACCTCGCCGGCATCGGCGGCGACCCGGCCGGGCCGGGTTTCCAGCGCATCATCATCCAACCGCAGCCCAAAACGGCCAAGCGCATAGGGAATGGAAAAGCTATTTGCTCAGTGCTCAGGTCACCTCAAAACACGGACCGCCTTAAAATTGTAGGTGATCTTGTCAGGAGTAATGATTTCGGAGTGGACGCCCTGCGAAATGTAAGAACCCCCGTACTGCTGTCTTACTTCGACCGACCGAAAATGAATCTCCAGCGGGGCAGCGCACCAGATCGCGGCATCGGCACCCATTTTCGCGGCTTCCTGTTGAGCGCGTGCGAGCACCTTGGCCATCGCCCGCTCCTCTCTTCTCCGCGTTTGCCCCCTGGTGATGCCCACAGCAGGCGGTTCTTGTATCGTGATGTAGCCCAACACGCGGTAGGGCCGGGAACGAAGTGCGGGATCGTGTTCGTCATAGACCGTGACTGCTCGCCAGCCCGAATTCGGCGGAGAGTGATTGTCCTCCAGGCGTGACACTTGAACTGTCATGCAACCAGTGGTCAGACCGAAAGCGCAAACGAGGAAAAACCGAAACGAAAACCAATAGGGACGCTTATGGGCGATCTGGCTCATAGGATCTGATAGGAAATTGCTTTCTGGACGCTGCGCGTTTCACTCAACGGGTGTATTTAAAACTGGGCTTGGGTACATCCAGTCGTTCCGGCAACCGCAAGGTGGATAACGAGAAGATCACAACCAGGGGGTCCCACCGGCTCAAGTTCCCATCCTTAAACGTGAGCGTTAACCGTCCCAATCTCAAGTGCATTGCGAAAGTCAAGGAAGCTCCTCCGGGACCGATCTGACCAGCCATGCCTGTCGTTTGGCGGTTTGGAAATGGTCCGATCAGGCGCCGAACTTCATCAAGGTTCATTCCGACCTTCAATCTCCCCCAATTCTGTTGCACCAATTCGACGTCGGCAGCCTGTAAAGGGTCATACTCAAGCCGGTCAAGAAGTCTCCGTCCATCGGTCTCGGAAACGCTCGTGAACTTCGGATGCACGAGCCCAGCGCTGATTTCAAAGAAATAGCTCTTGCCAGCCTCAGCGGTGAACTGGCACTTGCCGCTTTTATAGCCGAGGTAATGCGGCCCAGGACGAAGAAGATCACGGAAATAATGACCGTTTGCGAGGCCTCCCGTATCATCGCCATCGATCATAACGTTCCAGGGAACAGCAGCCCCGACCATCCCACTGTGGCGCATCGTGTAAAGAGCAGCCCTCCCGTCAGGCGGAGCCGGAAGCGCTTGCGCGGGAGTCGCGCGCGCTGAATCAGGGTGAGAGAAGATCAGGTGGCCTGGGGAGTAGGTGCAACCACCCACGAGCGAGAGCGCCGCGGCAGTGCTAATCAATCTCCCGATACCAAGCTGTTGAGCAAACCAATGCTGGGACGGTTGTCGAAGGTACTTCCCGAGTCCAGATTTACCATTTTGTTTCGTGTGCATAAAACTTTGCTTTCTGAACGCTGCGCGTTTCAGCTTGGACCCAGCGTACCGAATCATGATTTTGCTCCCCAACCTGTACGGAATAAAAACTGATAGGAAATTGCTTTCTGGACGCTGCGCGTTTCAGGGAGAATCGCTTTTGCGTCGAGTTCATTGTCGGCGATTTTCTGCCACCGGCCACGGGTGTCAACCTCGTATTTCGACTTGTTTGCTGGTTGGGGGCAACTCAGTTTCTTGCGGGGTCCAAGGGTGGAGCGTGAGGGAAGAGCAGATGCCAGCGGCCGTTGCGCCAGAACATTTCCAAACTGAGTAACGCTTAGTCTCCGCGCGGGCTCCAGAATTGCCCGGTCCGCTTGAAGCGGCATTGGCTCTGCCGGCAGGTCGCCTTCACGGGCCCGCTGCCGATCGGTTCGCCTCGCCGCTGCCCGGCTCGATAATCCATCCGGGCCTCGTGTTCATGGAAGTAATTCACTTCCCGCGTCACCACCTCTTGGGCGCTGGTGCCCCCGGGCAGGCGCTGCCGCAGTTCCTCCAACTGCCGAATGACTTTCACGGCTGACTGGTTCTTCAACTGCTGGGCCAACGGCTTGAGCCAGGCGCGGAACCGGGCCTGATCCTCCCCGAACACCGCCCGTCCCACGGCCGCCAAATGTTGGACGGCGTGGTAGTAGTCCAGCCGCTGGCGCGCCTGCGGCCAGCGGTCGTCGACCAGTCGCCAGATCCACACCGCCCCATCGGCGATGATCAGCGCCCCGGCCGCCTGCCCCAACCCGCGCCGCAGGGCTTCGGCGTGGAGTTGTTGGCGCAGCCCGTCGATCCCCTGGCGCGTGGCCACAAAGCCCCGCTCGCTGATCACCTGCCGGCCGCCGGCGGTCCGGGCGCGATGGTCCAGGCGTCGATCTGCAGAATCATCTGGTAGGGTTCCAAGCGCAGTTCCAGTTGCCTCCTCTCCGGCGTCGGGAGCGCGGTGGCGTGGGCGTCCAGTTGACGCCGCAACGCCTGGGCGCGCTCGCCCTGGCGGCGGGCCTCGCGGTCGAGGTTGGCCCGTGGCAGCTTCACCCCGGTGAGCCGTTCCAGCACCAGGCTCGCCTCGGCCACCGGCATTTTGGTGGCCACCAGTGCGGCCATCTCCTGCACGGCTGGGGAGTAGCCGGCGGTCTCCTCCAGGCCCAACGCGGTGTCGGCCGGGCAACGCCACTTGCGACAGCGTTTGCAGTAGCCGCGCGTGCGCCGCACGGGGATCGCCCCGAAGCGGGTCTGGAAGGTGCGGGCATGCCCGGCGCTGCACCGGCTCAAGGGCTGCCCGCAGACCGGGCAGCGGGGCGGGGTGGCGTCGGCCTTTTGCTGGGCGGCGGTCTCGGTGGCTTGGCGGAGGAGTTCCTGAGCCTGCTGGGCGACTTGGCTCTCCAGATGGCCAAGGTTCTGATCGCTGGCGTGAACAAAGCCCCCGATGCTCGCCTGCAAGCGGACGGCCAGACGGGCTGCGGTGAGCGTGAGCGTCTCAAAAGCGGCGCACGGCGTGCCGCCGCAACGGGCGGAGGAGGGACAAACGCTTTGCGTGCGGTTAGCTTACCTCGCCCGACCCCCTGCAAGAAAGTGAGATGCCCCCGCGGCCCACGGGCGCAATTTGACACCCGCACCATGATGTGAGCGTAATGGGGGTGACAACGGTTCCTCACCGAGCAACGAAACCTCGAACGAAAGGCAATTCGGATGAACTCGGAACAAGACAGACCTCGCTCCCTGCGCGAGATGGAGCTGGCGGTGGAAGCCGAAGGCCGCGAGTGGATGCGTCGGCGATTGGAGGCAGAACTCCAAGCCCAAGCCAACCGCCACGGCGGAGTTTTCCCCCCACAGCGGACGCAAAGCCCATCACCGGCGGCAGGAAACCATGCACTTGCGCACGGCCTTCGGCCTGGTGCCACTGAAGGTGTGGCGCGGAAAAGACTCCGCTGACGGCCATTGGGGTTGCCCCATGCGTGAGCGCTGGGGCTTGAGCGCCCATCAACAACTCAGTCCCGCGCTGGAAGATCGGCTGGCCTACTTCGGCACCGTGGCGTCGTCGTATGAGGCGGCGGCCAAACTGGCAGGCAAGCTCGGCTGTTCCGTGGAGGACACCACCCTCCGCGCGCTGGTGCAACGGCTCGGCGCCCAAGCGGCAGCGCAAGTGCAAGCCCGGCTGGAACAGGCGCCCGCCGAGCAGGAGCCGGCCCGGGCGGCGGCGAGGTGTTTGCTGTCCACGTCGCACACGGCCACCGCGTGTTTCATCAGGCCGCCGAGATTGGAGTTGCCCTGGCCGCCCAGGCCGATGAAGCCGATGCGGACGAACTCGCTCGGGTTCTCGCCCGTGGCGGCCTGGGTCCGGTTGAGGAAGAGATGGGGCAAGGCGAGGCCGGTGGCGACGCCGAGCGAGGTGTTGCGGGTGCGCCGGAGAAACTCGCGGCGGGGAATGCGAGCGCGGTTGGACATGGACGGCGTTATCGGCCTTCGCGCCGCGTTTGTCAATCGCGGGCCGCCGGCAGCGCGGGTGTCCGGCCGGCGCACCAGCCGGGCGTTGTCGTGACACACCGCACACGTTGGCCGCTCAGGCTCCGGCGCGGGTGGAGAACACTCGCCTCCGCCGAAGGACGGACGTACCCTCCACGCCGCATGAAAGCGCCGCGCCGCCTCCTCGTTCCGTGGTTGTCCGTGGGTTTGTTCGGCCTTGCCGCCCTGGTTTTCGCCGCCGACACAAACGAACTCCGTCCGTGGCTGGAGTACCGCACCATTATGTGGGTCGGCGACAGCGCGGCGCAACGACCGGACAAGCTGCCGCTCTTCTTCCAGCGACTGCGCGAGATGGGGATCAATACGGCGATGGTCTATGGCGACGCCAGTCCGCAACCGCTGCTCGACCACCATTTTCCGTACTACGTCGAGAACCTGGTCAACCGGGGCCTGTGCCTGAAGTTCAACTCAAAGGTCCGCGATTGGGACAAGTTTGTGACGGATTGGACAAAGGCCGGCCGGCCCGAAAGCGCCTTCGTGCGGGACTATTGTCTCGACGATCCCCAGTGGCAGGCATGGGCGCGCAAGGAGGTGGAAGCCATCGTTCGCAAGAACGCGGCGCACGCCCCGCTCGCCTACAACCTCCGCGACGAGCTCTCGACAACCCTCTCCGCCAACCCGTTCGACTACGACTTCAATCCCATCGCGCTGGCCGGGTTCCGTGACTGGCTGAAAACGCAATACCCAGACTTGGCCGCGCTGAACGCCGAGTGGGAAACGCAGCTCGCCGCGTGGGACGACGTCAAGCCGTTCACGACTGACCAGATTAAAAACCGCATGGCCAGTGGTGACGCCCTCCCCCGCGGCCAACCCGACTGGCAGGCGGTGCAAGCGCTCCGGTTCGATCCAGCCACCGCCCGGTCGTCGCCAACACGCTGGAATTTCGCGCCGTGGTGCGACTTCCGCACTTACATGGACCTCTCGCTGGCCCGCGCGCTGGACGGTCTTCGTCAGGCGGCGCACGCGGTGGATCCGCGCACTCCCGTCGGCATCGAGGGCACGCAGATGCCGTCGGCGTGGGGCGGTTACGATCTGGGGCGGCTGGCGCGGGCGCTGGATTGGGTGGAGCCGTACGACATTGGCAACGCCCGCGAAATCTTCGGCTCGTTCATGCCGGGCAAACCCATCCTCACGACGGTCTTCGAGAAGGACAGCGAGCACGCCCGCCGGCGCCTCTGGCACCTGCTGCTCGAAGGCGACCGCGGTTGCATCGTCTGGTGGAGCGAGGATTGCCTCGACTGGAGCAGCGACGACCTGGCGCTCACGCCGAAAGCCCAGGCGTTGGCGCCGGTGCTCCAGGAAATGAATGCGCCGCTCGCCCAGCTTTTCCTGCGCGCCGAACGGGAATACGACCCCGTCGCCGTCCACTATTCGCAGCCGAGCATCCAGGTGGATTGGCTGCTGGAGTCCACGGTGGACGGCTCAACCTGGCATCGGCGCTTCTCCAGCTTCGAGGGCGACCACAACCGCCTGGCGCGCGTCCGGGACAGTTGGCTCAAGGCGTTTCAGGATCTGGGCTATTCGCCGAAGTTTCTTTCCGCGGAGCAACTTGCGGCGGGCGAGTTGCGGAAGGCCGGGGCGCGCGTCCTGGTGCTGCCGGGATCAGCCGCCCTGTCCGCGGCGGAGAGCGAGCAGGTCCGCGCCTTTCTATTTGCCGCGCCGACGAACGCCGCCCGGTTCGTTTTTTGCGACGGCACGCCCGGTTTGTTTGACGAGCACGGCCGGCTTAAAATGCGGAGCCGGTTGCAGGATCTGTTCCCGCCGACGACGTCGGCCGAGCGCAGCTACGGCGGGTCGCGCGGCACGAAGGCCACCTCGCGGGCGGGCGACATCAGCGACTACGCCGCGCGGCGCCTCCTCCCCAATCCGGACTTCACCTGGGCGCGCTGGATCGGCGAACAGGTCGCAGCGGTGCGGCCGGAAATCCAGGTTCCGCTGGAGGCGTGCGTGCGCGTCCACCGTTTCCAACTGGGACGCGCGCGGCTGGTGGCCTTCGAGCGGAACATCGACTACCAGATGAGCGAGGAACTCAAGCAGGCCGGCGGGAACGAGCGGTTGGAGCAGCCGGTCGAAGTCGTGGCGACGCTGGCCCATCCGGCGCATGTTTACGATTTACGCTCGCAGAAATACCTGGGCAAGACGGATCGCATCCGCTTCCTGCTGAATCCGTGGTCCCCCGCGTTGTTCGCTCTGTTGCCCGAGGCGGAACCGGCCGACGGCTTGGTGGCGGCGCTGCTCCAGCAGTGACGGCCGGAATCGACGGCTGACTCGC
>JAJXZI010000084.1:0-5873 GCA_021780115.1 bacterium | reverse complement strand
CTCGCGCGGCCCGCGGCGACGGTGAACGTTGGACCCGCCGAGGGCTTCGGTCACTTCACCACCGGCCGCAGCACGATGTTGCGGTATTCGATGCCGGTGTGGTCGCCTTGGAGATAAATCGGCCCGGGGCGCAGCACGTCCGACCACAACGCGCCGCCGGTGCAGCCGAGCACCGGCTGGTTGTCGATGATCTTCTGGCCGTTCAACACCACGGTGACGTGGCGGTCCACCAGCGTGATGTCGAGGCTCTGCCACTCGCCGGCCGGCTTTTCCGCGGCGGCGGTGGGTTTGATGCGGCTGTAAACGGCGCCCATGTTGTGCGGATCCAGCGGCCGGCCGTAGGTGTCGGCCACCTGCACTTCATAAATTCCGCGCAGATAAACGCCACTGTTGCCGCCTTTGGCCAGGCGCGTTTCCAGCGTGAGGTTGAAGTCCTCGAACTCGCGGTCGGTCCGCAGATTGCCGTAATTCTTGTGCGGCTGGCCGGGCGTCTGCGCCACCCGGTTCACGAGCAGGCCGTCCTGCACGCTCCAACCGCTGGCGGCGCCGGGGTCGGTCAGGCGCCAGCCGGTCAGGTCCTGGCCGTTGAACAGCGTGATGGGATCGCCAAACTTCACCTGGCTCAGGTCCGGCGCGAGCGGCATCGGCGGCGTGCGCTTGCCGGTGAATGCCTCCCGGCGGACGCCCTCGCCGTTTTCCCGCGGAATGAGGCGTGTCGCCTCCAGGTTGTCGCCGTCCACCTTGGCGATGATCGCCTCGGTGAACCGCTGGGTGCGCACGACCGCGCCGCCGGCGTCCTTGCGTTTGACCTCGAAGACCCGCGTGACCCACAGCGAGTCATCGGTGAAGAAGACCGCGTCCATCGGCATCACGCTGCCGCCGCCCCAGAGCAGGCCGGCGTCGTAGTAACCGTCTTCCTTCATGATTCCCAGCCAGCCGGCGCCGCCACCGGGGATGGTCAGCTCCCACGAGCCGAGAAATGAGTTGTCCGCCGCGAAAACCGGCGCGAGGGCGGCGGCGAGCACGCAAGCCGGGAGGGCGAATCGGGTAGGAATGAATCGTTTGATCATGGCGGCGTTATGCAATTTTCCCGCCGCCGGCACAAGGAGAAAGCAGCCGTCCGCCGGCGACCCGGTTTCGAGGGTTGCCAGACCGCCTGGCATCGGAGATAACGTCGTCATGCCGCAATCCGTTCCTCTCATCGCCGCCCTGCCGGCGCTGCTCGTGATGACGGCTTCCGCTTCCGAGTTGCCCGCACCCGGGGCCGCCTTCGGCGAAGCGAGCCTGGTTTCTGTGCAACGCATCTGGGACGCTGCCCCGCACAACGCCTTCACCGATCTGGCGTACTTCAAGGGGCGATGGTTTTGCGTGTTTCGCGAAGGCGCGGCCCATGTCTCGCCGGACGGCGCGGTGCGGGTAATTACGTCCCCCGACGGCACGCGGTGGGCGTCCTGCGCGCGCATCGCCGCGGCCAACGCCGACTTGCGCGACCCGAAAATCGTGGAAACGCCCGACCACCGCTTGATGCTCACCACGGCGGCGGCGATGCCCCCGCCGGCGCCGTTCAATCACCGGACGCTGGCCTGCTTCTCCCGCGATGGACAACAGTGGCTCGATCCGGTACCGATTGGCGACCCCAACCTGTGGCTTTGGCGCATCACCTGGCACGACAAAACGGCTTACAGCGTTGGCTACGCCACGAGCGGCGAGGGCGTCGTGAGGCTGTACGCCAGCCCTGACGATCGCGCGTTCCAAGTCGTGGCGGACCGGTTGTTGGCCCAGGGTTTGCCCAACGAGAGCGCGCTGCTCTTTCTGAAAGACCAGACAGCTCTTTGCCTCCTGCGCCGCGACGCGCCGGGGGCGGCAGCCGTCCTGGGCGTGGCCCGGCCGCCCTATCGGACTTGGCACTGGCAAGACCTCGGCCGTTCCCTCGGCGGGCCGAATCTAATCGCCCTGCCTGACGGCAGACTCGTTGTCGCCGCGCGGGTCAACTCGCCAACCGCGCGCACGGCGCTGCTGTGGCTCGACTGGCGGGCCGGCAAACTCACCGAATGCCTCACACTGCCTTCCGGGGGCGACTGCAGCTATCCGGGGCTGGCGTGGCACGATGGCCTGCTCTGGGTCAGCTACTACTCGTCGCACGAAGGCAAGGCCAGCATCTACCTTGCGAAAGTCCGGCTCTCCCGGCCCGAGTCCGGCGGCGAACGCCCGCCGTCCGCCCCGCCGGCGATGCCGCCCAGCTTCGCCCGGCCGGTGCGTTCGCATTAGTGCCGCCGGACCCGGCGCGGTCCCGGTTGGGGTAGATTGAGCGCCCGCCCGATCCGACGCGCTTTGCCATTGAAGTGTCCGAGGCCCCGATAAATCTTCCCCGTATGGCATCCTCGAAACTCGCCCGTCGCTCGTTCCTCAAGGGCCTGGGGCTGGCCGCGCCCGCGCTCGCCGGCGCCTCGGCCTTCACCACCGAGGCCGGCGCCGCCGCCGCCCCGACTCCGGGAGCGACACGCCCGGCCAAGGAACTCGCCGCGGACCTGGTCATCATCGGTGGCGGCCTCGGCGGTTGCGCGGCGGCGCTGGCCGCCGCCCGCAATGGCCTGCGCGTCATCCTCACTGAAGAAACCGACTGGATCGGCGGGCAACTGACGGCCCAAGCCATCCCGCCCGACGAGAATCCGTGGATTGAAACCGGCGGCGCCACGCGGAGCTACCTCGCGCTCCGCCAGAAAATCCGCGAGTACTACCTGCGCAACTTCCCGCTCACCGCCGCGGCGCGGGCCACGCCGTATTTGAATCCCGGCAACGGCTGGGTCTCGCGGCTCTGCCACGAACCGCGCGTCGCGCTGGCGGTGCTGGAGGAGTTGTTTGCGCCCTTTGTCGGCGGGAGACGCATCCTGGTCCTGCTCCGCCACCGAGCCAGCGCCGCCGCCGTCAGCGGCGATCGCGTCGAAGCGGTCCGCGTCCAGAGCCTGGAGTCGGGCAACGAACTCGTGTTGCGGGCGCCGTTCTTCGCGGACGCGACGGAACTGGGCGATCTGCTCCCGATGACCCACACGGAGTACGTCACCGGCTTCGAATCGCGGGCGGAGACCGGCGAGCCGCACGCGCCGGACGGGGCGCAGCCGCGCAATTGGCAGGCGTTCACTTGTGGCTTCGTGATGGATTACCTGGCCGGCGAGGACCACACCATCGAGAAACCGCGCGAGTATGACTTCTGGCGCGATTTCGTGCCGTCGCTCAAGCCCCCCTGGCCCGGACGCCTGCTCAGCCTGGAATACGGCGATCCGGCCAGCGGGAAGGCCCGGAACCTCGGTTGCGATCCGGTCAAGGGCGCCGGTTTGTGGTCGTATCGCCGGATTGCCGACCGGACGAACTTCGCGCCGGGCGCGTATCCCGGCGACCTCTCGCTCGTGAACTGGCCGCAGAACGACTACCTGCTCGGCAATCTCTGCGAGGGGTCCGCGGAGGAGGCCGCCCGCCACCGGGCGAGCGCCAAGCAACTCAGCCTTTCGCTGCTGTACTGGCTGCAGACCGAGGCGCCCCGGCCCGACGGCGGCGCCGGTTGGATAGGACTGCGCCTGCGGCCGGACGTCGTCGGCACGGAAGACGGACTGACGAAGTATCCTTACATCCGCGAAAGCCGACGCCTCCGCGCCGAGTTCACCGTCAAGGAACAGCATGTCGGCACCGAGGCGCGGATGGGGGAAACCGGGTTGAAACGCGACGCCGTGAGCGCGGCGGAGTTTGCCGACTCGGTGGGCATCGGCAGTTACCGCATTGACCTGCATCCCAGCACCGGCGGCGACAACTCGATCGACATCAGCTCGCTGCCCTTTCAGATTCCACTCGGCGCGCTGCTGCCGGTGCGCGTCGAAAACCTGCTCCCGGCCTGCAAGAATCTCGGCGTCACGCACATCACCAACGGCTGCTACCGCCTGCATCCCGTCGAGTGGAACATCGGAGAAGCCGCCGGCACGCTGGCCGCGTTCTGCGTCGCGCGGAAACGCCGGCCGCGGGAAGTCCGCCAGCACCGTGAACTGCTGAAGGATTTCCAGGACCTGCTGGCGCGCGACGGCGTGCCGCTGGCCTGGCCCAAATTCGGCCCGCGGTGAGCGGCGGCCCACGGGAAGCCGCGCGGGTTGCCGTCAATCTCCCGGCGTCATGGTCCACATACCCTTGGGAGCGTTGGTCGTGCCGCTGCCGACTGTGTCCGTGACCCGGAGGATGGCGACATGGCCGTCGTGAAAGAGGTAGTTGAACCGCTTGGCGTGCAGACCGTAGGCGACCGTGCCATAGCTGATCTGGTTGAAGGAGGTGGCCGGGCTGAGTTGGACACAATCGGGCGTCAGCCCCGCGGGCACGCCAAAACCCGGGCCGCCGCAGAAGGAAGGCCAGTCATTCCCGGCGGCGTTGCGGCCATTGGGCAACTCCGCGAGCAGGATCGTCCCGGACAGATCCCGCACCGCGCTGACCTTGTAGCCGCGCGGCTCCCAATCCGGCAGCGCTCCGGGGGCGGACCCGCGGAGGTTGTAGTAAATCCCCACCCCGTAGTTGGGGGGCGGCAGGGCGCCGGTGCTGGTCGAAATTTGAAACGCCGGGCCGGCCCAGTTCACGGCGTAAGTCCGCCGATGGCTGTACGGGGCGTAATCAATACCGATCTCGATGCGGTCGGCGGGGCACTTGAGGATTTTCGGAATCAAACCGGGGTCCGAGATCGCCCCCGAAATGCCCAGGATCAGGTCCGCATCGGGATCGTGTCCGCCGATGTAGCGGTGGATGTAATCGTCCCACGACAACTGGTATTGATAGTCTCCGGTCGCGTAGGCCGCGGGCGGATACTGGTCCTGGTGCTCGGTGACAAAGAGCTCGAACCCCACCCCGAGCTGCTTCATCTGCGAGGCGCACTGGATTCGCTGCGCCCGGGCTTTCGCGCCCGCCAGCGCCGGTAACAGCAGGCCGGCGAGGATGGCGATGATCGCGATGACGACCAGCAACTCGATCAAGGTGAAGGCTGGCATCGTGGACGGCCGGATCGGTGCCCGACTCGCCCTGTCGATTGGAGGGTTGGCCGGCACTTGGCTGCGTTGGTTTATCACGAAGACGCTCCAGTGTTCCCGCCTATCGGTTCGCCAGATAAACTTGGAGATTCTTGTTGATCGCAAATCTCTTTCCCGCCGGCGCCGGGGGGACGCGGTTCAAGTAGCCAGCGGCCACCAATTCGTCCAGGGCCTTCGGGGCGCGCCGCTGCTCCACGCCGTACCGGCGGACGGCTTGTGTCAGGTCGTTGAGCAGCGCCGCGATTTGCGCCTCATCGGGTTGGGCTGCAACCTCTTGGGATGCCGTCACCGCTTGGGTGGAGACAGACGGAGTTGTGTCCACTGTTGGCGCGGCCGGCGGCGACGGCGAGGCCGAGGGCTTTCCGCATCCCACCAAAGCGGCCAACAACCCGGCCATGAGAAGCCGCACAGTCATAGGAAACCGATACCTCGGAACCCGCCAAAACACAATGCCGGAGAGCGTCAGCCCGCTACGGCGTTGCGGGATTCACCGTTCGCGCCGCGGTGTTCGGGAAAAACCCCGGAAGCCGGGCGGAACGCGATTGCGGTTTGCTCCACCGCGCGGTTTCACACTCGCGCCAGCACCGACTTCAACCGCCGGCGACCCGCAAGGACGAAAGTGACATCGACGGTTGGCTCCTTGATACCAGACTACGGTACAGCCCTCGCAAGCGTGGCCGGGTCTCCCAGATCGTGACGACGACGAGGGAGCGTTTCACCCTGGAAAGCTCCCCCTAAACTGAGCCATGAGTTATGAGAGTTGCTGGCGGCGCGGAGCGCCGTCAGGAACACTGATGACCCATGAAACGAACACGACCCAGT
>JAJXZI010000038.1 GCA_021780115.1 bacterium | reverse complement strand
CAACAGTTCGGCAAACAATTTCTCGGGTGTCATACCCTCAAAGCCTGCCCAATCCTTTCTTCACCGAAAACGTCAGAGAACCCCATTGATGCCAACCTGGACTTGGGCAACGGGCTGACGCTCAAGGCCTACAACGATCAGAAGGACGCCGTACAGGCGGGCTTGGACGAGTACAACCGGCTGCTTTCCTTGGTGGATGAAGCCAAGAACAAGATCGAGGCCGACGAAAAGAATCTAGCCGGGTTAAGCGAGAAGATGCTCATCGGCGTGGCCTACAAGTTCGGCAAGGACAGCAACGAGTATGAGAAGGCCGGGGGCGTGCGCAAGAGCGAGCGCAAGGCGCCGGTCCGCAAGCCCAAGCCGGCGGCCTCATAAGCCACTTCCGGCGGACGCGGCCCGCCGTCCGCGCACCCCGTTGTTAAAACGCGCTCCCAGCCGGAACGATGCCGTAGCGAGGCCACATTCTCCCTCACCCTGGCCCCCAGCCCAAGGAGAGGGGGAAACTCTTGCAGCGCCGGGTCGGGGCCGCCGTTCCGTGACTTTTCCCGCTGCGGCGTGGGTCCACTCCCTCTCCTGGAGTGGGGGCGAGTCTCATCACCCAAGGCCTCGCTCCGGCTGCGCCGGGGCGGCAACCGTTCCGGCGGCCCGGAGACACGGCGCTCCCGGCGCGCTCACCAATGCTCGAACGGCTCCAGCAGGCGCTGGATGAAATTGCCGCGGTTGAACTGGTTCCAGTTTGGCCGGTCGGCGCCCGATTTGGCCAGATCGAGCTGCATGAGCAAGGCCACGCTGTTGGCGCCGCGGCCGTGGCTGCGGATGGCGTCGAAGCCGTAGCCGTAGCTCAGTTGCAGCTTCCACGCCCGCGCCGGCGAGTTGTAGGTCAACGTGCCGCTCACGCCGGAATTCCAGTTGCCCGGCTGTGCGTCGCCGGGCGTGTAGGCCACCGATCCGGTGACGCCGCCGGCGCTGAGTTCGAGGCGGTCGGCCTTGTCCAACGGGACGCTGTAGCTGCCGCCCATCAGGACGAAATTGCGGGCGCTCAATTCCTGGAAGTAGTAGCCGGGCAGATCGAAGGGGAATTCGGACGCCAGGTCGAGCATGCCGCCGAGCCGGTAGGCGCTGAACCGGTCCGGATGCACGCTGCCGCCGCCGGTGACGTGCAGTTCAATCCGGTGGCGCAGTTCCGGGAAGGTGTAGATGAAGGCGGTGCGGCCCCAGAACAGATGCACCACCGGCTCGATCTGCCGGTCGCCGTTGTAGCCGTAGGGCCCCGAGTCCAAGCGAAACTGTCCCTCGTACCAGCCGGACACCTCCATCGCCAGGTTCGGCGCGAGCACCGGCTCCTGGCCGCCCCAGCGAAAGCCCGCCCGCACGGTGGGATCAGCCAGGGCGTCGGGGACTTTGAAGTTCGGCGCCGTCAGGGTGTCGCGTTCGTAAAACGTGTAGGGCAACACGCCCCGCAGCACGGCGGTCAGCGGGATCATCGCGCCCGGATTCAGGAGGTGGTAGAGGCTGACGGACGCGCCGCCACCGTGGCCAATGAAGGACTCCTCGTGGTAGTACTTGCCCTGGCGGACTTCGTAATAATCGTAGGCGAAACCGCCGCCGTTTATGCCGAGGCCCAGGTCGGTGTCGGGCAGGACGTTCCGGAGGCCCAATTCGCCGTCGAGATACACCGGGGCGATGGCCAGCCGCAGGGCGAGGTTGGTGCGCTCGAGGAACTCCGGCCGGTTCATGTAATAATAACCGTAGCCGGGGAACGGGCCGTGGCCCTCGAAGGCCTGTTGGTAGCCCGCTTCGAGCAAGTCGCGCTTCACCGGATCAATTTGCGCGAGCAAAGGCAGAGGCAGTCCGCCCAGCAGACTCAACCCGGCAACGAGCATCCTGCAATTCATGGCAGCGGCGCGAATATATCAGGGGCCGGGCGGGAGGAAATGGCGAACTGCGGCGCCCGGTAGTTCGCCGGCGTGACGAGGGGATGCCTCCGCCCCGCGGATTCCCGCCGCCACTTCCCGCTTGCAGTTTGGGCGGCGGAATGACGTCATTGCGTCCGCCCGCCGGGCGCGGCGCCTGACGGCCGTTTCGAAACCACCGCCATGAACACGCACTCGTCCGGCCGCGACATCCGGCGTCCCCGCTCCCGCCGACCGGGACCGTTTCGCCCCCCGGCTCCGCGCTGCGTCCTCCCTCTCCTGCTCCTGGCCGCCTCGCTCGCTGGCTGCCAGCGCCAGGAAACCGCCGCGCCCCGAGCCGCCGGCAAGCCGCGCGTCGCGCTCGTCATGAAGTCGCTTGCCAACGAGTTTTTCCTGACCATGGAAAACGGCGCGCAGGCGCACCAGCAGGCCCACGCCGCCGATTACGACCTCCTGTCCAACGGCATCAAGGACGAGTTGGACGTGAGCAAGCAGATCGAACTGGTCGAGCAAATGATCGCGCAGCGGGTGGATGCCATCGTCATCGCGCCCGCTGATTCCAAGGCGCTGGTGCCCGCCTGCCTCAAGGCCCAGCAGGCGGGCATTATCGTTGTCAACATCGACAACCAGTTCGACGCCGCGGTGCTGGCCCAGAGCGGGGCGAAGTTTCCGTTCGTCGGCCCGGACAATCGCAAGGGCGCCAAGATGGTTGGCGCCTACTTGGCCCGCCACCTGAAGCCGGGCGCCCCGGTCGCCATCATCGAAGGCGTGCCCAGCGCCTTCAACGGCGTCCAGCGCCAGCTCGGTTTTGAGGATGCCATGAACGCCGCCGGCATGAAGATCGTCAGTTCGCAGTCCGGATATTGGGAGACGGACAAGGCCAACCAGGTCGTCGCCGCCCTCATCACCGAGCACCCCGATCTCCAGGCGGTGCTGTGCGCCAATGACAGCATGGCCCTGGGCGCCGTCGCCGCGCTGCGCGCCGCCGGCAAACTTGGGTCGGTGAAGGTCGTCGGCTACGACAACATCGCGGCCGTGCAGCAATTGCTGCGGGAGGGGAAGGTGCTCGCCACCGCCGACCAACACGCGGACCGGCTCGCGGTGTTCGGCATCGAATACGCCCTGGAAATGCTCCGGACGAAGAGCGCCCCCGCCGACCGCGAGACGCCGGTGGACCTCGTCACCGCACCGGCCCAGTGAGGAAGAGCCGAGTGAGAAATCCGAAGCCCGAAGCCCGAGGTCCGAGGCGTTGGTATGGCTTGCCTCGTTCGGCCTTCGGGCTGCGGACTTCGGATTTACGGAGAACCAATTCTCCATGACCTCGGTGGCGCCGCTCCTCACCGTCACCGGCTTGGGCAAATCCTACGCCGCGCCGGTGCTCGTGGACGTGTCGTTCGACTTGCGGCGCGGCGAAGTCCACGCGTTGGTCGGCGAGAACGGCGCGGGCAAGACGACCCTGGCGCGGATCCTCGCCGGCCTCACGCGGCCCGACGCCGGCGCCCTGACGCTGCGCGGCCAGCCGTACGCGCCGCGCGGCAAGGCCGAGGCGGAACGCCACGGCGTGCGGATGGTGATGCAGGAGTTGAATCTCATCGGCCACCTCACCGTGGCCGAGTCCATTTTCCTCGCGCGCCTGCCGCACCGCCTCGGCTGGATCCACTACCGCCGGCTCAACGCGGCGGCGCGCGAAATCCTGGAGACGGTCGGCCTCGGCGACCTCGATCCGGCGCGCGCCGTCAAGTCACTGGGCGTCGGCCAGCAGCAACTGGTCGAGATCGCCGCCGGACTGTCCCGGCGTTGCGCCGTGCTTATTCTCGATGAACCCACCGCCGCGCTCACGGATCCGGAGGTTGAGCGGCTCTTCGCGCAAATCCACAAGCTGCGCGCGGCCGGGACCGGCATCCTCTACGTCTCGCACCGACTGGAGGAAATCCAGCGCATCGCGGACCGCCTCAGCGTCCTCCGGGACGGCCGGATGATCGCCACGCGGGAACAGCGCCGTCCCGCCCGCGAAACAGGCCCGACGCCCGCACCGCTTTCCCTCGACGAAATCGTGCGGCTGATGGTGGGGCGCGAACTCGGCCAGGCCATCCGACGCGAACCCAACCCGCCCGGGCCGGTCGCGTTGCGGGTCCGCGGCCTGCGCTCCGGCGCCGTCGTCCGCGACGTGAGCTTCGAGGCACGCCGGGGCGAAATCCTCGGCTTTGCCGGGCTGATGGGTTCGGGCCGCACCGAGACGATGCGCGCGATTTTCGGCGCCGACCGCCGCGCCGCCGGCGACATCTTCCTCCACGGTTCCGCCGAACCGGCCCGTCTCGCTTCGCCGCGCGATGCCGTCCGCCACGGCCTCGCCCTGCTCACGGAGAATCGGAAGGAACAAGGGCTGTTCCTGCCGCTGCCCATCCGCGCGAACATCACGCTGATGGCCCTGCGCCGCTTCAGCCGCCGCGGCGGCTGGGTCCGCGACACGCGGGAACGACGCGAGGCCGGCCGCTGGTTGCAGACGCTCTCAATCCGCTGCCGCTCGACCGAGCAGCGCGTCGCCGAACTGAGCGGCGGCAACCAGCAGAAGGTCGTCCTCGCCCGCTGGCTGTTGCGCGATTGCAGCATTCTGATCTTCGACGAACCGACGCGCGGGATCGACGTGGGGGCCAAATTTGAGATCTACCAGTTGCTCAGCCGCCTGGCCGGGCAGGGCAAGGCCGTCATCCTGGTGTCCTCGGACCTCAAAGAGCTGCTCGCCGTGTGCGACCGCATCGCTGTGATGTCGGCAGGCCGGCTCACCGCCACCTTCCGGCGCGACGAGTGGACGCAAGACAAGATCATGGTCGCCGCGCTGAGCGGCTACGGACGGGAGAGCGCCGAATGAAGGCCGTAAGCCGACACTCGAAATCTGCGCCGCAGCCGGTTTCCTTCGGATTTCGGATTTCCTGTCAATGACCGCTTCCCCCCAACCCGCCTCGGCCCCCAGGCCATCCGCCTGGCCTCGGCTGCTGACGGATTATCTCGGCATGGCCCTCGCCCTGACGGCGCTCGTCCTCGTCTTCAGCCTGAGCACCGAGCACTTCTTCAGCGCCACCACATTTCGCACCATCGCCAACCAGATTCCGTCCGCCGTCCTCGTCGCCACCGGCATGACCTTCGTCCTCGTCATCGCCGAGATCGACTTGTCCGTCGGCTCGGTGCTCGGCCTGTGCAGCGCCGTGCTGGGCGTGGCGCTGACCCGGTGGCACTGGCCGCTGGCGCTGGCAGTCGGCGGCGCGCTGGCGGTGGGCGCGGTGTGCGGTGGGTTCAACGGCGCCGTGACGGTGCGCTGGCGCCTGCCGTCGTTCATCGTCACGCTCGGCATGTTGGAAATGGCGCGCGGCGGCGCGCACGCCGTGACCCAATCGCAGACGCAGTACATCGGCTCGGCCATCGAAGGCATCGCGGGCACGTCGCTCTACGGCCTGTCGCTGCCGTTCTTGCTCGCGATGGCCCTGGTGCTGGTCGGACAACTCGTCCTGTCGCGCACGGTCTTTGGCCGGTACCTCGTCGCCGTCGGCACGAATGAGGAAGCCGTGCGCCTGAGCGGCATCGACCCCCGCCCGCTCAAGGTAACGGTTTTTGTCCTGGCGGGCCTGCTGGTGGCCCTGGCGGCCGTCATCGACACCTCCCGCTTCGAGTCGGCCAATCCGAACGCCGGCACCGGCTTTGAGTTGCAGGCCATCGCGGCGGCCGTCATCGGCGGGACCAGCCTGATGGGCGGACGCGCCTCGGTCATCAGCACGTTCTTCGGCGTGCTGATCATCGCAGTGCTCAACTCCGGCCTCGCCGCCGTGGGTGCCAAAGATGAAACCAAACGGCTCGTCACCGGCGCGGTCATCGTCGCCGCCGTCATCGTGGACCACTACCGGCACCGGATCGGTCGCGGCCGAGGTTGAACGCCCGGCGTCGGGGCGGGGCGTCACGGTTCCAGCGAACGTCCGAGCGCCTGCGCCGAACCGAAGCAGCGGATGAGCACCAGCGCCGCGACGGCCGCCACCACCATGAGCAAGGACACCGCCACGGCCGCCTCGACGTTGCCGACGCTCAGTTCGAGAAACACCGTCGTCGGCATGACCTCCGTCTTCATCCGCGTCGCGCCGGAAAAGACCAGGACCGGTCCGAACTCGCCGAGCGAGCGCGCCCAGGCCAGCGTCGCCGCGGTCAGCACGCCGCGCCGCGCCGCGGGCAACACGACGAGCCAGAATGCCTCGCTGCGCCGGCAGCCCAGGGTCAGCGCGACCTGCTCGGCGCGCGGGTTGATCTGATCGAACGTCGTCCGCATCGTCCGCACCGCGAACGCGCAGGCGACGGTGAATTGAGCAAGGATGACGCTGGGAAGGGCGTAGGTGACCGGCAGCAGGCGTTCGAGGGCGCGCCCCGGCGGAGTCTGGAACAGGATCAGCAGGCTCAAGCCGATGACCAGCGGCGGCAGGACGATCGGGATGTCGAGCAGCGCGTCCAGCAGCGCCTTGCCCCGAAATTGCGTGCGCGACAGCAGGTAGCCGATGGGCACGGCCACCCACAGCGAGAGCAGCGTCGTGAGGCTGCAGGAGACCAGGCTGAGTCGGATGGCGTAACGGATTTCGCGGCTGCGCAGCGCCTGCACGAACTGGTTCGGCGAAGTGAAGGAGAAATCGGCGACGAGCAACGCCGCGATCAGCCCGATGTACGTGCCGCCCAACAGCCACAGGCCCAGGAAAAACCGGCGGTCGGCGGCGTCGCACCGGGCCGGGACGGATGGAAGCGCGCCGGGCTTCACGGTGGACCACTCCCGGCGGATCCGCCTTCCCCGACCCGGTAGCCGGCGCGGGCGAACTCGCGCAATCCCTGATCAGGGGCCGTCAGAAAGCGGGCGAAAGCCCGGGCGGCACCGGGCTGTCGGCTGCACCGCAACACGCCCACGCCGACCCGTTGCTCGCCGCGGTTGATCGGCGGGAAGCTCACCGCCTCCAGGTCCGGATAGAGCGCCACCGTGGCGTCCCAAACCACGCCCGCGTCCACCGCGCCGAGCTCCACGTCGTTGGCCACGTCGCTGACGGTCGGCTTGAAAACCTTGGCGTGCTGCTCCAGCGCGGCCCAGTCCCCGGTCCGCCGGAGCAGGTCGCGCAGGATTTTGCCGACGGCGGCGGCGTCCGGGTTGGCGAGCGCCACCCGCACGTCGGCGCGCAGGAGGTCGGCGAACGTCCGGAGATGCTTGGGATTGCCGTGGCGCACGGCGACGGCCATCTGCATCCGGCCAATCGGCAGGGTTTCGCTGACAAGCTGGTTCGAGCGGGCGAGGTCCAGGTAACTCTCATCGGCGGCCAAGAACACATCGCCGCGTCCCGACACGCGCAGGTTGCTGAGCAAAGTGCCGGAGCCGCCATATTGAAGTTGGACCGGCACGCCGAACTGCTGCTCGTACTCGCGGGCGATGGCTTCGGCGGGCGGCTGGAGGCCGGCGGCGCAATAAACCAGCAGCGCAGCGCGGGCCGGTCCGCGCCGCGTTTCCCGCGGTTGCCAGCAGAGAAGGAACACCAGCGCGCCCGCCACCGCGAGAGAGAGCAGGATGGTCTTGCGGGCGGAATTCATCCGCGGCAGGATAGGCGGCGCGCCCGCGGCCCTCAAAGACTTTTGCGGCGACCGGCCGTGCGTGGGCGCGGCGCCGGCCCCGGCCCACGAACCATTCCACGAACTTCCGAAGGACTTCCCCGCCATGGACCTGCCGTTGCCCGCCGCGTGAGGGCGGAGTTTTGGAAGGGGAACTCCTCGGTTTCAGCGGGCCGGGATCGTAGCCAGAAGACCAAACCCACGCTTACCGCACGCCCTTCCGTTTGCCCCGCGGCGCTGTTCGCGCAGAGTGTTGGCTGAGCGGGAAGTGGACCCTTCGATCCCCATCAAGCCGCCACGGCCTCCGCCTCTTTGATGATCCAGTCGTAGCCTTTTTCCTCCAGCTCCAGCGCCAGGGTTTTGTCGCCGGTGCGGACGATCCGGCCATCCACCAGCACGTGGACGAAGTCGGGCACGATGTAGTTGAGCAGGCGCTGGTAATGCGTGATGACCAGTTGGGCGTTGTCGGGCCGCTTGAGCTTGTTCACACCGTGGGAGACGACCTTGAGGGCGTCGATGTCGAGACCGGAATCCGTTTCGTCGAGCACGGCCAGGCGCGGCTCCAGCACAGCCATCTGGAAGATTTCGTTGCGCTTTTTCTCGCCGCCGGAGAAGCCTTCGTTGACCGAGCGCTTGAGCAGGTCGTCATCGAGGTCGAGGATCTTCATCCGCTCCTTGACGAGGGTGAGGAACTCCATCGCGTCCAGCTCGGACTGGCCCTTGTGCTTGCGCACTTCGTTCAGCGCGGCCTTGAGGAAGTAGGTGCTGTTCACCCCGGGGATTTCGACCGGGTACTGGAAGGCCAGGAACAGCCCTTCGCGGGCGCGCTCCTCGGGGTCGAGGTCGAGCAGGTCCTTGCCGTCGTAAAGCACCTGGCCGCCGGTGACTTCGTAGCCGTCACGGCCGGCGAGCACCGCGGCGAGCGTGCTCTTACCGCTGCCGTTGGGACCCATGATGGCGTGGACTTCGCCGGCGCGGATGACAAGGTCGATGCCCTTGAGGATGGGCCGGCCTTCGACGCCGGCGCTCAGACTGCGGATTTCAAGGATGGGTTGTTGGCTCATGGTTCTCAGAAATGCTGTCTCAGACACGAATGACACAAATTTCCACGAATTAAAAACTCATTCGTGCAAAGGCGTCAGGTCCTGGTTTCTCATCCCACGCTGCCTTCCAGACTCACGCCCAGCAACTTCTGCGCTTCGACGGCAAATTCCATCGGCAGCTCGCGGAAGACCTCCTTGCAGAAGCCGTTGATGATCATGTTCACGGCGTCCTGGGTCGAGATGCCGCGCTGGTTGCAATAAAAGATCTGGTCCTCGCCGATCTTCGAGGTCGTCGCCTCGTGTTCGACGCTCGCCGTGGTGTTCTTCACCTCGATGTAGGGGAAGGTGTGCGCGCCACACCTGTCGCCGATCAGCAACGAATCACACTGCGAGAAGTTGCGGGCGTGCGCGGCGCTCTTCTGGATCTTCACCAGACCGCGATAGCTATTCTGCCCGCGCCCGGCGGAGATGCCCTTCGAGACGATGGTGCTGCGCGTGTTTTTGCCGATATGGACCATCTTCGTGCCGGTGTCGGCCTGCTGGCAGTTATTCGTGACCGCGACGGAGTAGAACTCACCGACCGAGTGGTCGCCCTGGAGGATACAACTGGGATACTTCCAGGTGATCGCCGAGCCGGTTTCGACCTGGGTCCAGGAAATCTTCGAGTTGCGGCCTTTGCACAGGCCGCGCTTGGTCACGAAGTTGTAGATGCCACCCTTGCCATTCTCGTCGCCGGGATACCAGTTCTGCACCGTCGAGTATTTGATCTCGGCGCGATCCAGCGCGATCAACTCGACGACGGCGGCGTGGAGCTGGTTTTCGTCGCGCATCGGTGCGGTGCAGCCTTCGAGGTAGCTCACGGAGGCGCCTTCGTCGGCGACGATCAACGTCCGTTCAAACTGGCCGGACTTGGCGGCGTTGATGCGGAAGTAGGTGCTCAGTTCCATCGGACATCGGACGCCTTTCGGGATGTAACAGAACGAGCCGTCGGTGAAGACCGCCGAGTTAAGCGCCGCGTAGAAATTGTCCGTGTGTGGCACGACTGCGCCGAGGTATTTGCGCACGAGGTCGGGATGCTCCTGCACCGCCTCGCTGAACGAGCAGAAGATGATTCCTTTCTCGCCAAGCTGCTTCTTGAACGTCGTGCCCACCGAGACGCTGTCGAACACCGCGTCCACGGCCACGCCGGCGAGCCGCTCGCGCTCCTTCAGCGGAATCCCGAGTTTCTCGTACATTTCCAACAGCTTCGGGTCCACCTCGTCGAGGCTCTTCGGGCCGTCGCCGCGCTGCTTGGGGGCGGAGTAATAGGTGATGTCCTGGTAATCCACGGGCGGATAATGCACGTGCGCCCATTGCGGCAGGGCCATGGTCGTCCAGTGCCGGTAGGCCTTGAGCCGCCACTCGGTCATCCACTCCGGCTCCTGCTTCTTCGCCGAGATGAGGCGGATGATGTCCTCGTTCAACCCGGGCGGCGCGGACTCGGTTTCGACGTCGGTGACGAAGCCGTATTTATACTCCTGCTTGACTAGGCCTTCGATGGTCTCGGTTGCTGTGCTCATTCGCTGTTCGTTAAATCAATTAAAGGTCCAAGCGGTCAACCGGGCGGCGCTCCGTGCCCCGGCCGGGCGCCGCAATCCGGGCAGACGCCGCGGATGGCGATCTCATAACGCTTGGCCTCGAATCCCTTTGGCATCGGCACGCCACCGTGGTCGGCCGGCCAATCGATGTCAAACACCCCGCCGCATGCCTCGCAATAGAAGTGGCAGTGCTCCCGCATGTTCGGACAAAACCGGCTGCCGCCGCGGCCCGGATGCACGTGCCGGACCAAGCCGCATTGCACCAGCGCGTCGAGGCAGTTATAGACGGTCGCCAGCGAGATGTCGGGCATTTGCCGCTTGGCGCGCAAAAACACCTCATCCGCCGTCGGGTGATCGCGTTTCTGCAACAGCACGCGGTACACCTGTTCGCGCTGCCGCGTCAGGCGCAGTCCGCTGGTGGTCAGCCGCTCGCTCAGCAGCGGACCGCGCGTCTTGCTGTTCTCGACCGCTTTCACGGAAGCAGAATGTTGCCCGGAAAACTCCGGCTGTCAAAACCTAGAATAATTCCAATTAGAAACCAAATCGGGGGGGCGGGCGATGCCGGCGCGGCCAGGGTGCCGCCGGACGCGGATCGTTGGAACACCTCAATGGATCACGCCTCCACCGGCAAGCGCCCGCGGGGCCTATCCATCTGCGTTCCTCCGCGTCCATCGGCGGTCTATCTTCGTGCGCCTTTTGTTCCCCTGTGCGGCCCTCTCAAAAGCTCAGCTCCTTGATCCATCGGTGGCGGCCGAACGGTTTGACAACAGGAATCTCTTCCCGCAGAACGGCCGCTGATGGCGGTGAAAGGAGCGCCTCCCATCCGTCTGCGGCCGTGCTGAATGGGCGGGAAAAAATACTGCTCGAAGTCGCCCCTTCTCCGGGTATGCCCCACCGCCTCCAAGCGCGGCCAGGAATAGTCACGAAAAAATGTTGACAGTCCCTCTGCTTTATCGTATTAGGAAGTAAAATCCGTTCAAACGTGAATCGGTTCAGTACAGAGTTCATCTTCAAGCCACCCCGCCAGGGCCGGAGGGGACCCCTGAAGGTCACGTGCGCGGCAGTACGACCGCGTTTTAACCGGCGCTAGTGCCCGGCTGCGATCCCCACGTCGTTTACGGCCGCCATTTATCGCGGCTGGTCTTGAGCCTGACTCGCAGCAGGAGGCCGGGGCCAACTCATCGAAGGCCCGTCTGTTCACACGTGCGCGCTGCGGCGTCTTCCCCCATGCGATCCAGGCTCCGAATCACGCGGAACACAGACCGGGTAAGCGTCACCGTGTCGGCCAAGTTGAATTTCCTCAACTCGTATTCGTTCGCACCCCAGCTTCCCTCACGGAGGCACTTCGTCACGTACGCCACTCCAGCGCGCGAGCGGTCGTATGCCCGACACTTGCTGATCGCCCCCTGCCCGAACAATCCAAACCAGCGGTGTTCAAGCTGATGCGCCAGCGTGATTTCGTTGCGCGTTTGCGTTCCACCCAGCAGAAAATGGAAGTGGAAGCGCCCCATCATCTCCCCAAGCTCCGCGCGCAACACAATCAGGAGTCGGGAATAGGGCCGCTGGACCAGCTCCGCCGCCAGGCGCATCAGCGCCCAGGCCCGGCCATACGCGATCTTCGCGGACGGGACTGACCGAAACGTCAGTGTGCCAAATACGTCCCAACGAATGCGGGCCAGTGAATAGGCGTAGCTGTCCAGCGGAAGCCGTTTCATCGTCTATTTCTCGTTGACCGAGATGATGACCCCGCGCAGCACCGGGCCGCGCGGCGTGTGCTGAATTTCGTGAATGGCCACCTGGACGTTCTTGCGTTCGAGCTTGCCCCAGTACTTGTCCTTTTCCTCCGGGGCCAGGCGGTAGGGCAGGACGCCGCGATAGGCGTGCTCTGCCGGCAGGCTCATGTCAATTAGGTCCAGGTCGAACGATTCGCCCGCTGCCTTGCCGTTCTTGGCGGGCCAGTGTCCGTACGTCTGTTTGTGAACTTGGAACGTTGCGATCATAGTCTAATCACTTTTTGTTTTCCGTCGGGTTTTGTTGGTTAGTTTCCCCAGGCGCGGACGGAGACGTGTCCGGGAAAGTGGAATGAATAATGGCGAGAATTGCCGCCTTGAGCGGTCGAGCAAGCGAAGGCCACGCTGCGACTACTTGCGACAGTTCGTGACCCGAAGCGACCGGAATTTGTGAGGCTCTTTGTGAGGGCAACCCCGTTTCAGCTAAGCGGGCATTGCATTGGCGGTAGGTTCGAGCCCCGCCGCTCCCGCCAGCTTTTCCTTGGGTTTTTGCAGGGCTCTTGGCTGTAGGGGGACCGTCTTGGGGCGTGAAAGCAAAAACCCAACAGCGTAATGTCTGGCTCCGCTCCACGCCCTTCAAGGCAGCTTCCATCCAGATCCAGATCCTTCCAACTCGGAACCCACCCCACCACCCCGTTTCCAGGATCGACCGGCTTCGGATAGGCGAAATCAAGATGTGTGGTGGTCGTTAATTCAATCGTCGGTTCTGACGGGCGGAGCGGAACGCAAGCGGGGAGAAGGCGGCAATGGGTTTTCAGCGGCGACGGGGGACCGCGAAAGGCCGATCCGTTGCTCTGGGCGGGCAGGTTCTCAGGCGCGGAGCCGGACACGCGCCTCGCGCAGCATTTCGCGCAGGCGTCGCGGCAGCCGGCCGATGAGTGCGTCGTACCGCGGCATCTGCCGCGCCGCCGCCGCCAGCAGGTCCACCATCCCGCAGGCATCGGCCAGGCTGACGAATTCCGCGGCGAGCCGCCGGCGCGGGCCGCAGTTATGGTAATTCCCCAAAGCCACGCAAACGGCCGCGCTCTGGAAACCAAATTCCTGGTAGGCCGTCGCCTCGCACGTGCCGCCGCTCATCAGCGCCCGTTGGAAACGAAATTTCGGCCGCTTTGCCCGCAGGCCGGCCGCCACTTCCTGCAGGAAGCGCGTCGCATCCGAGTCGAAGACCGACGCCTTGTCGCCGACCCGGATGATCACGCCGCGCCCCATTCGCACCGGCGGCAACTCCCGACTCGTTTCCAACGACAGCACCAGCGCCGCCCGGGGCAGCGTCCGCGACGCCGCCACCGTGAGCGCGCCGCGAAAACCGTTTTCTTCCGCCCGCGACAACACGCCGATGACGTTCACCTTGGCCCGACTGCGCTTCAGCTCGATGAGCGTGGCCAACACGGCCGCGGTGCCGACCAGATCGTCGCAAGCACGCCCGATGATCCGCCCGCCGCGCACGGCGAAGTCTTCCAGTTCCCACACCGCGAAGCGCGGCGGCAGGTCCGGCGGGCGGGCGGCCAGGATTTCAAAGCGCTTCTCGCCGGCGCGCTGTATCCCCAGTCGGGCCGGCACGGCCCCGGGCATGAGCCGTAGCGGAACTCCGGCGCGGAAGTAGTCGTCCGCCACGCCGCCCACGAATCGCGCCAGCCAGCGCCGGGGCGCGAGGCGGCGGAGAATTTCGAACCCCGGGTGGTCGAGGTGCGCGGCCAGCACCAACGGCCGGCGCCGCCGCGCGGTCTGCCACCGGACGACGACATTGCCGAACCGGTCGCGCTCGCAGTCCAGGCCGTGTTCACCGCAAATGCGCTCGACTTCGGCCCGCACCGCGTCCTCGTGATACGGGGCGGCCGGTTGGCGCAGCAACCGGCCGGCGAGTGGGCGGAGGTCCATCGGGGTCATGCGAGGCGAGAGGGGTCGGGGGTCGTTAATTCTCGGCCGAGTGCAGCCCACCCGCGCCGGCGCGAAAGGCGATGTTCATGCGGTCGGGATTTCCGGGGACCGGCGACGCGCAGTTCCACAGGCACGCGCCGCAGTGGACACATTTCTCGCGGTCGAACGCTGGCACGCCGCCGTCGCCGGGGGCGATGGCCTGGCCGGAGCAGGCCTCGATGCAGATTTTCGTGCCGCATTGCTCGCACAGTTCCGGGTAGAGGAACACGACGTGGTCCGCGTACCCCGGCGGCGCCTGCACCTTGCCGCCCAGGAGCAGCGCGTCCTGGTGCGAGACGAGCAACCGGCCGTCGAACGGGACCGCCGGCCAGCCCGCCTGGTCCATGAGCGCGCCGTGGAGCGAAACGCCCTTCGCCTTGCATTCGTCGTGCAGCCGGGCGATGGCTTCGGGCGCCACCCGGCCACGGTAGTATTCTTCGAGGCTCGGAATCCGTTGCCAGGGCGGGGCCGGATCGCCGCCGAGGTGGAGTCGTCCGTCGGTCAGGGCGGCGAGCGCCATGCCGATCATGCCGCTGACGACGCCGTGTTGGAAACCATCGCGCGATTTCTCGGCCACGACGGCTTCCTGCTCCACCCAACTGGCGCGGCGGCGGCGCACGTAGGTTTCGTCGAGGTTCTGCCGGGTGAAGGGCTTCTTCGCCTTCAGCAATTCGAGCACGGCTTCCGCGAGCTGCGCGCCGGTGGCCCAGGCCTCGTCCACGCCGGAGCCGGTGAGCACGTTCGTGCTGCCGCTGCCTTCTCCGATGCGGGCGTAGCCGTCGCCGACGAGCCGCGGTTCGCCGCGGCGGCCGGACTCGCCCAGCGTCTTCGCGCCCCAGGAGCGGAGTCGGCCGCCCCGGAGGTAGCGCCAGAGATAAGGGTGAAGCATCCAGTGTTGGAGATAGCGGTAAGCGGTGCGCACCGGGCTGTCGAACCACGAGGGCACGAAGATGCCGAGGGACGCCACCCGGTTCGGATGCACGTAGAAGAAGCCGAAAATCTCCGGTTCGGGAAAACCGAAGGTGTGGAAGACGGTGCCCGGCGCGAGGGAGGTTTCCTCCGGCAAGTCCACCACGAACTTCATCCCGATCGCCCAGTCCCGCGTGTGGCGCCCCTCCGGCCGCCCGAAGTGGGCGTCCAATTGCTGGCCGATCGGTCCGACCGGCCCGTCGCCGACGACGGTGAGCGCGGCGTGAATGTCCATGCCCGGCAGGAAGCCGTCGCCCGGCCGTCCCTGCTTATCGACCCCCTGGTCGAGCAAGCGCACGCCGACGACTCTATTCTCCTCGATGAGCGCCTGCGACACCGGCGTGCCGGGCCAGATTTGCACCGTGCCCGTGCCTTGCACCTGCGTGCCGACCCATTGCAGGAACTGCCCCAGCGACAGCACCAGGCCGCCCTGCTTGTGGAGGAATTCCGGCGTCCAGGGCAGGCTCACGGCGTGGTGCTCGCAGGGCAGCAATCCCTGGAAGGACGCCACCAGGGCGTCGGCGGCCTGGAGCGCGGGCGAGCGCCGGCTGGCGCCGTGCGGATCGAGCAGGTAGATCACCTTTTCCGCCGCGACCGGCACGGCCATCGGGATGCCAGCCCGGTCAAGGTCCGGAAAACTCGCCCGTAGCGCCCGCGCCCGCGTCACGACGCCCGAAACGCCAAAGCCGAGGTCATCCGCCCGCTCGTAGCAGAGGACTTGGGGCGGAAGGCCCGGCGTGACGAAGCTTTCGACGGCCGGCGTGCCGTCCGGTTGGACGAGTTGCCTCGAGAGCGCGTGGAGGAAACCCGCCGTCGCCGGCCCGAAGCCGACGCAGACGATGTCCGCCTCCAGGCGCGGACGGTCCGTGGCAACGTCAGCCGACATTGGCTCCCGCGTCCGAGATGTTCATACCCGGCGATGGTTGCGGCACCGGCCCGGCCAAGGCAAGCCCGCGCGGCCCTGCCGCCGCGGGAGGATGAACTTCGCCGCGCGTCAACCAAGCCGGCGGGATCGAGGGTGCCGTCCCGCCGAAGCGCCGCCGCTCAGGCCGGCTTGAACAGCGTTAGCAGCATGGAGCACTGCTCGGTCGCCTTGACGGCGTGCGGCAGGCCGGGCGGCATGTAGAGCGCGTCGCCAGCCTTGAGCGGGCGCCCCTGGCCGGCGAGGGAGAAGTCGCAGGCGCCGGAAAGAATCTGGATCAGTGCGTGCTGCGTGGAGGTGTGCTCGGTCAGTTCCTGCCCGGCCGCAAAACCAAACAGCACCACCCGGCCCGCCGGCGTCTGGAGCAGCGTGCGGCTGACGATGCCGTTGGGGGCGAACTGCGTCTCGTCGGCCAACGAAAGGATTTTCGGCTGGCCGGCGTCAATCAAGGGCTCACTCATGGCGATAACTTGCCGGACCGCGCGCCGCCCGGCTTTGACGCGCATCAAACTTGTAACCCAAAGCTGACGGGAAAGCGTCTGATAACACCGGACGCACCGAGCGCCACCGACCCATGAGCCCCTTTGGACTGAGCCGCCGCCCGCCCCGGCGGCGCGCGCCTTCACCTTGATTGAGTTGCTGGTGATCATCGCCGTCATCGGGATACTGGCCAGCCTGCTCCTGCCGGCGTTGAGCCGGGCCAAGGAGACGACCAAGCGCATCCAGTGCCTCAACAACGAGCGCCAACTCGGCCTGGCGCCGGTGATGTACATCGGCGACAACGACGGCTACCCGCCGCCGCTGTCCACCGAGGCGCCGTGGGCGGGACCGACGGGGAGGTGGCCGTGGCGTAAATGAGGCCGCCGCCGCGCGGCAAGTTCAACGACACCGTGGCGGTGCTGGACGCCAGCGTGCCGGCGTTGTTCACGCCGCTGGCCTGGGCCTGCGGGCCAATCGTCGGCACGGCAATGACCGTGATTGCCGAGTTGAGAGGAACGTTGGCGCACTGCACCAACATCGGAACCGGGTTGGCAATCTGCGCCGCGAGGACGACATCGGGCGATGTGACCTCCCCCTTCGGATTGCCCGGAATACTCTGACCCGCAACGCTGGCGATGGAAAGCTGCATACCTTGGCCGGAGCCGGGGATGATGATCGGTTGAAAACCCTGAGTAAAACTCCCCCATACCATTCCAATGCGGACCTGCAGGGCGTCGAGTCTGACTCTGCCACTGCCGCCGGCGGGGCTAGATGTATCAATTCCCGGAGCCAGAAATCGAGGCTGCGACTAACCTTACAGCGCCTCCACTGCCAACGCCCTGGTAAGAGTTGGGCGCGCCCGCGCCTCTCGCTAGAATTGTGCCTCCGAGGGTTAATTCGCGTGGTGCCGCTATGAGGATCGCCCCGCCGCCGCCACACCGCCACCTCCACCGTTTTGCGCGAAGCCGCCTCCGCCTGATCCACCGAGGAGCGGAAGGAGAAAAACATTGCCATAGACTGGTCCTGTCGCTCCGCCACCGATCCCATTACCTGCCCGAAAACCATATGAGGCATTGCCGCCATTAGCGCCTCCGGCTCCGGGCCCGGTGCCGGCAGTAACCAAACCTCCACCTCCCGATCCGCCGGCGTATTCACCGGCCCCCCCCCCCTGCGCCACCCGAGTGGCCGAATCCTTGTTGGCCGGTCCAATTCCACGCAGAGCCGTCAATGATGCCGTTGATCACACAGCTTCCTTGTACTAACCACACCACCGGCGTGTTGTTCGCATTCGGAATGAACGTCACGGATACGTTCCCCGAGATGTTGACGGAGGAGTATTGGTAAATGCCATCCGGGTGGTCGGCCATGTCCACGACGGTGTTGGCGGTGAGGTGGAACGCGCCGTCGTGCCCGTCGCTGCCGGTGCTGATCTTGGGCGTGAACCGCCGGGCAACAGCGCCGGCACGCCACCAGACAAGCCATGCCGCCAATGGAGAGTTGAAGCCCATTCCTTGATCCGATCATCTGAGTGTTCATGGTTCTCCTTTCGTGAACGTCGCCAGCCTGCTCTCCCCCGTCCATCCGCAAGCCCAAATCCGCCTTTCGGGTTACGTTAGCCCATCGAGCAAAGATTCCGTTGGCTCGACCAGGCGTCGGGGCAGGTCGCGGACGCCTTGCTTCAGGCAGGTCAAGTCAGGACGCCCGCCTCGACCCGGTAGAAAATCAGCAGCTTGTCGAACGGAGGCTCGACCCGAAACAAGCGTAAATTCCGCAGTTGGGGATGGCGGAATTGGCGGACTGTCCCCAGTCAGGCTGCCTTGAAAGCTTGAACACCGAAACTATGCCTCCGCCGATTGCGCATCGCGGCCCGGAGAATTACGCCCTGGCCACGACGACGCTGGTTGGAGTCGCGAAGGCCGTGGCGGCGCTCGCTCAGGTTCGCGGGAACCGCATTTCGGGGGCCTACCGGCGGCTCTTGTCATCCAGGTTCTTCCTCAAGTCCTCGTCGCTGAGGGTGGACTGCACGCCGTTGGCCGGCACGTCCGCCTTGGCGATCCAGAGGATCGCGTTGAGCACCACCCGGCGGAAATTCGGGTCGCCCCAGTTCTTGTGGTAGTGCCCGCCGGTGAAGCCAAAGCCGCGTCCGCCGTCGGCGCGCTCATACACCCACATCATGTGCTCCGGTTCGCCGTTGTGTTTTTGCACCTCGGGGTTGCCGCCGTGCGCGTCGTTCAGGCCGGGCCGGCCGCGCGTGCTGTCCGGCGGCACGGCGGTGAGGATCGGCGTCACCCCTTTCATGCCGTCCGGAAAGCGCATGTGGTAGTACCACTCGTCGAAGATGGAAAAGGGCTGCACGCCGCGCGTCACCGGATGATCGGGCAGCGTCTTGAAATCGGCCTTCCACGTCGGGTTCACCGACCGGTACGTTTCGAAGTAGCCGCCAATCCAATCGAGGAATTCCGGCCCGCCCTTGTCTTTGGGCACCTCGACCGCGTAGTGGACGCAGCCCAGGCCGACGCCCTTCTGCATCAACTCGCCCAGCATCTTCAGATGGTCGCCCTGCACGGCGGGATGCCCGTCGCCGCCGTCGGAGTAGATGACGATGGCATCCGCGCCGTCGAAGGCGGTGGGATCCTTCGGCCAGCCGTTGCTGTACACCACGGAAGTGACGCCCGGCGTCTGGTCGAGGCATTTCTTGAACAGCAGACAGCCCGCGCGATGTTCGTGGTCGCCCGGTCCGTGACTGGGATTGCCGGCGATGAAGACGATTTTCTTGTCCGCGGCGAAGGAGGTTTGGGGGAGCAACAGCGCGCCGAGGGCCAGCGCCCCCAGCCAGAGGTGGTTCGTGTTCATGTCAAAGGCAATGTCCGGCGCGACACTATCGCGGCGGCACGCGCTGTCAAAACCAATTCTGGCGTAAGGTGCGTTGAATTCGTCTTCTCGGGCCGCCGCGCGGGCACCGCCGTGGCAAACCCGCCCGCCGCAACACCCGGTTCAGACAGCAGCAGTGGGCCGGGCCAGGCCGTTGGCCACCGGCATCGGCTGCACCTGCCAGATCTGCCCGGCATACTCGCGGATGGCGCGGTCGGAGGAGAATTTGCCCATGCGGGCCACCGTCAGGATGGACTGGCGCGTCCACGCCTCGGGTTCGCGCCAGCGGGCGCTCACCTGTTCCTGGCAATCCACGTAGGCCTGGTAATCCGCCAGCACCAGGAACGGATCGCTCCAGAGCAGGTTGTCCACCAGCGGACGGAACAGGTTGGCATCGCCACCAGCCAGCGCGCCGCTGGCAAGGAAATCCAGCACGTCGCGCAGCACGGCGTTCTGTTCGTAGATCTCCCGGGGGCGGTAACCGCGGGCCTGACGCTCCTGCACCTCGGCGGCGGTCAGGCCGAAGAGGAAGAAGTTTTCCGGGCCGACTTCCTCGCGGATTTCCACGTTGGCGCCGTCGAGCGTGCCGATGGTCAGCGCGCCGTTGAGCGCGAATTTCATGTTGCCGGTGCCGCTGGCCTCCTTGCCGGCGGTCGAGATCTGCTCGCTCAAGTCGGCGGCGGGATAGACGCGCTGGGCGTTTTTGACATTGAAGTCGGGGCAGAACAGAACCTGGAGCCGGCCGCGCAGGGCGGGGTCGTGGTTGATGAGGTCGGCGACGGCGTTGATCAGCTTAATGATCAGCTTGGCCATGAAATAACCGGGCGCGGCCTTGCCGGCGAACAGGAAGGTGCGCGCCGGCACGTCGGCCCGCGGATCGCGCTGGAGCCGCCGGTAGAGCGTGAGGATGTGGAGGACGTTCAGGTGTTGCCGCTTGTATTCGTGGATGCGCTTGGCCTGGATGTCGAACAGCGTGGCGGTGTCCACCGTTGCGCCCGTGCAGTCCGCCAGGCGCGCGGCGAAAGCGCCCTTGGCGGCGAGTTTGACGGCGCGCCATTCCTTCCGAAAGGCGGCATCATCGGCCAGCGGTTCCAGCTTGCGCAGCTCGTCAAGGTTTCTGAGCCAGCCGTCGCCGATCTGGCCGGTGATGAGCCGGGCCAGCGGCGGGTTGGCCACGGCCAGGAAACGGCGGGGCGTGACGCCGTTCGTGACGTTGCAGAATTTCTCCGGCCACAGCTCGGCGAAATCGCGCAGGACGGTTTGTTTCAGCAGCTCGGAATGCAGGCGGGCGACGCCGTTGATGTGGTGGCTGCCCACGGCGGCCAGGTGCGCCATCCGCACGGAGCGCTCGCCGCTTTCGTCAATCAGCGACAGCCGGGCCACGCGGGCGTCGTCGCCGGGGAACCGGGCGCGCACGTCGTCGAGAAACCGGCGGTTGATTTCGTAGATGATTTCCAGGTGCCGCGGCAGCAGCGCGCCGAAGAGCGGCACCGGCCATTTTTCGAGCGCCTCGGGCAGCAGCGTGTGGTTGGTGTAGGCAAACGTGTGGCGCGTGACGTTCCAGGCGGTGTCCCAATCCAGCATGTGTTCGTCCACCAGCAGGCGCATCAGTTCGGCGACGGCAAGGGACGGATGCGTGTCGTTGAGCTGCACGGCCCATTTTTCGTGGAATTTCTCCAGCGGCCGGCCCAGTAGCCGATGCACGCGGAGCATGTCCTGCAAGGAGCAGGTGACGAGGAAGAACTGCTGCTCCAGGCGCAGGTTCTTGCCCTGGATCACCTCGTCGTTCGGGTACAACACCTTGGTGATGCTCTCGGAAAACATCTTGTCGTGGACGGCGCGATAATAGTCGCCGTGGTTGAACGCGGCGAAGTCGAACGACTCCACGGCCTCGGCCTTCCAGAGGCGCATCCGGTTGCAGGTGCCGACATGGTACCCCAGGATGGGCGTGTCGTAGGCCACGCCTTGGACGACGTGCTCCGGCACCCAGCGCACGCGGTAACGGCCCTGCGCGTCCGTCCACGCCTCGGTGTGGCCGCCCAGGTTCACCTCGTAGGTCAGTTCGGGGCGCACGATTTCCCACGGGTTGCCGAAGCGCAGCCATTTGTCGGTGATTTCCACCTGCCAGCCGTCGCGGATGGTTTGGTCGAAGATGCCGAATTCGTAACGCAAGCCGTAGCCGACGGCGGGCATTTCGAGCGACGCCAGCGACTCCATGAAACAGGAAGCCAGCCGGCCCAGGCCGCCGTTGCCCAGGCCGGGTTCCTCCTCCTGCTGCCGCAAAAAATCAAGGTTGCACCCCAATTCCTCCACCGCCTGGCGGGTCTGCTCCCAGATGCCAAGATTGAGCAGACTGCGGGCCAGGTGCGGTCCGGGCAGATATTCGGCGGAGAGGTAAGCCACCACCCGGGCGTCGCGCTCGTGGTAGGTCTCCAGCGTCTGCACGCCCTGCTTGAGCACGCGGTCGCGGATGGCCAGCGCCAGCGCCGTGTAGAGGTCGTGCGGGGTGGCCGCCAACGGCACCCGGCCCAGGGTGCAAAGCAGCGTGTCCAGGAATG
Organism: bacterium; assembly: GCA_021780115.1. Lineage (GTDB taxonomy): Bacteria > Verrucomicrobiota > Verrucomicrobiia > Limisphaerales > JAJXZI01 > JAJXZI01. The sequence continues at coordinate 6,062 of JAJXZI010000038.1, read as the reverse complement.
ATTGCTTCAGCTCGGCCACGGTGAGGCCGGTCCGCAGATCGCTCCCCGAAACGGGCAGAAGGCAGCCGTTTGGGCGGGATGGTTTGCGGAGGGCGGAAATGTTGTTTCCGGTCGCGGCCGTCTGGGAAGACGGCGGTCGCGCCTGGGTTGATTCGGAATTCTCCCGTTCGCTATGGTTCGATTTCATATCATTTCGTTGTGTTCTCCCAGCCGGCGGGCGGCGATTTGCACCACGGCGCCACGGCCGGTGTGGCCGTCGCCTTCGACGACGTCGCGCTCAATTTCCTGGGCGACGAGAAACTGCAGTCCAGCCAGTTCAGCGCGCAGGTCGGCCAGCGTCATCAGCAATTCGGGCGATTTGGGGCCGCCGGTGCCGAAGCGCAACTGGGCCGGCGTGTAGGCTTCGAGGAGGAAAATGCCGCCGGGCTGGAGTCCTTGCGCCGCCGCGGCATGAACCTGGCGCCGCAACTCCGGCGGCAGGTGGGCAAAGGTGGCGACGATGCCCGCCCACGCCGCCGGCGCGATGCGCCAAGCGGCCAGATCGGCCACGACGGTCGTGAGGACGAGACCGCGCGCGCCGGCCCGGCGGCGGGCTTTGGCCAGTCCGACTTCCGATTGGTCCACGGCGGTGACGGCGTGGCCCAGCGCGGCGAGGTGGAGGGCGTTGCGCCCCTCGCCTTCGGCCAGGCACAGCACCGGGCCGGGGGGAATGTGCGACGCCATTTGCGCGACGAACGCGTTGGGGGCCTCGCCATAGACACAGCGGTCACCGGCGTAGCGTTGGTTCCAAAAGGCGGGATCCATAAATCCGGTTCAGGCCACGCCGCCGTTGACGCGCAGGTTCTGCCCGGTGATCCAGCGGGCCGTGTCGCTCGCCAGAAACGCCACCACGTCGGCAATTTCCGCCGGCTGCCCCAGCCGTCCGAACGCTGCGGCCTGGGCCAGGCGTTGCCGCTGCTCCTCCGTCTTGCCCGCGTTGAACAATTCCGTGTCCGTCGGCCCGGGGGAGACGACGTTGACCGTGATGCCGCGCGGCGCCAATTCCCGGGCGAGCGAGCGCGTCAACTGCTCCACCGCGCCCTTGGTGGCGACGTAGGCGCCGTAACCCGGTAGCATCATCGCCGTGGTGGTGCTGGAGAAATTGATGATCCGGCCGCCGTCGGCCAGGCGCGTGGCAGCTTGCTGGCAGGCGAAGAACGTGCCCTTCACGTTCACCGCGAAAATGCGGTCGAACTCCGCCTCGGTGACGGCGCTGACCGGCTGCTGGAAGAGGATGCCGGCGTTGTTCACGAGAATGTCCAGCCGGCCGAAATGGGCGAGGCTCTCGTCAAAAAGCCGGACCAGCTCGGAAACGCGGCTCACGTCCGCCGGCACGGCCAGCGCCCGGCCACCCGCCGCCTCGATCTGGCCTGCGAGTTCCCGGGCGGCGTCCGCCTGGCGGGCATAGTTGATGACCACGGCGGCGCCGTCACGGCTGAGGCGCTCGGCGATGGCGCGCCCGATGCCGCGCGACGCCCCGGTCACCAGCGCGACTTTTCCCGGCAACGGATGATTCATGGAGTCCATTTTGGCAGATTTCTTTGCGACTGGCGAATTTCTCGATAGTCACCCGTGTCCGGGCCGGAGGAGGCGGATGGGGATACGCACCGTCATGGCGTCGCGGCGTCGATGAGCCTAGCGCGGCCGCGAATACCTCCAGCACTTCCTCGTCCCGCGCGTCATCACGGAGAACTGCCTGCGGCGGGGCTTTGCGCCGGTGGAGAAGTAGGACAGCGCGTCCCGCCTGTCTCCGTTTTGAAAAAACCGAACTCCGAAATCCGAAGTCCGAAAGAAATCCGAAAACCGGAAGCCGAATTTCGGACGGCGAAGCGAGCGCGCGGTAGCAGCCGAGGTAACGAGGCTCAACGCAAAGGGCCAAAGGCCGGACGGGAAATAGCCCAGGGCAAGGCGCCATGCGCCGCCGCCCTGGGTAAACCGTTGCCTTAAATCACCCCAAGCTCTGAAGGGGCGTCGGAAGCCGATGCGGAAGAACCCGCGCCGGAATTGCTCCCAGAGGTTTACGCGGAAGTCCGCAACTGGTAGCTTGGGGCCGTGAAGACAACTTTGCTGGAACCCGAGATTGTCACGCGCAATAGCAAGCCCGTTTCCGTGATCCTGCCGATTGCCGCTTACGAAGAGTTGCTGGAGCGCGTGGAAGACGCCCAAGACGTTGCCTGTCTCAAACGCGCCCGGCAGAAGCCGCAGCAGTACCGCCCGCTGGAGGACTACCTCGCCGAACGCAAGGGCAAGTGACCATGTACCGAGTCCTGCTGGAGCGTGTTGCGGAAAAAGACCTCGCCCGGCTCTCGTCTGAGGTGCATGACCGCGTGATTCTTGCGATTCGAGGACTCGCTCGGAATCCACGACCGCCCGGTTGCCGAAACTGGCCGGCACGAAGAACGACTGGCGCATCCATGTGGGCGACCACCGGGTGGTTTATGAAATCGCCGATGAGATTCGCGTCGTCCGCGTTAACCGGGTGCGCCACCGTCGGGAAGTTTACCGCTGAACAATCAGCCACAGAAGCCACGGACCGGTGACGAGGCTCTTGCGCCGACCAACGACTGCGCGTTCGCGTTGACGGGCGGCCTCTACTCGCGCAGCCCGGTGAAGGAGTAGGACAGTGCGTCCCGCCTGTCGCCATCTTCTTCGTCACCCCGTGGGCGGCTCGGCCTGGCAATCCAGCCGACCAGAACCTCTGATTGCGCGGGCGCCGCGGAAGCAGAATCCTATCTGGACCATCTGCGTGATCGGTGACCGAACTTGTTCTTTCGGCTTCTCGTCGCAAGATCAGAGACAGGCGCGACGCCTGTCCTACGCAACCGCGGCATCACCGGCGCGATTGTGGGCCGGCGCGTCCACCTGTCATCAATCTGAAGCCCCGCTTGAGTGGCTCTCGGCTGGAAGAAGAACCGACGAAAGCCGAAGCCCGAAGGAAATCCGAAAACCGGGCGTCGAGTTTCAATTGGCGGCGCGGGAGCTTGGCTGCAGCCGGGGTAACGAAACCCAAACCGAAGGGCTGAAAGCCCGAAAGGAAACAGCCCAGCAAAGGTGTTTAGTGTGTAAGGGAAAAGTTTGGATTTTTGGGGTGTCCATCTGAGTGCGGTAGGCACAAGATGCGGGGGTGTCGACGCCATCGCTGGCGCCCCGCCTCAAAGCTGGGCATGACTATCCGTCCAATGACGCGGATATGCGGGCGTGGTTCCCCGATGATGCCGCGTGCCTGGACTATCTGGAGTGGCTTCGTTGGCCGGAGGGTTTCGTTTGCCCGCAGTGCAAGGGGGCTGGCCGGTGGCGGATGGCCGATGGGCGGTTTTGGTGCGCAGGCTGTCGGCGGCGGTTGTCCGTGACCGGCGGGACGATCTTCCACCGCACGCGCCCCCCCCTGACGGTCTGGTTCGAGGCTGCGTGGCGCGCCACTTCCGCAAAGAACGGGGTTTCGGCCAAAACCCTGCACCGGCTTCTGGGCTTCGGTTCCTATCAGACGGCTTGGGCCATGCTGCACCGCTTCCGCACGGCCATGGTGAGACCAGGCCGTGAGTCACTCACCGGGACGGTGGAGGTCGACGAGACTTTCATCGGTGGGATCAAGTCCGGGAAGCGGGGACGCGGAGCTCTCGGCAAGACCCTCGTGGCGGTCGCCGTAGAGATCCTCAGCCCCAAAGGGTTGGGGCGTTGTCGCCTACGCATCATCCCCAACGCCCAAGTGCCCGCGCTGAGATCATTCCTGCTGGACGGCGTTGCGCCGGGCTCGCGCATCGTCACCGACGGGTTGCGATCCTACCCGCCTGCCACCCTGAAGGACTATCTGCACCAACCGGTACCGGTGGCCCGCTCCCGCGGCCCGGCCCCTATGTCCCTCCCGGGGGTTCATCGCGTCGCAAGCTTGCTGAAGCGGTGGTTGCTGGGAACCCACCAGGGGGCCGTGGAGGCGGACCACCTTCAGGGATACCTGGATGAGTTCGCCTTCCGCTTCAACCGGCGGCGGTCGGAGTTTCGGGGCCTCCTTTTTCGGCGTCTGCTCGAACAGGCGGTTCGAGTCGGGCCGATCACCTACCGGTCACTCGTCGTAAACCCAACTCCCAAGCGTCAAAAGCCACTGCCGCCTCTGGAGCCTCGAGTCGGGCCAGCATCCCTTGAGATCAATCCGAAAGAACTTCACCCATGGCGAAAATACAATCCGTAGGGGTTGCCGCACTCAGATGGACACCCCCATTGGATTTTGAGCAACTGGGCGCATCCCGGTTTCTTGCCGGCGGGTGCAGGCTCGAGGCATGACCCCACCGCCTGCGTGAGCGGGTCCGGCGTTGGCATCGCTTCACTGCGGCTCCACCCGGCCGGCGCGCAACAGAAAGACGCGGTCGGCCAGTCGCTCCGCTTCGGCGGAATTGTGGGTGACGTGCAGGACGGTCACCCCGGTGTGGGTGCGGAGTGTGCGGAGGAGGTCGCACATTTCGCCGCGCGTCTGCTCGTCCAAGGCGCTTAACGGCTCGTCGAGGCACAGGATGGCCGGCCGGAACGAGAGCGCCCGGCCGAGGGCGACGCGCTGGGCCTCGCCGCCGCTCAGGCCGCGCGGCGGGCGGTCCAGCAGCGGCGTCAGGCCGAGCCAAGCCGACAGTTCCGCCACGCGCGCCTCGATCTGCTCGCGGGACCAGCGCCGGAGAGAGAGGGCAAAGCTGAGGTGTTCGCGCACCGTCAAATGGCCGAACAAGGCCGCGTCCTGGGGCACCAACCCGATGCCGCGCCGCGCGGGCGGCCAGTGCGTCACCTCGTGGTCCTGGAGGTGAATCGCGCCGCCCACCACCGGGCGTAGGCCGCAGATCGCCTCCAGCAAAGTCGTCTTGCCACTGCCGGTGCGGCCCATGAGAACGGCGTGCGCGCCGGCCGGCACGGCGAAGGAGACGCCGCGCAGTGTGAATGCCCCGGCCCGGACGGAGAGTTCTTCGACACGAATCATCGCCCGGAACTCCGATGGGAAAAACGGCAGAACGCTGTGGTCTTGGCAACGCCCGCGGACACACGCTGCTTTTACGCCTTCGCTTCCTCGGGCGCTTCCGGTTCGCCTTCCTCGGCGGTTTCGCCTTTTTCCTGCGGCGATTCCGCGGGCGCGGTGAGTTTCATCGCGGCGGCGAACAGGCCGGTGAACAGCCCGCCGCTGAGCAGCGTGTTGCGGAAAAATTCCCACGTGGCCGGGAAGCCGGGCTGGCCGGTGGTCAGTGACTGCAGCCAGCCCAGGAGGGTCCGGGCGTAGGCCGGATTTTGCAGCCAGGACAAGGTATTGGTGACGAGGTAAAAGAGGATGGCACCCAGGAGGCCGCCGCCCACCAGCGCCAGCCACGAGGCCCGTGGGGTGAACCGGCGTCCCAGCCAGATGAGCGCGGCGTAACACGGATAGGTGGCCAGCATGAAAGGATCGAGCGCGGCGGTGTGATAGTAAAACACATTGAGCAGTACGTCGGTGCCCAGGAGAACGCCCAGCGGTAGCCCCCAGGCCAGCCGGCCGGGAAAATAGACCCCGGCGCAGAAGGCCAGCGCGTAGGCCGCGCTGAAGTTGTGCGGCAGCAGGCCCGGGATGCGCGACAGCGCAAACACCCCCAGCATCACCGCCAGTCCGATCTTGCCTTTCACGACGCCGCAGGATACGCCGCCCGCAGCGGATGACAAGCCCCCCGGAACCCATCCAGAATCAGCCCCACTTCGGGCCAACCGGATGGCCCCGGATTTGCCGAGAGGAATCCAGTGCTGGCCTGCTCTTTCCGAGGGTGTCAATGCTGGACGGCGCCCTGTGAGATGTTCCCTGTTCGGGAAAGTGATTTTTCATGGCAATCATTCACACGGTAGCGGGGGTGTAGGGCGATGGACCATTGGCCCTCCGCAGGTGTCAAAACTTCTTTGTTACCGTAGTCGCTGTCACCAGCCCGCCGATAATCACCACGGCGAACGGCCGCGCCGTGTCTCGGTGCCGACACCCTGGGAAATCGCCGCCGGCAGCAGGTCCAGCGCGGCCATCAGCACTGGGCGGA
>JAJXZI010000097.1 GCA_021780115.1 bacterium | reverse complement strand
ACTTCATCCTCCAACATCAGGCGCAAGGGCCGGGGCGGGTGTCCCACCACCACGGCGTCCACTTTGGCCTGGAGTTTTTCAGAGCGGCCCGCGCCGCCGGGTTGCCTTTGGGGTGCTTGGGCCGGGGGCCTTCCAGCCGGCGGATCGAAAGCCAGGGAAGGCCCAAACTGACCGACGGTCTCCCCCACCGCGCCCTGCGAGGGTCCTTCCGCTAGTTTCCCGCGCCGAGAAACAATCCGCTGCGTTACGAGCAAAGGTGGACAGTGTGCGAGCAAAAGCGGACGTTCGTACCGGCCGATCTCGGCCAATTCGCGAGTCCGTCCACCTTTGAAATCCTTACGACAAGCCTCCACTCGCTCCTTGCCAGAAGCACCTTTCCCGTTTGGAATGGGCCGCCAGTTTCAACCGAAGACAACGCTATGACAGACGTTCGCCGCACCGATCGCCGCCGCTTCTTGCAGACGGGGTTCCTCGGCTCCGCGGCCCTGGCCGCCGCTTGCCTCCCCGCGAGACTGGTCGCGGCCGTCACCAAGCCCAGCCGTGATCCCTTCGATGGGTTGAAGGTGGGCATTACCTCGTATTCGTTGCGCAAGTTCACCCTGGACCAGGCCATCACCATGACCAAGGAGGCGGGCGTGAAGTACATCAGCTTGAAGGACGTGCATTTGCCCCTCAAGAGCACGCCGGCCGCACTCCGGGACGCCTGCGTCAAAATCGAGGCCGCCGGATTGGTCCTGATGGGGGGCGGGGTCATTTACCTCAACGACAAGGAAGACGAGGTTCGCGCCGCTTTCGAATACGTCAAGGGAGCCGGCATGCCAACCATGATTGCCAGTCCGGAACCCGCCGCGCTCGATCTCGTGGAGCGGATGGCCAAGCAGTATGACACCCGGGTCGCCATCCACAATCACGGCCCCGGAGACAAGCGCTATCCTTCGCCGCTGGACGTATTCCGCCTGGTGAAGGACCGCGACGCGCATCTCGGTCTTTGCATGGATGTGGGCCATACCGTGCGCCTGGGGGAAGATCCGGCCGCCGAAATCCACCAATGCGCCCGCCGCCTTTACGACCTCCACATGAAAGACGTCACGCAAGCGACGCCGAAGGGCGCAGGCATTGAGGTGGGCAAGGGCGTCATCGACATCGTCGGCATCTTGAAAGCACTGGTCGGGCTTCGCTATCCGTATCACGTCGCTTTGGAGTACGAAATCCACGAGAACAATCCCCTTCCCGGCATCGTGGAATCGTATGCCTACCTGCGCGGCGTGTTGGCGACGGTCTGAGGGACTGCCTGGAACCAAGGAATTTCCTAGTTGTCGGAACGCCCGGTCTTTGCCAACATGCAAAGCGAAGAAAATGTTCGGGGTATCGTGAGTGCGGTTGAGAGTCTGGTGATTTAATTCGAGCGGCGGCACGTTTCTTCAGCGGGGTTCCCCACCCCCACCTCCTTGGCGTCCGCCGCTCGAATGTTTTAGGTCGGTTCCGATCCCTTGAGACAGTCCGCTCCCCGTGAAACACCCTGAATGAAGCGGCTGACTCGTATTTCGGTGACAACATCCGGCCTGTGGTGTTGGCCATGAGCGGCGGGGTGCTGTTCTCCGGCACCCAGCGCGGCCGGTTCCCCACCCTGCTTGCCGACGCCGGCGTGTTAACGGGAAACACAAGTTGGGTGTTGCGTTAACAAGCACCGTCGTCACGGTGGCAGCTCGCTCGTGCTGAGCGAAGCACGCACGGCTGGGCGACGACGATCTGGCGAAGGAACCTCGAACGCTGAACCTCAGAAACCGGGCCAGGATGAATCAGAAACCACCGTTTTGTCACGGTCGCGTTCGGCGTGCGACGTTCAGTATTGGATATCCGAGGTTTCTCTGTCAGATTCCGGGCGGCACAGCAACCTGCTATGAAGAACACTTGGTCGTCATTCGCCGCCAGCGCAGCACTTTTGTTTCTCCTCACCGCCGCCCCGGGGCGCCTGGCCGCCGCGGAAACCGTCTGGCTTTCGTCACTGGACTTGCACGGCGTGGAGCAGGATTGGGGCAAGCCGCACGCCGACCAGTCGGTGGACGGGCATGCGCTGTCCATCGGCGGGCAGATGTTCGAGCACGGCCTGGGCACGCACGCCAACAGCACCGTGCGGTTGGCGCTCCACGGCCAAGGCGAGCGGTTCACCGCGAAAGTGGGAGTGGATGACGAGGTCGGCAAAGGTCGGGGCAGCGTCACGTTCCAAGTGGTCGGCGATGACAAGACACTCTGGCAGAGCGGTGTGCTGCGCGGTGGCGATGCCCCCAAGGAGATCGGGGTGGATCTTCGCGGTGTACAGTCGCTCCTGCTTCTTGTCGATGGCGGCGACGACATCAGCTACGACCACGCGGATTGGGCCGCGGCGCAGTTCGTCATGGCCGAAGGCCGGCCGCAGATCGTCGCCGCGCCCGCGGAGCCGGCCGTGGTGTTAACCCCGAAGCCGTCACCGAAGCCGCGCATCAACGGGGCGGGCGTCTTCGGCGTGCGTCCGGGCGCGCCCTTTCTTTTCACCATCGCGGCGAGCGGCGACCGGCCGATGGCGTTCGCGGCGGACGGTTTGCCCAGCGGGTTGACGTTGGACGCGCACACCGGTCACATCACGGGTACGCTGCACGAGAAGGCCGAATACCTCGTTACGCTGCGCGCCCGCAACGCCCTGGGTTCCACAGTGCGCCGGCTCAAGATCGTTTGCGGCGACACCATCGCGCTGACGCCGCCGATGGGGTGGAACAGTTGGAACTGCTTCGCCTGCGACGTGAGCGACGCCAAGGTCCGCGCCGCGGCCGACGCGATGGTCGGCAGTGGCCTGATCAACCACGGCTGGACGTACATCAACATCGACGACTGCTGGGAAGACGGCCGCGACGCCGAGGGCCGGATTCGGTCCAACCAGAAATTCCCAGACATGAAGGGGTTGGCGGATTACGTCCACAGCCTGGGCCTCAAAATCGGCCTCTACTCTTCGCCCGGTCTGAAGACGTGCGCCGGCTATGAGGCCAGTTACCAGCACGAGGTGAAGGACGCCCAGCGCTGGGCCGAATGGGGCTTCGACTACATCAAATACGACTGGTGCAGCTACGGCGACATCGCGCCGAAGAACCCGGGCCACGCCGACCTGATGAAGCCCTACCAGGTCATGCGCGCCGCGCTGGATGAGGTGCCCCGCGACATCGTCTTCAGCCTGTGCCAATACGGCATGGGCAACGTCTGGGAATGGGGCGCGCGCGTCGGGGGCAACTGCTGGCGCACCACCGGCGACATCACCGACACCTGGTCGAGCATGTCGGGGATCGGCTTCGGCCAAGCCGGGCACGAGCAATACGCCGGCCCCGGCCATTGGAACGATCCGGACATGCTCGTCGTCGGCTATGTCGGTTGGAGCGCGAATGTCCGCCCCACGCACCTCAAGCCCAATGAGCAATACACCCACATCAGCCTCTGGTGCCTGCTGGGCGCGCCGTTGTTGATCGGCTGCGACATGACCCGGGTGGATGAGTTCACGCTGGGCCTGCTCACCAACGACGAGGTGCTCGACGTGAGCCAGGATCCGCTCGGCCGGACGGCCGGGCGCGTCGCCAAGGACGGCCCGCGCGAAGTCTGGGCCAGGGATTTGGAAGACGGCTCGAAAGCGGTCGGCCTATTTAATCGCGGCGAATCCGAGACGAAGGTGACCGCGAAGTGGTCCGACCTTGGCCTCAACGGGAAGCAGATCGTGCGGGATCTGTGGCGGCAGATGGACATCGGCCCGTTCGCAGGGCAGTTCGAGGCCAGCGTGCCGCGGCACGGCGTCGTGCTGGTGAAAGTGGCGCCGGCGAAGTAAATCGCGCGCCAGTTGCAGGGTCGGCACGAGTGCGCGGAACTTCAGTTTGAATTCCGACTCGCGGCGAGTGCGCGCCCCGGACCGCGCCGCTCCCGGTGTTCACGTTGCGCGGGACGGCGACGCGCTCGGCACCAGGTCAACGTTCCGGCGGGCCGCCCTCCAATCCTCGGCGAGGATGGCCCAACGCTCGTGATCCCGCCAGCGGCCGGCCAGTTTGAGAAACCGGCGCGAGAAGCCCTCGCGGACAAAACCACACCGCCGGACCAGCGCGAGCGACGCTGGGTTATCCGGTTGGATGTTCGCCTCCAGGCGGTGAAGCTTCAATGGGCCGAAGGCGTGCGCCAACACCCGTTGCAGCGCTTCCCGCATCAATCCCTGGCCGGCGAATCCGTCGAACGCGTAGTAGCCCAGCGACGCGCTCTGGAACGTGCGCCGGCCGATGTTGCTGACGTTCACGACACCAACGAGGCGTCCGCTCTGACGGTAGAGCACGAGGAATCCGCAATGGGTGTCGGAGGAAACGCGACGCAGATATTCCCGATAGGCGCCCGGCGTGGCAGGCGGGCATACCCACGGACGGTGCAGTGCGCGACTTTGCCGAACGGCCCTCAGAAATGCCGCCACGTCCCCAGCCAGGGGCGGTCGGATGAATATGCGCGTCTCCAAGTCGCTCACGCCATGGCGCTCGATCAGACCTTCACGCCCTCGTACACCGCGCTGAGTGGCAGGCTGAAATCGAGGGAAACCAGACGCAGCATTTGCGCGGGTTGCCGCGACACTTCCGGCTGCCACTGGGCCGCGCGACGGAAAACGGTCACCTCCGCTTTATCCTGCGCCACCAGGACATATTCCTCCAGCGTCTCGATGTGCGTATAGCTCAGGAATTTCTCCCGCCGATCGAGGCGTTCGGTGTCGGGCGAAAGGACTTCGATCAGCACCTTCGGGTAGCGGATGAAATAGCGATCCGTGTCGCGCGGATCGCAGGCGACCGCCACGTCCGGGTAATAGAAAATGTGCGCCCGCGCGACTTCCAACCGCACCTTCAAGTCGGCCATGAAGACTTCACAGGGTTTGCCCCGGAGATGGTCGTGCAAAGCCGCGAACAGGTTGCCGGCAAGGGTATTGTGCTCCCGGCTCGCCCCCGTCATCGCGTAAACCACGCCGCCGATGTACTCGTGGCGCACCTCGCTGAGCGGCTCGCCTGCCAGGTAGTCTTCGACCGTGATGGGTTCCAGTTCTTGGGCCGCTTGCATGTTGGGAATATGGAGCAAGTAGCCGTAGTCTGCCAAGTCCGCCGCCGGGTTTTCCTAAGCCGCTCGGATTACCGCGCCAGCGGCCCTGCGAACTGGTAGGTTCCCGAACCCACCTCGAACACCGTCCGTCCGTTCTCGACGCGGAGGAACCGGACGCCGCGGGCTTTCGTCGCTGGTTCGCCGCTCTCGCGCACTTGGTCCAGACTGGCAATGGGAACCGAAACGGTCGCGGAAGTGTTCGCGGGAACCTTCACTTCAAGTCGGAATGCTCCGTTCAACACTTTCCAATCGCTGATGATCTTGCCGCGGATGGAATCGTACTCCGCCCGGGCGAACGTGAGGTCGCCGACCACTTGCGGCGCGACGAAGAAGTGCGCGAATCCGGGCGCCGCCGGATCAGGCCGGATGCCCGCCAGGGCCTTGTAGAACCACGCGCTGACGTCGCCGAACATGATGTGGTTGCGCGACTCCGTCCCGTTCCACTGCTCCCAGAGCGTGGTCGCGCCTTGCTCGAGCCACCAACCCCAGCTTGGCAGGTCATTCTGGCTCACGATTCGATAGGCCACGTCGGCCCGGCCGTTGTCGAGGAGCGTGTTGAGCAGATACTTCGCGCCGAGGATGCCGGTGTCGATGTGTCCGTTCCGGCGTTCGACGGCGGCGACGAGGTTGCCGAGCACGCGGTCCTTTTGGTCCGGTTCGACGAGGCCCTGGTAGAGCGCGCAACTCAGCGCCGTCTGGCTGCCGTTGGCGTACAGGCCGGTGGCCGGGTTGAAGAACTTCGCGTTGAACGCCCGTTTGATGTCGGTGGCGAGGTCGGTGTAGTGTTTTGCCTCGTCCGCGTTGCCGAGCAGCGAGGCGGCGAGCGCGACGATCTGCGCGTCGCGGAAGTAGTAGGCGGTGGAGGTGATGTCCGCGGGCGTTTGCGTCTGGAACGGCGCCCAGTCGTTCAGTCCGATGCTGACGATGCCGTCCTTGGCCTTGGTGGTCAGGTAATCGACGTAGCGTTTCAGGCTCTCGTAGTGCGCGGTGAGGATGCGCGTGTCGCCGTAATATTCGTGCAGGTAGGACGGGATGAGCAGCAGCGCGCTGTCCCACGCCGGGCCGTTGCCCCAGGCGTAGCCCCAGCCGCTAGTGGGCACGATGCCCGGCAGTTCGCCGCTGGGCCGCTGTTCGTCGGTGAGGTCGTTGATCCATTTGGTATAGACGGCGGCGGGGAAAAAGTTGAACAGCGCCTGCTCGGCGGCGAGATGGGCGTCACCGGTCCAGCCGTTCTTCTCCCGGTGCGGGCAGTCGGTGGGAATGCCCTGCAAGTTGCTCAGGTAAGACCACCGGCCCGCAAGCCAGATCCGGTTGAGGAGCGGATTCGAGCACGCAAACTCGCCGGCGACCGGCAGGGCCGAGTGGGTGAAGACAGCCCGGAAGTTGTCGCGCGTGGGCCGGCCGGGAAAGCCAGTGACCTCGACGTATTGGAAGCCGTGATAAGTGAAGCGTGATTGCCAGGTTTCCGGCCCGCCGCCTTTGAGGAGGTAGGTGTCAGCCTGGAATTGCTGGTTCGTGTCCGCGCGCAGGACGTGCTGGGCGATGTCGCTCGTGTCGAGGGTGCCGTCGGGGAACAGCCGTTCACCGTAGCGCAGGACGACCTTCGTGCCCGCGTCGCCCCGGACGCGGAGTTCAACGTGG
>JAJXZI010000102.1 GCA_021780115.1 bacterium | reverse complement strand
CCGCCCGTCGCAAGCGCAAATTGTTCACCGGCCACCGCGGTAGGGCGACGCTCCCGCGAAGACCTCGAATCGGGCCCGCGGGAGAATCAGGGCTCGGCCGGCGCCTCGCCCTACTGAGGTTTATCTGCGCCAGCGTGGCGTCGGCATCCACCGTCTTGATGTTTGTTCCTTCGTGACCCGCCAGCCAATTGGCGGGCAGGGCGTGGCCATCGTGCGCTTTTCCCGCCCACCGCCCGCCCAAATTGTTCACCGGCGTTGCGGCCCGGAGCGCCGGTTTCCCAACCGGCTTGGCGCGGCCGCTTGGGAGAGCTTGGACCGTTGGTGTTCACCGCTCGGTCCAAGCCGGCAACATGCCGGCGCTCCGCCGGCGCCCGTTTCCTGGGCGGAAGGATTCGCTGCTTCACCACGCCGGCGACGGCCTTAAATTCCGGATCGTTGTGGACCAACAAGGCTCGGACCGTTTCGTCGTGGCGGCGACAAACGCATCGGCGAGGGACAGCTTGTGGGCCGGGTTGTGCTTGGCGGTTTCGCCGCACAACGATTCGTCGGAGTGGAGCCAATTGATCGGCCCGGCCTTAACCGTCGCAAGACATGCGCGGCGGGGGGAATGGACCAGCGGCCAGCCGCCGCGTTCGGCCGGGAAGCTGGAGGGAAAGAGTCGTGCCCCGAACCCAAGAGGGCGCGTCACCGCAGTCGCGTGGCAAGCCTTCGCCTGATCCAACTGCTGATGGCGGTGGTGATCCGGTCGTCCTGGTGGCCGCGCTTCTGGTAGACTCGGGCGACGCCGACCGCGCGGGATGGCGGCCACCGGAACGGAGGAGCGACCATCCCCTGTTCCGCTGCACCATTTGAAAACCGCGTCGCCACCCGCCGGGCGACAGGGAGGGTGGATGCCGATTTCATCGAGCGGACACCGGTCGCGGCTGATCTTGAGTGACTGAGTGATGAAACCGGCGTGCTTCGGCGAGACCACTGGGTTCGCCCTCCCGGGCGCCGAAAATGAATATGGTGGTGGTCTCCGCGCCAAACCGGGCGCAGAAAGTCGCCAGCGCGGCAGGGTCGGCGACCGGATCGAAGTCCACCACCACCAAATTGTTGGGCGAAGCCAAGGCGACGCGCGACGGGAAGGCGTCTTCCCGGCCGTCGCTCGGAGGCAAGGTAGTCGTAGCCACCAGGGGGTCAAACGGCGAAGCTGGATTTGTGGAAACGCCGGCCCATCCGAGAAATGCCGGCCTTGGGCTCCCGGCCGAAACGGTTTTTCCCCCGCCGAGAGACGGCGACCAGATCAAGTTGAGCGCGAGCGGCGCGTTGGTCGGGAAGGAGAGCGCCCCAGTGCTGCCGCTTTCGGCCAAGCACCCCCGCAAAGCACCCGGTTGTTGGGTACCAGTGTCCACAACGTCGATCAGGGTTACGTCTGCTCCGTAGTTTCGCAGAACAACACCGCGAATGTCCAGCGTGAAGTTGGCGTGATCGCGGCCCCAGCTCGAAGCGCCGCCCCGCGTGGTGGGAGGGATCGACCTGTCCGTCGGAAAAAATGTGTTATGCTCGCATCGCGTCATCGTGCTTGCCGTCAGCCCCGCTCCGCGCCGACGTCGTTGTCCCGTTTATTTCGTTCTGTCGTTGCCATTTCCGGTTTCCGTCTTAGAAAGGCCCAGGAATTCTGGAGTCTGGGCGCGGCCCCAGCCCGGGGTTCCCGCGTGGTCTGGCTTGAACGTCCGGCTCGGCAGCCGGGATTCACCGTATTCGACGGCTCCGTTTTCAAAAAAGCCCAAGCGTCTCGTTGTCTCACTGTGGCAGTCATCTTCGCAATCATGGCCAGCAACGGGCGGATCCGGCTTTGCCATCAGTCAGTCCCTTCGGTGCTTCTTTGCCGCCGGATCCCGCCATTCCGTTTCCACTTTCGGTCCCGCGCGCCGGCCCGCAATCCCCTTCACGCTGAGTTCGGCCTCAGCGGCTACCCGGTGAAAGGCGAAGCAGACCCCGTGCCGGCAGGAAACTCCCTGGGGCCAGTGGCGCATAACTAGGCAATACCGGTAAGACCGGAAAGCGTTCTGGCAGCCAATAAAGAAAGGCAAAGCGCAGCCGAAGCGGCCCGCAAGAAGGCCGTCGGACTAGCGTGGAAAACGCCAACGACTCAGCCGCCTCGATTTCCCGAGATCGGGCGGACGGTGAAGGCGTTCATGGCAAGGGTGGAAAGCCGGCGCGGGTTTGCCAACCTGTTGGACAGTGCCGGTCCAAATTTGGACACCGCGTTTGCTTGGCGAGGTCAGTCGCCCACCGACGGGAGCAGCGTTGGGCGGGAACGGATCGCCGCCTTCGGCCCTCCTGGTTTCGGCGCGAGTACGAGAAGCGGAGGATGGATCGTGCTCCATTCCTGCGCCCAGCCGGCTTGCGGGGTGGGTCGTGAAATCCCGCCGCGGAACGCTTCCACCAAGAACCCAATCGGCTTCGGGTGTCGGAAGCGGAGTCGGCCAATAAAAAAGCCCGTTCCGGTGAACGGGCTTCGGGAAAACGGAGGGAGAGCTACTTCGACTCGCCTTTGGTTTCGCCCGGCTTGGTCTCCTCGGCTGGTTTGGTTTCAGCCACTGGCGGCGCGACAGGCTGCAAATCCACCCATTCCAAGATCGCCAGTTTGCCGGCGTCGCCTTGACGCTGGCCGAGCCGTACGATGCGCGTGTAGCCGCCGCTGCGCTCCTTGTAGCTGGGCGCGATGTCCTCAAACAGGATGCGCACCACGTCCTCGTTCTGACGCCACTTCTTGCGCTCGTCCTTTCTGAGCGGCACGGTGGGGCCGTGGGCGCGCAACCGCGCACTGGCCAGCCGGCGGGCATGGACGGTGCCACGTTTTCCGAGCGTGACCATTTTTTCGGCCACGGATCGCGCCGCCTTGGCCTTGGCGAGCGTGGTGGTGACGCGCTTGTGCTTGATGAGGCTGCACACCAGATTGGCCAGCATCGCGTTTCGATGCTTTCCGGTGCGCCCCAGCTTGGCGGTTCGCTTCAGGTGACGCATAAGCTCACTCCGGCTTGGCCGCCGCGGCGGCCGCTTCTTCCTTCGGATTTTCCAACAACCCCGGCTCGAAGGTCATGCCGAGCGTCAGGCCCAGCGCCGCAAGCTTCTCCTTGATCTCGTTGAGCGATTTTTTGCCGAAGTTGCGGTACTTGAGCATTTCCTGCTCGCTCTTCATGGCCAACTGGCCGACGGTGGTGATGTTGGCGTTGTTCAGGCAGTTGGCGGCGCGGACACTCAACTCGATCTCGTTGACGCTCATGTTGAGCAACTTCTTGAGCTTGGTGCGCTCTTCATCCTGCTTGTCCTCGACTTCCTCAAACTCGACGGCGTTCTTGTCGTAGCCGACAAACACGTCCAGATGGTGCGCCAGGATCGCGGAGGCTTGCGTCAGCGCGTCGTCGGGCGAGATGCGGCCGTCGGTCCAGATCTCGAGAATCAGGCGGTCGTAATCGGTGCGTTGTCCGACGCGGGCAGCCTCGACGTTGTAGCGGACACGCGCCACGGGTGAGAAGAGCGAGTCGATGGCGATCACTCCGATCGGCTGACCCGGTTTCTTGTTCTCATCGCCGGGCAGAAAGCCGCGGCCGACCTTCACTTCCAACTCCATCTCGAACTTCTTTTTCTTGTCGAGCGTGCAGAGGTGCTGGTCCTTGTTCACCAGTTCGACGTTCTGGTTCAGTTCGATGTCGGCGGCCGTGACCGGTCCTTCCTTGTTCACCGCCAGGCGGAGCGTCTGCGGCTCGCGGGTGTGGCACTTGAAGAGGACTTTCTTCAAGTTGAGGACGACGTCGGTGACATCCTCCACCACCCCGTCGATGGTCGTGAACTCGTGCATCGCCCCGTCGATCTTGACGGAGGTAATAGCCGCCCCTTCGAGCGAGGACAGCAGCACGCGGCGCAGCGAGTTTCCAACAGTGTGTCCGTAACCGGTTTCAAACGGCTCGGCCACGAATTTGGCGTAGGTGCCCGTCGCGGTCGCTTCTTCCTTCTGCAACCGTTTGGGCATTTCGAATCGTCCTAGACGTACTGGCATAGGTTCTTTCGGGCAATTTTAATCTGACCGCTCCCGCACCGATTCCCGCCTCGGGGGAGCGGCCCGTGTAATTGCTTTGGCCCTCGGCTACGAGGGCCGGTTGTGCTAGCGGGAGTAAAACTCGACGACAGCCTGCTCATTGGCGATGGGCTGGATCTCGTCGCGCGTCGGAATGCGCATGACGACACCCTTGAATTCTTCCTTGTTCAACGAGAGCCAGTCCGGCACCGCGCGGCTGGTGGCGGACTCCAGATTTTTGGTGGCCAACTGGCGCGACACGCTGTGGTCCTTGACGGTGATGACCTGGTTCACCTTCAGCGCGTAGGAGGGGATGTTCACCTTGCGCCCGTTCACCCGGACGTGGCCGTGGCTCACCATCTGCCGCGCCGCGGCACGAGTGTTGGCGAAGCCCAAGTGATAGACCACGTTGTCCAAGCGCGTCTCCAGAATCTGCAGCATCTGTTCGCCGGTCACGCCCCGGCGCTGGAGGGCACGTTCGTACACGTTGCGAAACTGGCGTTCCATCAGCCCGTAATAATAGCGGAGTTTCTGCTTCTCCAGCAGGCCCAAGCCGTACTCGGTGTGCTTCCGGCGGGACTTGGGACCGTGGACGCCGGGACCGTAGTTGCGACGTTCGAGATACTTGCTCGGGCCGAAAATCGGCACTCCAAAGCGGCGGCTGATGCGAACGCGAGGACCAGTGTAACGAGCCATGCTTTATAATTCCAAATTGGGGATTGGAGAGCTGAGATGAACTAAACGCGGCGCTTCTTGCGGGGACGGCAGCCGTTGTGCGGCACGGGGGTCACGTCCTTGATGCTGCTGATGTCCAAACCAATGGCCTGAAGCGCGCGGATGGCGGATTCGCGACCGGAGCCAGGCCCTTTGACACGCACCTCCACTTCGCGCATGCCGTGGGACATCGCCTGGCGGGCGGCTTCCTGGGCCACCTGCTGCGCGGCGTAGGCAGTGCTCTTGCGCGAGCCTTTGAAGCCGACGCGCCCCGCAGTGGCCCAACCGAGCAGGTTCCCCTGCATGTCCGTGATGGTGACCATCGTGTTGTTGAAGGTCGCCAGGATGTTGGCAATGCCCACGACGACGTTCTTGGCGCCCTTGGCCTTGACGATCTTCTTGGCGGCTGGATCCTCACCCAGGAGATCCTCCGCCGTCGGCGCCGTGCCGGCAACCGGGGCGGCGCCAACCGGTTTCGCGGCTTCCGCGCCGGGCGCGCCCGCCGCCGCTTTCTTCGGCGGCTTGCCGCCGGCCGGGGCTGCTTCGGCAGCGGGTGAGCCAGCAGCCTTCTCGTCCGCGGAAACGACCGCCGGTTTGGACTCCTTCCGCACGGCGTCCTTCCGGGGGGCCGGCGCGGGATTCTTCTTCGTCTCTTGTGGTTCGTCAGCCATGGGAAAAATCAGTGAATGCCCGTCTTGGCATTGGGGTTGCGCTGCACGCCGACGGTCTTGCGCGGACCTTTGCGGGTGCGGGCGTTGGTCTGGGTGCGCTGGCCGCGCACCGGCAGGCCGCGCAGGTGGCGAATGCCGCGGTAGCACTTGATGCCCTGCAACCGTTTCAGGTTCATGCCGATCTCGCGCCGCAGATCGCCCTCGATGATGTATTTGCCTTCCTGGATCGCGTGGACGATCTGGGACAACTGCTGCTCGCTCAAGTCCTTGGCCCGGATGGCCGGATCGATCTTGGCCCGGCTCAGGATGTCCTTCGCGTTGCTAGGACCAATGCCGTACACGTAGCGCAGCGCGATATCGATACGCTTGTGGCCGGGAATCTCAACGCCGATGATGCGTGCCATAAATCAGTCTAGCCTTGACGCTGCTTGTGACGCGCATTGGTGCAAATCACCCGGATGACGCCGCGGCGCCGCACGATTTTGCAGTGCTCGCAGAGCTTCTTGACTGATGCGCGAACTTTCATGTTTTTGTTTCTCTGTCCACCACGACTCGCCCTTTCGACAAATCGCAGGGCGACATTTCCAAAATCAACCTGTCCCCGGGCGCCACTCGGGCCAAGCCCGACCGGGCCGCGCCCCACGCCACCACTTGGTGGCCGTTGGCCAACTCCACCCGGCACACGCCGTCGGGCCTCACCTCGACAACGACACCTTCAACTCTGAGGGCCTCTCGTGCCACGTCAGTATCTCCGGCCCGGTTCCGGTCACCAGCACCGTGTGCTCAAAATGAGCGGATAGGGAACCATCTTCCGTCACCGCTGTCCAGCCATCTTTCAAGATTTTCACGGACGACCCGCCCGCACACACCATCGGCTCGATGGCAATCGTCATGCCCGGCTCCAGCCGGGGCGATTTCTTGTTGTCCACAAAGTTCGGCACCTGCGGGTCTTCGTGTATCGACCGCCCCACGCCGTGCCCGACGAACTCGCGCACGACGCTGAACCCGTTGCTCTCGACGCAATTCTGGATGGCGCGAGAGACATCGGCCACCCGGTTTCCCGGCACCGCCCGCGCGATGCCTTCGTAAAGCGCCTGCTCCGACACGTCCATCAACCGCTGCGCCTCGACACTGCACCCGCCGGCCGCCACCGTCCGCGCCACGTCCCCGACGAACCCGCCGTAGATCACGCCCACGTCCAGACTCACAATATCGCCGAAACCCAGCCGCGTGTCCCCGGCGATCCCATGCACGACCTGCTCGTTCACCGAAATGCACATGTTACACGGGTACTTCCGGTATCCGAGGAACGCGCTCTTGGCGCCGTGC
>JAJXZI010000210.1 GCA_021780115.1 bacterium | reverse complement strand
CCGCCCGCCGAAAACGGCGGCCGGATGATCCGCCGCCCGCCGCGCCGGCCCCAGGCAAAGACGGCCGGAGAAACCCTGTTTTTGGCCTCGGATTCCGGGTTTTCCTCGGAATTCGGGTTTCGGATTTCGGATTTTTCTTTTGCCGTTCATGCGCGTCATCGCTCAAATGACGTCCGCCAATCTAGCCATGCTGACGACGCTGCGCATCAAAAACCTCGCCCTCGTGGCCGACCTCACGCTGGAGTTGCAGCCCGGCTGCAACGTCATCACCGGCGAAACCGGCGCGGGCAAGTCCATCCTCATCGGCGCGCTGACCCTCCTGCTCGGCGAGCGCGCCGCCCGCACCCTCCTCCGGGGCGGCAGCGACAGTTGCACCGTCGAGGCGGTGTTCGACCTCACCGGCCTGCGGGCGCCGCTGCCCGCCTTCCTGGAGGAAAACGGGCTGGAGCCGTGCGAAGACCACCGCCTGCTCCTCAAGCGCACGTTCACCGCCGCCGGCGCCAACCGCCAGTTCATCAACGGCTCGCCCGCCACGCTGCAGCAGTTGGCCGTCCTCGGCGAATGGCTGGTGGACATCCACGGGCCGCACGACCACCAGTCGCTCCTGCACCCGGCCCGGCAACTCGCCATCCTCGATGCCTTCGGCGGACTGGAGAGCGAACGGGAGGCGTTCGCCGCGCGGGTCCGCCGCCGCGCCGCGCTGGCGGCGGAGAAAGCCGCGTTGGTCGTGGACGAACGGACCTACGCCCAACAGCTCGACCTGCTGCGCTTCCAGGTGGATGAAATCACGGCGGCGGCGCTCCAACCGGACGAGGAGACGGCGCTCCAACGGGAGCACCAGCGCGCCAGCAACGCCGCCAAGCTGCTCCAACTCAGCCAGGCGGCGCTGGCCCAACTCGCGGAGGACGACCCCTCCTTGCTCGGGCAGGCCGGCACGCTGGGGCGCCTGGTGCAGGAACTGGCGCGGGTCGATCCGTCGGCGCAGCCGCTGCTGGCCACCCACGGGCTACTCGCCTCGGCGGCGCGCGAACTTCAGGACGAACTCTCGCGGTACGCCGACAAGCTGGAAACCGATCCCGGACGGCTCCAGCAACTCGAAGAGCGGCTCAACCTCCTCCAGTCGCTCAAACGGAAATACGGCCCGACCCTCGCGGCGGTCGTCGCCTTCGGCGAGGAGGCCCGCGGCAAACTGCGCCAACTGGAAGAGCGCGACACCGAACTCGCCCGCCTCAACGCCGCGTTGGCCGCGGTGGACGAGGAATTACGGCAGGCGGGCCGGGAACTCTCCGCGCACCGGCGTAAAGTCATTCCCAGACTCAGCCAGGCGGTGACGAGGCAACTGGGTGATCTCGGCTTCAAACAGAGCCAGTTTGGCGTCGCCCTCACGACGCCGGACCCCGCGCCCGGCGCCCCGCCGGCCACCGGGTGGGACACGGTCGAGTTCCAGTTCGCGCCGAACCCCGGCGAACCGGCCCGTCCGCTGCGGGCCATCGCCTCCTCCGGCGAAATGGCGCGGGTGATGTTGGCGCTCAAGACCGTGCTGGCCGCCGAGGACGAAATCCCCGTGCTCGTGTTTGACGAGGTGGACGCGAACGTCGGCGGCGAAACGGCGCGCGTGGTGGGCGAGAAGATGCGGCAACTGGGCGCGAAGCGGCAGGTGCTCTGCGTCACGCACCTGCCCCAGGTCGCCGCGCAGGCCCAGGCGCATTACGTCGTCACCAAGGAATCGCAGGGCGACCGGACGGTTTCCCACATCCGGCGGCTGGACCGGAACGAACGGGTGACGGAGCTGGCGCGGATGCTCGGCGGCCAGTCCGCCACCGCCCGCCGCCACGCCGAGGCACTCCTGCGCTGAGCCGCGGCAAACGCTTCCAAGCGCCGCCGCGGCGGCGCCGGACCGGGTCTTGACGCCGCGCTGGCGGTGTGTTATTGAACGTCCGTTTACATTTTAACGAGCGTTTGACACCATGCGCACGATGCCCGTCCCTGACCGCCGCGCCCGGATTCTGGAGGCCGCCGAGCGCGCCTTCGCAGAATCCGGTTTCGAAGGCGCCTCGCTGCGGCAGATTGTGCTGGCCGCGGGGGTCAACCTGGCCACGGTGTATTACTACTTCGGGTCCAAGAAAGGCCTGATGGAGGCCGTGCTCAAACGGCGTTTCGGCCCACTGCGGCAGGAGCAACTGGACCGGTTGCGGCAGTCCGAGCAGGCCGCGCGCGGCCGGCCGCTGTCCGTGGAAACCATCCTGGAGGCGATGCTGCTGCCGCCCCTGCGCCTGGCCGTCTGCGCCTCGGCCCAACGGCAGGTGGTGATGCGCTTGATCGGCCGGATCGCCACCGAGCCCAACCGGCAGACGCAGCAACTGCTGCGCGGCCAGCACGAGGAGGTGCGGACCGCCTTCCAGGACGCCTTGCGCCGGAGCCTGCCGAAGGTCCCCGCCGCGGACTTGCGCTGGCGGATCGAGTTCGTCTGGGGCGCCCTGGCGTTCGTCCTGTGCAATCGCCGGCGAATCGAAAAGGAAGCGGCGGACACCCGCGATCCGGTGGACACGGACCGGGTGCTTTCCGAGATGACCGTGTTTTTCGCCGCGGGCCTGCGCGCCCCGACGCTTACGGAAGGATGCCGTTGAGCACGGCCGGACGCATCGCCCCCTGATCTGTTTCCACATATCTGTTGCGACTGAATTTATGAAACACTCGCTGGTTCCCGCGCTCTGCGCCGGCGTCGCCGCGGCGGCGCTGACGACTTCCTGTTCGCGCCCCCCCGCCGCGGCGCCGCCGCGGCCGCCGCCGAAGGTCACGGTGGCGCTGC
The DNA here is from genome assembly GCA_021780115.1 of bacterium. Classification (GTDB taxonomy): domain Bacteria; phylum Verrucomicrobiota; class Verrucomicrobiia; order Limisphaerales; family JAJXZI01; genus JAJXZI01. The sequence continues at coordinate 4,068 of JAJXZI010000210.1, read as the reverse complement.
CGCAGCGCCTCACGGTCACCAACTGGGACGAGTATCCCGGCCATCTCGAGGCGGTGGAAATGGTGGACGTGCGCCCGCGCGTCACCGGCTATCTCGATTCAATTCACTTCGCGGACGGCGCGGAGGTCAAGAGCGGTGACCCGCTGTTTGTGGTCGATCCCCGGCCGTATCAAGCCGCGCTGGACCGCGCGCAGGCCCAGCGGCGCCAGGCGGAGACGCATCTGGACCTGACCCGGAACGATCTGCAACGCGCCGAGGGGCTGCGCGGCACCAAGGCCATTTCCGAGGAGGAATACGACAACCGCAGCAAGGCCGTGCGGGAGGCCGAAGCGGCGCTGGCCGCGGCCCGCGCCGCCGAGGAGTCGGCGAAACTTGATCTGAGTTACACGCGGATCACCGCGCCGATCAGCGGCAAGATCGGCCGCCGGCTGGTCACCGTCGGCAACCTGGTGCAGGGCGGCAGCGGCCCGACGGTGCTCGCCACGCTCGTGTCGCAGGATCCGATTTACTGCTATTTCGACGTGGACGAAGGTGCGTTTGCGCAGTACCGGCGCAACGCGCAGGCCAATCCGGACGGCTCGCTCGCCTGCGAACTGGCGTTGGTCCAGGATCCCGGTTTCCCACATCGGGGGCGGCTTGATTTCTTCGACAACCAGGTGAACCCGCAGACCGGCACCATCCGGTTGCGGGCGGTGTTCGCCAATCCCGACCGCGCGCTGGTGCCGGGGATGTTCGCCCGCCTGCGGGTGATGGCGGGGGCCCCCGAACCCCGGCTGCTCATCCCGGACGTCGCCGTCGGGTCGGACCAGGGCTACAAGTACGCGTACGTGGTCACCCCGGAAGGCGCCGTCGAGAACCGGCCCATCGAAACCGGCCGGGCTTACGGTGATTTGCGCGCCGTCCTCAAGGGACTCACGCCGGAGGACCGCGTGGTGGTCAACGGCCTGATGACGGTGATGATGTTGCGTCCCGGCATGAAGGTGGAAGCGCAGACGGCGGGCGCGCCGACCGCCGGGCCGGAACCGGCCGCTGCGGAAAAGGCAAGCCGCAACTGAGGCCGCCGTTATGAAACTCGAAATCCGCCGCCGGGAAGCGAGTCGGTTGGGATCGGGGTGCGCGTCGCGCCAGACTCCCCAGCCGCTGCGGCTCGTTCGGGACCGTCGCGGGCTGCGACGATTGCGCCGGCGATGCCGGCGCGCGGAGCGGGTTTCGGCTTTTGGATTTGTTCCTGGCAACGTGTCCCTGGTCCCTCTGAATTGATTATCCGGTGAAATTCTCCCATTTCTTCATCCGCCGGCCGATCTTTGCGGCCGTCCTGTCCATCTTCATCGTGTTGCTGGGCGTGATCGGGCTCTACACGCTCCCGATCGCCCAATACCCGGAGATCACGCCGCCGACGATTTTCGTCCAGGCGGTCTATCCCGGCGCCAACGCGGAGACGGTCGCCGACACCGTGGCCACGCCGCTGGAGGAACAGATCAACGGCGTCGAGAACATGCTTTACATGTCCGCGCAGTGCAGCAGCGACGGCTCGATGCGGCTCTCGGTCACTTTCAACGTCGGCACGGACCCGAACACGGCGCAGGTGCTCGTCCAGAATCGCGTGGACGGCGCCTTGCCGCGCCTGCCGGAGGAGGTGCGCACGCTCGGCGTCATCACCCGCAAACGCTCGCCGACGATCGCGATGATCGTCAGCCTGATCTCCCCCAGCGGCAAATACGATCCGATCTACCTCAGCAACTACGCCTACCTCCACGTGCGGGACGTGCTGGCCCGGCTGCCGGGCGTCGGCGATTCGATCATTTTCGGCGCCCGCGATTACTGCATGAGAATCTGGCTCGACCCGAACAAGATCTCGGCGCGCAACCTCACGGCCAGCGACATCGTCGCGGCGCTGCGCCGGCAGAACATCGAGGTGGCGGCGGGGTTGTTCGGTCAGGCACCGCAGCCGCCGGGCAACCTTTTCCAGCTCGCGGTCCGTGCCCAGGGCCGCCTGGTCACTCCGGAGGAATTTGGCGCCATCGTCGTGAAATCCGATACGGGCGGCCAGATCACGCGCCTGCGGGACGTGGCCCGGGTGGAACTGGGCGCCAACGACTACAGCATTGACAGCCGGCTCAACGGCACGCCGGCGGCGGCCATCGCGCTGTTCCAGCAGCCCGATTCCAACGCCATCGAGACGGCCAACGAGATCGAGCGGACGATGAAGGAACTGGCGAAGGAATTCCCGGCTGGACTGGAATATCACATCGCTTTCGACACCTCAGCCTTCATCCGCGAGTCCATCCGCGCGGTGATCCACACGCTGATCGTGGCGATTCTCCTGGTCGTGTTCGTCGTCGTCCTGTTCCTGCAAAACTGGCGCGCGTCGCTCATCCCGCTGGTGTCCGTGCCCGTCTCGCTTATCGGCACCTTCGCGGCGATGACGGCCTTCGGCTTCTCCCTCAACAACCTCACGCTCTTCGGCCTGGTGCTGGCCATCGGCATCGTGGTGGACGACGCCATCGTCGTCGTCGAGAACGTCGAGCGTCACATCGCGGAAGGACTTTCGCCGGTGGACGCGACCAAGAAGGCCATGGAGGAAGTCAGCGGCGCGGTGATCGCCATCGCGCTGGTGCTCAGCGCGGTGTTCATCCCCACGGCGTTCATCAGCGGCATCACCGGAAAATTCTACCAGCAGTTCGCCCTGACCATCGCGGTCTCGACGCTGATCTCCGCCTTCAACTCGCTCACCCTCAGTCCGGCGCTGAGCGCGCTGCTGCTGCAGCCGCATCACGCGCCAAAAGACACCATCGGCCGCGTCCTTCACGGCTCGGTCGGCTGGTTGTTCAGTGGTTTCAACCGCGTGTTCGATTCCAGCCGGTTGGGCTACGTCGCCGGCCTGCGCCGCTTTCTGCGGCATTGTGGCGTCGGCGTGCTGCTGTATGCGGGCTTGCTGGCGCTCACCTGGTTCGGCTTCGAGAAAGTGCCGACCGGCTTCATTCCGACGCAGGACAAGGGCGCGCTGTTCTGCTACATGCAGCTCCCCGATGGCGCCTCGCTCCAGCGCACCGAAGGGGTGAGCGCGAGGGTCTTCCAGCTCATCCAGGAAACGCCCGGCATCGAGGCGGTGTCGGAGTTCGCCGGGTTGTCGCTGATCTCCCTGGGCAACAGCGCCAATGCCTCCAGCATGTTCATCCGGCTCAAGCCGTTTGAGGAGCGCGTCAAGGACGGCCTCACGGCCAATGTCATCATTCGCCAGCTCCAGGCGAAAATCGCCGCGGCGAACATCCAGGACGCCTACATCGGCGTGTTCGGCATGCCGCCGGTGGACGGCCTGGGCATCGTGGGCGGATTCAAGCTTCAGGTCGAAGACCGCGGGAACAACACCTACGCGGCCTTGCAGGCGGCGACGTACCAACTGGCCGGCGCCGCCAGCCAGGACCCGCAGAAGCGCGTCTCCGGGGCGCTATCCACCTTCCGCGCCGGCGTGCCGCAGGTGTTCCTGGACGTGGACCGCGCCAAGGCGGAGTCGATGGGGGTGCCGCTGAACGACGTTTGGGACACCCTCTCCATCTACCTCGGTTCGCTTTACGTGAACGATTTCACCATCTACGGACGGCCTTACCACGTCGTCGCGCAAGCCGACGCGCCCTTCCGCGACAAACCCGACGAGGTGAAGAATCTCAAGACCCGCAACGCGAAAGGCGAGATGGTCCCGCTGGGCACGCTGGTGACGGTGCGCGACATCAACGCGCCGGTGCTGGTCGGACATTACAACATGTATCCAACGGCCGAGATCACCGGCAATACGCCACCGGGCGTCAGCTCGGGCGACGCCATCCGGTTCATGAACGACCTGGCCCAACGCGTCCTGCCGCGCGGCATGGCCATCGAGTGGACCGACCTGAACCTGCTGCAAATCCTGGCCGGTAACACCGCCATCTACATCTTCCCGCTCTGCGTGCTGATGATGTTCCTGGTGCTCGCCGCCCAATACGAAAGCTGGTCGCTCCCGCTGGCGATCATCCTCATCGTGCCGATGTGCCTGCTGTTCGCCCTGGCCGGGGTCTGGTTCCGCGGCATCGA